>JALSMA010000027.1 GCA_026988015.1 Desulfobulbaceae bacterium | reverse complement strand
TTAGGGTGGCTAATAACAGATACGATAATTCCGGTTTTTTTTTACTGCAATTGAGACATTGGATCCAAATTCATATTTTTTATGGTCTTTACCTTTTCCTACACAATAGACACTGGGTTCATGGTTACCCAATCGGTACAAAAGATGAATGGAATTCAGCTGATTAGCTAATCACTAACACGGAGTGAAGTACCTCAGGAAGGGTGAAGAATGCTCTCGCGCTGAACTCATCTTTTTGACACAAAACTCCAAAGTCACAGCGAAATAAAAAAAAACGGGTATAACGACTCTTTAGCAAAGCCCTCATACCCGTGCTACTCATGATCTTTATTTGCCAACCAGTAAGAAACTATCCGGCGATCACAAATCAGTATTGAATGTAACTTGTTTTAGAGTAACAAGCAGCTGATCCAATCACAGCCATACCACGGCCGGGCACATCAGATTGTTTGATAATAGTGTCACCACTTTCAAAACGATGACCATCGTTACTGGTTACTTCGACCGTTGCACAACCATCTATTACAACAGTAAACTGTTGCGGATATTCCGCCATTGTCTTGCTATAGTACCATGTTGGTCTGTTACCGTTGAAACGGCCCCAGTAAACACCATCTTCAGTACCTGAATCAGTGTTGGTAGGTTCTGCCTGTACTTCTCCACTTGTTACTGCATGGGCAGGAAGGGCACCAAATTCGACAATTGGGCTCGTCCATTTACTGGGAAGCGCACTACATCCAGCAACTGCAACCGTTCCAATTGCCATTTTCTTTAGTATATTCCTTCTGTCATTGTTCGCAGGAGCGTCGTGTGTAGATTGCTCAGTTACTGAAACGACTTCAGAACACTTCTGGGCGGGTTCATGATTTTTTGTCATCAACATTCCTCGTTTTGTTTTTTCTTGTTTAGATACAATTATTCTCTCTCAGAGATTCATAGTATCATATGTTTATACAGATTATTCAAGGTTTTTCGAACCCATTAACAGCCCAAAAGGCTAACCCAGCGACTTTTACGGCCAATTGTTCAGCCCCCGGGATTGTCTTTTCTGTTTTTTAAATGGACTGTCCAATACATCTTGATCCAGCGCCATATTGTCCGAGGATGGTAGAAGAAACGTGCCTTCCAATACTCTACACCTTCTTGATGTCCGTAATAGAGCTGCATCCACCACTGGGATGGAAACATGGTATTTACCAACAATTTGAACATATTACCACTATCAGAGCCCAGTACCTTCCGTAATGGCCAGCCACAGAAAGGCTGCCCAACCCCTCGGGGTTTTTTTCTGATATCTACATCCAACTGTTGTATGACTTCAGGGGTCCAGGGAGTAAGAAAGTGAAACCGAGAAATACTTGTCAAGAGAGTAACGGTTTTTTTATTGAGTTGATGCCAATTTAACACCATACTATATTTTTCAAGCAAACTGTTTATGTCAGCCACATGCATCAATCTGTATGGCTCATAAGTTAAAGGAGCCTGAAAACCGTGAAGATAGCAATAATAAAGCGTATCCTCCAATGAAAGTGTCTGAACTACTGTCTCATTTATAAGAATTTCTCTGGATGTCTGGACAGACTTCATGAAAGGCCAGAGAGGGTACTGTGGATGAAAAGGCAGGAGGTTATGATGTAATTCTATCCCGACAGGAAGCCCATCTATGGTTTTCTCTAAAGGGGCAAGGTGATAGTAATCGAAAGGTATAGAATGATCGGCAACTTCTAAATATCCAAGAGCTAACAATATTTCCTTAGCTTTAAAAATGTCTTCTTTTTTAACAAGCAGGTCAATGTCACGCATGGGACGTAGACCGATCTCACTATACGCGAAATTACAAAGAGCTATACCCTTCACCGGCATCACATCAACATCTTCTTGACCGCAGGCACTGACAATTTCAATTACAGCCTTATTCCTGATTGTATTTGATCTTCTGTTTCGAAGATACAGGTTCTGAAGCAAACGGCGACTGTTAGCCGGAATCTCAAACTCAAGATGACGAATATGCTTATAGAGTAACGGTGCAATACCCTGTTGTTCTGCTCTGTGAATTAGCCTTTCCCAAGACTCTTCCTGACCGGAAAAATCAGAAAGAGCCCCTGTTAACTTCAGATACATGTCCGCAGTACCAACATCGCATGCACAGAGTGCCAGAATTTTCTGCACCGCTATCTATGTCCAGCCTAAACGTTCAAAGAGATCCTGCATAGCTTCCTCAATACCGTCAAAAGAGCTGAAGGTAATACGATAAGCAGGAGTTGATCGGGCAATCTCCACCACTTGTGGAAAACCATGCGCTTCCAGATTTCTGCCATTGACATCACACGTCATAAGTTGGGTAGATACCTGTGCCGGAGAAAGTTTTTCAATAATCAGGGGGGCATCTGCAACATATTTTGGGATCAGTATCAATGAGGGAGAGTCAGTAATCTGTCTGAAGTCAGAGTTCAATAAACGATGCGGGATAACGTAGCCATACTGATCACTCAGGGCACTCTGAAGCAACCGTTCTGAAAGCAAATCCAGGATAGCCTCAGCAGACCCTGACTTTATACAGAGCGGCCTGGTAAAAGAAAGCCGTGGTGCATTATCATTTATCGGTATAAAAAATAGTTCATCGGTCAGATAAGAACATCCACTTGCCACCAGGCACGCTGTCATACTACTCTTTCCATAACCACTTTCACCCGGAAGAAGAATGATTTTATCCTCATAGGCAACAGCACCTGCATGAAAAGCGATACCTTGATCATTTTTATTAAGCACATTAAAGATCACAGCATCAAACACCACAGCAGCAAAACGTATTCCAAGGATCCCGCTAAAAGGATTCCCCCCCACACCACTCAAGGTGAATTCTCCTGCGGTTTCGGCTACTGTGATCCATAAAACTGTTTCAGCTTCACATGTTGGCACTCCCTGAAGATCACCGAAGAGAAGTGATAGAAATCCATGGACTTCTTCGGATTCGTATTCTATTGCAATATGCACGCCAGCGAAAGAAACAATGTATTCTGAGGGGGATTCCAAACTAATTAAGACCTGGTTATGAGTTATCAATGCAAAACAGCAATGTTCTTTTCAAGTAAACGACTGATTAAATCTCTAACATCATCAGCAATCTGTTCACCATTTTCAGGATAGTTTTCAACCAGAATATCAATCACATCTGATATTGACCGCACCCCGTCACAAAGTTCCCAAATTAATGCTCCTGTTTCATTGAGATAAAGCGACGTAGCAAGGATCGGATGATAAACAGTGATCTCATCATCTATTCTTTCAAGAAGATATCCGGACTCTAATACTACTTTTTTATTGGTATCCATTATTTTTTTTATTTTCTTATCGGTAACAAGCTCGTATAAAGTTAAAATAACCGATGCCTAAGCAGGCAAGCGCAGGCTCCGAAAAACTTTAGATCTCACCCCAAGGGCACTTTCCAAAGGGCGCACAACGAATCAGGTGAGGAGTTTTTACAACGCCATCATCGGCAGAAAACCATAAATCATTGTTTACCTGGTCAGGATAGGCAACTATCATGAACTCAAAAAAAGGACACTCCCAAGAAACAATCTTTTTTCGGTCTAACCACAATCAGCGATTCAGCAACATCCTGTCCATTTCTGTGAAATCGTTTACATAATCATACAGATCTACAGTTCCTGCTGTGGCCTTACTGTAATGGGTAGTCCAATCTTCTCCTGTCACTGAATCATACATGAGCATATAACCATTGCCGTCAATGCTTCCATTGAACTGATGAGCATAATCAAGCGTCGACGAAGTGTTGATCTGTACAACTGAACCATTTTGCAGGATAGTGGCGGATATATTTTGATATCCAACCGAACGAGAATCCTTAATGTCAAGAAATCCCAACCAGTTCGAGCCGTTCAAGTCTGGTCCGACAGGAGGAGTTGACGGGGGGGGAGAAGAGCTTGAACCCGACGACCCTCCTCCTGCAAATGCAGCAATGGCTATGGCTGCAATACCTATCGCACCACCGGCATATAGCATGGTCATTCCATCTATGCCTTCACCCTCATCCACTTTCACCGAAGGTTCACTCACCACAAATGGAGGATCTTCAAGTGGAGTGTGTTTAGTACCTGGATCAGTATTTTGCCCTTCTCCAGCCGGATCTTTCTTATGATCCTCCAAAAGGACACCGGGTTCACTTTCCGCCTCCGACAATGCGTTTTCTTTTGCTACAGAAATCACAGACGTGCTGCACACACTCAAACTGGCAATTATCAGGTACACCACCACATTTTCCAACAAACGCCCCTGAGACAATTCCATATTTACTCTCTTAAACACCTTACGGTATCCTGGAAAATTAGCATTTCCGTTTCAACTCAATGCGCATACAGGAAAAATCAAGCAAATAGTTAACACGGAAAGAATAATTTCACAGTATAGCCTTTAATATATCCGCAGACAAAAAATAACAACCAAGAGTTATTCAGCCCGCAACGTTTTAATAGGATCCATTTTTGCAGCCTGGACAGCAGGATAATAACCAAAAAAGACCCCTGTGACACAGGCTAACACAAAAGGTATAACGACCGACACAACCGTTATTTCTATTGGCCAGCCAGCCAGGTTTTCTATGACAAAAACAGATATAAACCCACCCGCAATTCCTATTGTTCCACCACACATCGTAAGAAGAGACGACTCAGCAAGAAACTGAAACGCAATATCCTTGCGCGTTGCACCCACAGCTCTTCTAATTCCGATTTCCCTTTTTCTCTCAGTGACTGTAGCCAACATAATATTCATAATACCAATACCCCCAACCAGCAAGGAAACTGCAGCGATAACCGTTAAAACTAGATTGAAAATATTTTGCGCTGCAAGAGCCTGGTCAAGTAGCTCCAATGGCACAATCACATCATAATCCAAGACCCCCTGATGATTATATTCCATTGCTCTGTTAATAAGCCGGGCCGCAGGTTCAACATTTTCACGATTTGCGACTTCTACAACGATGGAAGACAACATCGAGTGCTGGGCTATCGAGGTACCGAATTTAGTCAAATTATGTGGGATATTCAAGGGTAAAAAGATTGTATCATTAAAGTTCTGATTTGTTACCTTTGCTGTCTTCACTGGTTTTTTATCAACTTTTCTAAGAACCCCTATGATTGTATATAAACGGTCATCCATCCTGATGAGTTTGCCCACACGACCGTCCGAACCAAGCCGCTCGGACATCAGCCCGCCAATGACACATACCTGCCGATTATTGAGAGAATCCTGAACATTTATAAAACGTCCACGCCGAACGTCCAAACCAAGCAGCTCCCCGTAATTCGCGGTACATTTAAAAATGCTTGGTATTATATTTATTCCTGTACCAACTGGTGTCAAGGCCACTTTCTGCACTGCTCCAACACTAACGATCATTGGAGACAACGATCTGAGGTACTCAACATCGTAAAGGGATAGCCCATAAGATCTTTTTTTCTCCGCCCGTTTCTGCAACTCCTCAGAGAGTAACTTATCATTGACATAGATGTTCGTCAGGCCCATCTGCTCTATCCGGCCCAAAACCTCTTTCTTTGCACCTTCTCCCGTGGATATCATTATCATCACGGCCATAACTCCACAGACGACACCAAGCACACTTAAAAGGGAGCGAAGCTTATGGATGAGTAGAGAGTGGTAGGCAGTTATTATAAAAGATAGAACCTGAGGCATCATCTTACTGTAAACATCCGTCTTCCATCTGAAGAATTCGTTCTGAAACAGCAGCAACTTTTTCGTCATGACTGACCAGTATTATGCTCGTACCAGTCTGATGAAGTTCCCGAAACAAATCTAAGATATGTTCACTGTTTCTGCTATCCAGATTTCCTGTTGGCTCATCAGCCAGAATCATCTTTGGGTTAACAGCAAGGGCCCGGGCAATTGCCACCCTTTGCATTTCGCCCCCGGATAGCTCGAAGGGACGATGCCCCTTGCGATGCAAAAGTCCAACCCTATCAATCGCATGTTCAACATGCGAAGCTATCTTTTCAGGTTTGGTTTTTCTATATGTAAAAGGAAGACTGACATTTCCAACAACATCAAGTTCCGACAACAAATTAAAAGTTTGAAAAACAAATCCCAGCCAATGGCCTCGGATCCATGAGCGTTCCTCATCGGACAAGCTAAGCATATCCCTGGCGTTAAACCTGTACGTCCCTTCATCTGGTGTATCCAGCCCACCTAGGATGTGTAGCAGGGTGGATTTCCCGGAGCCGGAAGTTCCCATGATGGAAACAAATTCTCCCTCATTCACAAAAAGATCAAGATCCTGCAAAACAGGTATTTTATTTTTACCAATCTGATAACTTTTAAATACTCTCTTAAACTCAAGTAGCATTACTATATATCCTGCCTGACCATGCTTACCTGCTCACCAATCCTCAGACCAGTAACGATTTCGATAAATTCCATGTTTTGACGTCCAACCACCACTGTTCTCTTCTCAAAGCCACCCCATTTCTTTTTCACATAACAGAAATTCTTTTCGTCATCAGTGAATACCGCTTGCACTGGCACTGAGACGCCCCCCTTCACCACATCAACCTGAATGGAAATACGGCAAGTCATACCCGGTCGAAGACGTCTATCTTCTTCATTAACCTTGAAAACAACCTGAAAATATTTTTCATAACTATCTTGAGTGTCATCTGCTGTAGCCAATGAACCTATGAATATTAACTTTCCGGTCAATTTCGAATCTGGATACGCATCGACTACAATCCGTCCCTGCTGACCAAGTCTGATCTTGTGGAGGTCAACTTCTCGCGCCTGGGTTCTAATTATCATCCTCGTAACATCAGGAAGATAAAGGATAGGTTGATTCATAAAGACAGAATCACCTTCCCTTGGCTTTCGTTTTTCTCCATTTCGAAAAGTTTTATAATGAATGACAATACCACTGAAAGGGGCCTTGATTTCTGTTTGAGCCAACTTGAATTTCGCCTTGGACAAGGCTGTTTTTTTTGTCTGTAACATTCCTTTTACCTGAAGGAGACTTGCCTTCACTTTTGCTACCTTATATTTCCCCCCCTGCTCAGTTTGCTGTAACAGCAATGCTGCATTTTGTACCTTGGCTCGTCCACTTTCAAGTAAAGCTGGAAAAATATGTTTTTCATAGGTTTCATACCTCCTGTTCACCGATGCCAGCTCTCTGGTATATGCTGCAACCTTTTCCTGAGTAGAACTCACTTCAGAGGGATTTTCAAACCCTTTCTCCTTAAACGATTCCAACTCGGCTAGAAAAGACTGATAACGTTTTAATTCAAGCTCGACCTTTTCCTTTTCCTCTTTAAGCACCGTTAATTTTAGCGGCCCATCACCCTTTTCGAGACGTTGCAGTTCAAGAATGGCGACATTTTTAGCATACTCCGCACTTACACTTTCCCTCTTTACCTGATTTACCTCAAAAGCCACTACCTGCTCAGCAGCTTTCACAGCAGCGCTATAGCTTTTGACATGAGATTCAAGTTCTGACACCTCTTTTTCAAACAACGCCCTATCGAAACGAACAAGGACTGTCCCTTGTTCAACCTGCTCACCGTCATCAATCAGGTAAATGATTTTACCGTTTGCGCCCTCTATACCGGAAGAAATCATATGGGACTGCTCAGCATCCAGCACACCTATTATATTCAAGTCGATGCTGAAATCCCGTTTCTTCACCTCAGTTACAACTTGGTCATCAGCATCAGCTCCCGACGAAATACATCCTGACAAGACGATAGACAAAACAAACAGCAGGACTGGCCACACAGGTATCATTATTTTTCTTATCCTGCTCAAAACATATCTATCTTTCAATGAGTGTACCCAAGACTGACCGTAATCTGTATGTGTCAACGATGTATCCAATAGTGTCAATTAACAAATCCGCTTTAACCTGCTGCCTCTGCGTCTGCGCCTCCAGAAGATCAAAGTTATTTGCTAGCTGATGATTAAACTTTGAACGAGCTAATTCCAATTTCCCCTGAGCCTGCCGCAATTGTTCCCCCCTGTCAGCAATGAGCCTTTCCCTTTTTTTCATCTGGTTAACCTGAGCACGCACCTCTCGTATAATGTCTTCGCGGCTACTTTCTATATCAATTTTTGATTGTTGAAAGTTGATATTCGCCAGTTCATAAGCAGTCCTTTCCTCTGACCGGAATAGCTCGGCTGAACCATTTAAAGAAACTATCCAATCTTCTTCATCAAGAAAAAGTGATTCTGTTTCCTCATACCTTTTATAACCAAGTTTCAGATTTACAATCGGTAAGATATTATGCCTGGCTATAGCAACCTTTCTCTGAGCCTCGGTACTTTTACGCAAAGCCTGCTCAATCTCAACCCTGTTGTTAAGAGCAATGGAAACAGCCTCATCGAGAAATATACTAATCGGTTCATATTCAATAGAGGCAGTAACTGTCAAATCACCCTGGATAGAACTGCCAAGCAACTTTTTCAGACGATCGGTCTGGCTATCAAATTTTTTCTCAATAATAGTCAGTTGATTCTGCACCTCTTTGAGCCGTATTTCTGCGCGGTACATATCCATCGCCGTCGCAAGACCTGTTCTCTCCTTAACCGCAGTGAGAGAAATATGTCTCTTTAACCCCTCTATCTGGTTGCCCAACAACTCCATATGTTTCTGATGGTTTATAATATCATAAACTGTTGAAACAGTATTAATAACCAGACTATCCTGCTGCTTGTAATGGGCCTGTTTTGCAGTTTCGAGGGCATACCATGACCCGTGCAAGCCATCAAGATTAGACTCTACACCTAGGCCTCTTAACAGAGGTACATTCAACATTACACCAATGGACATTCGTTTTGTGCCATAGTTATTCTCAACTTGTGGTGTAACAGAACCAGAAATTCCAACTTTTGTTTTTTTCGAAAACTTTACACTAGCCGACCAGTACTCGTCACCTGCTGCACTGTAATTAACAAAACTTGCAGGAATGATTTTAATGTTAAACTTATCTTCCTGCATTTTAACATTGAGATTATTGGAGCTAAGACTGAGACGGGAACGCTGCAGGGTACGATTATTTAGCAATGCTATTTTTACAGCCTGATTGAGGCTTAATCGACTACCTTGAGGGATTACAGGGTTATTTGCTTTGGAAAGAGCATCTCCTGGAACACAGGACAAAATAAAAAAAACAGCCAAGTACAGTGTAAAACAAAAACTCCGACAATGTCTACTTCGCTTTTCCATAATAGCCAGAATGAGCAAGAGGGGAGCAACAAATGCCTTTATTAAGTTTTCATAGATAGTTTTTTCAAATCATCTCCAGTTTCCTGTTTATACTTCATGTAAACAAAAAACCCTATGATTCCAAGGAACAGCATTTTCATCCGTAAAAGCATTCCCATGGCCAGAGATGCAGGGGCAGGAACGGAGACAAGAAGAAAATAAAAGACAAACACAGACTCAAAAAATCCAAGATTACCCAAAAGAGTAACAGGGAAATGAGCAACAAACAGAATCGTGGGCACCAAGGCACAAATTTCAAGAAACTTATGATCAACTCCCAGGGCCATAAATGCAAGAGAGACATTAATCCAAGTAAGGACATAAAACAGTGCAGTAAGTAATACCAATTGGAAGAGGAGTTTTCTATCTTTCTTTATAGTTTTCAGAGCCATCAATAATTTCATATGGATCTTTTCGAGACGGACCATAAAGCGACCATATCGAGCATCAACAACTGCAACAAGGTCGTCACGTTTCTTGTACCTGACAAATGTTAGTACACTAGTACAAATGGCCAGAAAAAAGACAAAAAACTTGCGGGGAAGAATATAAGGATTCTTAACACGTGCAATCCAGAAGGTAACAATAATCAAAACAAAAGAAGCTGCAACAGGGACGAAAACATAAAGACTCTGATAGAGAGCAGGAAGCAGCATCGGGGTTAAAACAACAAGAAAAAAAAGAAAGAATATTCCTGAGAATCGTTCTATAAAAATTGCAATTGCGGAATAAGACTGGTCTTGGATCATTTTCCCAGCATAATATGATCGTACAACATCACCCCCCACTGTTGAAGGCAGCATATTGGAAAAAAAATAACCGATCAGGTAAATTCGATAAAGCGCAGCAAAAGGTATCTGACTGCCACCGGCATCAAGAATCATCTTCCATTTCAAGCAACTCACTGCAATCATCACAGGTGACAGGGCAAAAGAAAGTAGAAGGAAACCCCAGTTAATCTGGGAAAAAATCACTGCCAGTTGATTGCCTTGAATAAAGGAAACCAGTATCGAGAAAAAAAACAGGCTGAGTATACCTTTAAAAAATAGTTTTTTTTTGCTGTTCACTGTCAGTTACACTTATATGGAATCCAATAAATTACTCACCAACGTAACACTTTCTCTGGCCTTTTCTTTTTCAGTTTTGACAATAGGTTCCATAGCAGCACACAAACCCTCCCGTTCATTCCAAGCCCTAGCAAGCAGCGATTTAAGGTTGTCCACTGAAAGATCCTCAAAATCGATGGTCCAATCCCCCATCCCAACTGTGCGGAGAAAACCGGCACTCTTCGGATAAGCATTTATGGAGATGGGTGGCGTACCAACAGCGGCACAGAATATCAGGGTGTGGGTGCGCAGACCTGCATGAACGTCCACCTTACTCAGCAATCCGGTTAATTCCTGAAATGTATAATCACAGTTTCCAACGACTCTAATTCGGGACTGATTCCGACTCTGCGCGACACATTCTCGGGTGACCTTCATGTCCATAATCTGACTGACGGTGAAAAGAATATCCACACCAAGTTCTTCTATGAGTGCATCAGCTGTACCACCAAGAACTTTACAAAACTTCTCCCTATTCAATGTTCCGGTTTCGCTCCAGTTATCAATATAGGCATTCACATTGAGTCCAATAGTACCTTTTGGATTACTGAACAAATTCTCCTTAGCGATTATTTCGTCCAAACGCTGCTCCGAGGGAAGTTCAGTATTCAAGGCGCAATCAGCATGAACAACAATTTCGGGGTGATTAAGCTTCAGATTTTCTATGAGGCTCTTGGTCTGCACATCACGTGTTATCACAAGGGGGGAACTGTCAAGAACCTTTTGAAGAGCACTTTTTCCAACCTCATGGTCTATAGGACCAATTGAAGAATTATAAAAAACAATGGGAATGCTCTTCTTTTTGCAAAATGGTGCAAAGAGGGCTATTGATTTGAGATTGTTAACAAAAGGATTGTTGAATTTGCGGTCAAATAAAATATTATCTGTAATGAGTACCATGTCGGTATTGGTCATGGCACTATACATGGGCCACCCAAGATTTTTCAGACAGAGATTCCACGGCATCATGCCAATGGGCTCAACAGGATGATGACCAAAGCTTTTCTTAATAAAACGTGTACTAAGTGTAGGTATTTTAAACCTGATATCGGAACGTTTCAGAGCAAAATCATCGAGGAGATTGCCAAGAATTGCATTATCTCCTGCATTGCGCCCAGAGTTATTGCCCAGAACTGTAATGGTCTTCATATTTTTCCCTGTAAAAGATAACTGACCTCAACCATTGTTGCCACAGATAATAAATTTTTCTATGGTTTCAACCAGCCTTTTTCTGCGTAACTATCAGCCGTCTCAATAATACCTTCCCTGTTAGTATACCTAGGACTGTAGCCAAGAATATTGCGCATTTTACTGACATCAAAGTTTCGATCTTTTGAATAAAATGCCACCCGACGACGATAAATAGGTGGCTCTATCCCCAATGGTTTGCAAATTGCCTCACACATATCACCGGCAAGAAAAAAGGGGCCAATGGGCAGGCGTAATATTTTAAACGATTTCCCAAAATGTTTTGCAACAATTTCCCCTATTTCAGCGATAGCTATTGGTTCGTTGCTGCCACTAATAAAAGTTTCTCCCTGAGCTGCAGGATGTGTTGCCGCAACAATAAAGGTATTTGTAAGATCATCCACATGAACCAGATGATACATGCATTTCCCTTTTCCAAGCAGTAAAAAATAGGGCTTCAACGCCATTTTAAACAGCTTGACCAGGCGCCGATCACCCGGTCCATAAATTGCCGCCGGACGAATGATGGTATAAGGCAGTTTAGTTTCTGCAGCAAACTCGTTGAGCCACTGTTCCGCCATAAGTTTTGTCCTCTGATAACCATCTCCGGGACTGAAGGCATACTCTTCAGTTGCTGGAGGATTTTCAATATGGCCGTGAACTCCTATGGTGGAAATATGTATATAGCGTTTGAAATCAGAGTTCTTCAAAACTTCATTCACAATGAGCTGGGTACTCTTTACATGGACGTTCCAGTAATCCTTTTCACTGCTTTTAGCATCCCTAAACGCTGCGGCAAGATGAAAGACATACGTCTGGCCCCGCACTGCTTCTGCAATCACCGCTTCATCAAAGACATCTCCCCGAAACCACTTAATATCAAGCCCATCAAGGGGCTGTAAATCTGATGATTCTCTTGCCAGGCAACTTACCGATAGTCCTGCAGCCACCAGTTTTTTAGTAAGTTCAATGCCGGTAAATCCGGTAGCACCTGTAATAAGTACCGGAGTACCAGCTGGTATTTGACAAAGATTTCCACTCATTGTATTCTTCCTTAGATAAATCTATTCTACGTGAATTAAGTCTGGCTTATGTTTATTATCCAGCTTTTGGGGAATAAGACAGTCTACCATCGGCATGTGACTTTTACGATATTTTTCTTTATATGGCGCTGTTTCCAGCCTTTGCAGGATAACGTTGCTACAACCTACTGCCGCTGTCCAACACATACGCGTAACAATTACCAAGGCGCAGGCGGTACTCCTTAAAATTATACCGCGTTTCGTATAGATGCCTCCCGGCTTCCCCAAGGGCTGCCCTTTTCTCCTCATCCATAGCTAGAGTTGCAATAGCATTAGCAAAATCTTCAGGTTCAGGTGCAGCAAGAACTGCTGTTGTTTCATCAAGCAGCAATCTGTTTGATTCTACATCAGTGGCAACAATTGCCCTGCCAACCTTCATATAATCAAGAATCTTCAAGGGTGTATTTACCCCTGACACCCTAGGTGACAGGAGGATATCAGATGCAGCAAGATAATCTGGCAGTAGATCAGGAGCAATTTTACCAAGAAAAGTGACATTATTTTCAAGTCCTTCTCGTATCAGCAATTCCCTTTTTTCCTCAATTTCAAAATCAGTCCCACCAATTACAATAAAGCGCAGTCGCCTGCATATTCGGATTACATGGTGAATAGAAGCAAACAACAACTCAACTCCTTGGTACACAGCAAACGATCCAACAAAAGTGACCAAAATCTCATTGTTACTGCCCTGCAACCGTTTTTTCAGCTGCTCAACATTATGAGATTCTGGTTCAGATAGTGAGGATGGAATATCATAGATATGAAAAGTACGGGTTCCTGTCCCCATGGAGTTAATCTGGCTAACCAGACCTGGTCCTGTGCCGATCACAGCATCTGCAAATCGCACAGCCATACGCTCAACCATAGAATACACCCCCATGATCGCGTTACGCACAAGACCTTTCCTGTACGAAGAAGGGTCAGAATGCTTCTCGAATATCACCTTTGCACCAAACATTTTGCCGAGCAGTACTGCTATCATTCCGGCCTCTTCAATTCCATGGATCACTTCATATCGGTTCCTGAGGCAGAGAAAAAAACCCTTTAGTACTATCAACAAATCAAAAAAAAGTTTTGGAATAGAAGGGCCTATGGGCACATTTTTAATTCCAAGGGGATTAGCCACCCTGACAATCCGTACTCCCTCAATCTCAAGATCCTCTCCTACTGGAAGAGTCAGCAAGTCAACTTCATAGCCGAGCTTGGTCAGGGCAAGGAGATTAAAACCTACACGAATGGGGGACCCGCGCCACTGAAAAAAAGGTTGTGGCGAAATCATAAGGATTTTTTTCATTCTGTTAAATAGATCTTAGAAGAGCGTGTAAATAAATGGGGCTGAAGTTTCACCAGCAACGATAAGAAAGCCAATCCCAAGTGAAATAAACAGCACTGGAACAATCCACCAAACTTTATATTGCCATGCAAATTGAAATATTTCTTTTATAAGGGAGACGACATGTTTCAGAAAATGCATTAATGTATTCCTCTTTTCTCTTGGAAAAAAATTCTTTTGCTCCTTCACTTTTACTCGGAAGAGTCTTGCATATTAATCAAGCTTGTAACTGTCACGCCAGTTTTCATCATCTTCAAAATCGGGTTGTTCTGATTTTTCAAGCAAATAAGATCCCAGTACAAGACAATCCATTTCTGTACGCATAAAACAACGATACGCGTCCTCAGGAGTGCAAACAATAGGCTCTCCCCGTACATTAAAAGAGGTGTTTATGATGACTGCATACCCGGTGAGATCATAAAAAGCCTTTATAATGTCGTAATACCCTTTATTGGTTCTAGGAGTAACTGTTTGAATGCGTGCAGAATAATCCACATGTGTGATCGCAGGGATATCCGAACGTAGTTGGTTTATCTGATCATCAAATGGGACACTTTTATCTTCCTCAGCGACGAGGCATCTCTCTTTTTTGACATCAGCTACAATCAACATATAGGGAGACGGACAGTCCAGATCAAAATAATCTGCGGCTCTTTCCTCAAGACAGGATGGGGCAAAGGGGCGGAAAGATTCCCTGTATTTTATTTTAAGATTCATAGTAGCCTGCATTTCAGTCGACCTAGCATCACCAATAATAGACCTGCAGCCAAGAGCCCTTGGGCCAAACTCCATTCGCCCCTGAAAGAGCCCTATAACCTTCTCATCAGCTATACGTTTGGCGATTTCATTACTCCAGTCCGCGCCCTCAAATTTGGTCGCGACATACTTATTGCGGTCGAGATAAGCCTCAATCTCTTCGTCAGGGAAGGATGGTCCAAGATACGCCCCCTCCATGGTATCATGATCATTTGTACTTCGTGGATTATCCTTAATTTGATGCCATGTCAAGAGCGCAGCACCCAAAGCACCGCCAGCGTCACCGGAGGCGGGCTGGATATAAATATCATCGAAGATATTCTCCCGAAGAAGACGTCCATTTGCAACACAATTCAAAGCAACCCCGCCGGAAAGACAGAGGTTCCTCATTCCTGTAATTTCTCTTGTATGGCGCGCCATACGTATAACAATTTCTTCAGTAACCACCTGGATGGAGGCAGCAATATCCATTTCCCTGGTAGTAATGGAACTTTCAGGGGTGCGTGGCGGACCACCAAAAAGCTCTTCCATCAAAGAACTGGTCATGCGCAGGCTGTGCATATAGCCAAAATATTTCATATTCAACCGAAACGAACCATCATCTTTCAGATCAAGAAGATTATCATATATTTTATCAACGTATTTTGGAGCACCGTAAGGCGCCAAACCCATAAGTTTATACTCACCAGAGTTTACCCTGAACCCGGTAAAGTATGTTATGGCTGAGTAAAGCAGTCCAAGAGAATGTGGAAAACAGAGTTCCTTGACCATATTAATCCGGTTTTTACGACCAATTGCTATGGTTGAAGTAGCCCACTCCCCCACACCATCCATAGTCAGAATGGCTGCCTCATCAAAAGGTGATGGATAAAAAGATGAAGCAGCATGCGATTCATGATGTTCAGCAAAATATATCTGCTTACATCCCACACCGCACTGAGCCAATCCCTTCTCTATCTTGTAGGGAATCCACAATTTCTGTCGTATCCAGAGAGGCATTGCCTGTAAAAAAGATTCAAGACCAAGGGGAGCAGTACTGAAATACGTCTCCATTATTCTGGCAAATTTCTGTATTGGCTTATCATAGAATGTCACCGCATCAAGTTCTGTTTCTAAGATATCGCCTTCGGCAAGACAGTAACGAATAGCCTGCAATGGAAACTCATAGTCATGCTTGATCCTGCTGAAACGTTCTTCCTGCGCGGCTGCAACGATTCGGCCATTCTGAACCAGCACCGCAGCTGAATCATGATAATAGGCACTGATTCCGAGAATATTCATTAAAACTGCCTCTTATAATCTTCCTGTGAAGACGTCTCTTTGCACTGCTGCCAATATGAAACTGCTTCCGGATGGAGAACTCTGTGCATTGGGTCCTTTTTTCTCAGGATCTGCGCCAGCTTTCCTATGGGAAAACAAATGTAGAAGAATGGTACCAGAAATAACAAAGTAAGCCCCTTGCCCACAAAAACGGATAACTTCTGGAAACCAGATTCTATTGTCCAATACAGCTTCGGGAAAATACGGCTGGCAATAAACACGAATGTTGAAATGACAAATACCAGCACCGCAACGTTCAGGTGACCGGAGCTATAGAAGAAAGTCCCAATTCCCCAAGCTATCAATAAAGTAGTCAGTGAGAAAAGCAGTGATGGAAGAACCTTCCCATAAACAGCTTCCCGGTTTTGCCAGGGCCAGATTGTTCCAGATACGCGATTTTGTGAATAGTTCATAATAATTACTTTTTTTCTGAAATGGAATTGTTGCTCTTTCCACTTTCTGTCGAAAACTCAGCACTCTTTTCCTGTGCCTCAGCCAGCCAAAAAGATGCAAAAAACTCATTTATGGCATCTGCAGCAATTTCATGGGCAAGAGCACTGGGATGTGGGTCAAAGTCATTAGCCCATAGCCTTTTATTGTCTATTGTTTGATAATTATCCAACAAATCAAGACATTCAACACCTTTTTCAGTACACACTTCCAGGACCTGCTCATGAAGAAACCCAAGTTTATATTGATCCATGGGACCGTAAAAACTTGGAAACAGGACAATTCCAAAGGGAATCTCCTTTTCCTTGTAGTGGTCAATCAGTTTTCCCAGTATTCTACGGGCATTTTTTGCAGGTTTGCCCTCCGGGTTACCAAGAAGATTTATCAAATACTGTTGATAGTCCACCTTGGGCCCTACTTTCAGTTGGTAACTTCCATACCATCTTTGCAAAAGATAGTACAGAGCAGAATGCTGCCACAACCAAGTATGAATATTTTTATTCTTTATCAGGGGAAGGGGAAGATACTTTGAAGGATCGTGACGATATACCATATCGTTTACGTACCACTGATAGAGGACATAATCAGGTTTTATGGCATCCACAAAATGCAGAAACTTAAAATGATTTGTCAAATCAAAACCGCAGATCCCAATATTGATAACCTCTATTTCCGGATATTCCTTTTTTTTATTAAGAAAAAGATCCATCCGGTCAGTAAATCGTTTTTCAGCAGGATAGGTCCCCTGGCCAAAGGTGAAACTGTCTCCTGTCACCACTAGACGATATCTCTCATCAGGAACTTCTTCAAAGTGTTTTCCTCTAAAACGCCACCCATTGAGCTCGGCGTTAAACAGATGTTGACTTCTCAAAGAAAAATAGGACGTTCCATCAGCGGTGGAAAGTATATCACGATAATAAAATCGCAGTCCCCCTTCAATACAAAGTGTTGCAAATATGGAAAACAATAGCAAAAAAACTATAATTACAGATAATTTGAAAAATATGCCCCTTTCTTGAGCAGTTGTACTGTTCATTCTCTTTCCCCATATAGATCGCCATGGCTTTAAAACTACACAGTTTGGCCCTTACCCATAGCATAATAAGTGAGTTTTTCATAAAACAGTCAGAATATACTGCGTGTGAAACATGTTAACGGGAGGGAGGCAATACAACTGATTACTACTACCAGCGAAAAGCCCCCTTTTTTGTTATTTTTTTAAACAAAAAGACTAAGTAGAGCTTCCTCAATAAGTCATCCAGCTACAAGCTGAATGGATTTTACTGGCATGAGCCAGTCCGTAAATTTAGCCAATATTTTTACCAAAAGGGCCAATTGTACAAATCCAAGAGTCTTTTTGAGT
>JALSMA010000026.1 GCA_026988015.1 Desulfobulbaceae bacterium | reverse complement strand
GAAGTAACAGAATCCGTAAATACTGCCCATGCTGCTGGTGCTGGTCTTGACTCAGTTACCGGACGGGACTTCTTCTCCCCCCCAAATCCACTGCCTCCTCCTCCTGCTTCAGACCCTTGGAAGGATGCAGCTCGCAATATGTCCGTTATCGTATCTGATTCCAACCATATTGCTGCAGCTCAAGCACCTGTGCCGCCAGACACGGTAGCCCCGGGTGATAACAGAAATGCTCTGATCATATCAAACATCGGTGAAGACTACCTCATTGACGGCATAGACAACTTTGGTGCCTACTACGGCAAGATGACCGCCTCCATCGGCCTTGAGTCCAATCAAAATCAACTGGCGCTCGGCGGGGCAGAAGATGCAATGATTCAGCTTCAGAACCTCAGAGATGGCCAATCAGGCGTGTCGCTTGATGAAGAGATGATAAATCTTATCCAGTACCAGCGAGGTTTTGAATCTTCAGCAAAATTCCTCTCCACCATAGATGAAATGATGGGAACCCTTATCCAGTTGAAGCGCTAACTGCCTCACAGGGAGATAGATAATGAAGGCTACAGAAGGAACGACATATCGAATGTTGCAGTCCAATCTTAACCGTGTTACCACCCGTCTCGAAGATCTTCGTATTATGGGTGCAACTGGTACTAAGCTCAACAAAGCGTCTGATGACCCGTCTGCCATAAGACCGGTGCTCACTTCCCGTACTCAGCTTATGCATACAGACAGGTACATTGAAACAATGGGTGTTACCAGTGATAAAATGGCTGCCACCGATGGCCATTTAAACCACATTGAAAACACCTTACAGCGCGCCAAAGAGATTACCATCAACGGAATTAACGGTGCAATGTCCGATGCAGATCTTGAGGTGCTGGCTGACGAGATAGCAAACCTGAAACAGGAGATGCTTGACTCTGCCAATGCAATAGTTGATGGAAAATATATCTTTTCCGGATACGCAGAAAATACCAAACCATTTATTGAGAACCCTAATTACAACCCCAATCCACCGGTAGACCTTCTGAATCCCAACCCACCATACGATCCCGCTGATTCAACAACGTGGCCATATCTCTACATGGGGACACCCAATCCAACAGAACTTGAGATAACTCCCGGCGAGAAACTGGAATCCAATCTTACGGGTAATGATCTTTTCATGGGTATTGATAATTCAGTTATGCAGGCTGGTGGCCCATCCCCTCCTGCTGTCTATGCTTCTGATCCCGGTAGGATTGACATATTAAGTGTACTGACCCGAACCGAAGAGGCGTTACGAGCTGGTAATATTGATGATCCCCTTGGAGCAGGTGGTGGACTTCAGCAGAACATGGAAAATCTTGAAATTGCTGCTGATCAAGGCAGGCGTCGCCGCAGTCAGCTTGGTAACCGTGCTGCAAGGGTAGATTCAGCTATTATGCATCAGGAAGATGTCAGAATTGATCTTCAGCAGATAATATCCCGCTATCAGGATGCCGATGCAATTGAAGTGTATAATGAGATAGCTCAACAGGAAACTGCCTACCAGGCTGCACTGAGTATAACAGCCAAGGTTTCCAAAATCTCAATCCTTGATTATTTCTAGAAATATCAACTCACTATTTGACAATCTGCTGCATTCATCATAGCATTAATCAGGTAATGGAGTCAGATGATAAGATGTACACTAATTGGAGAGCAAAATGCTCGTTCTTACCAGAAAAGCCGGTGAAGGTATTATCATCGGTGACGATATTAAGATTAAAATTGTGGAAATCAAAGGTGGAGGTATCCGTATTGGAATAGATGCCCCTAAAGAGCGCAAAATCTACAGACAGGAAGTTTACGACCGTATTACTGAAGAGAATAAAACTGCTATACAATGGGATATGGATGCCCTTAATTCTCTGAGCGCTAACCTTTCAAAAGAGAAGAAAGACAAATGAGAACCATAAACACACGTTTCGGTGAAGTTGAGTACGATCCTGATAATTTGCTTCATTTTCCCGCTGGAATGATTGGCTTCCCCACCCTCCACGATTTTATCGTCATGCCGAACAAAAAGGAAGGTCCTCTCTTCTGGATCCAAAGTGCAGATGATCCGGCCATTGCATTTGTTATAACAGATCCCAGCAACTTTTTCCTAGATTATCAAGCTGAGCCTGACGAATCTATTAAAAATGCCCTCAAAATTTCAGACAACGATGATTGCTATGTTCTCTCTGTGGTAACCGTCCCCAAGGATCAGCAAATAACATTAAACCTTGTCGCACCGATATTCTTCTCACCAAAAACCAATCGGGCAATCCAAGTTATTCTCGAAAACACTGAATATAAACCCAAGACACCCCTGCCTGCGTAATTGGCAAGTTGTAATTTGTAGAAGCCGGGCAATTATTGTCCGGCTTTTTTTTTGAAAAATATTGTCAAGCTTCCTCCTTTCTTAAAATTCAGCACAAATCAACATATTCCTCTTTGACAAGCTCGTAAGAAGCTGAAAAGATACAATAACGTAATAAGGCACAAAAATTTTACAACGCCATCTTCTTTGAATAATCCTTTTTCTTCACCTGCAGCTAAAGAAAAAAGAGATCCCTGACGACAAGTATTTTACCTGCGAGGAACATTCGAGAGAACACCACATTACGTTTGTAAACTGATTGACATTGACGCCGAAGACACCCTTTCAAGGAGGATAATAAATGGCACTTACAATCAATACAAACGTACCTTCATTAAATGCCCAGCGTAATCTTGCTAAAAGTCAAAATGACCTGGCACGATCCATGGAGCGCCTTTCTTCCGGATTACGAATTAATTCGGCTAAGGACGATGCCGCCGGACTCGCCATTTCAGACCGGATGACCTCACAAATCAGAGGTATGAACCAGGCAGCACGAAATGCCAATGACGGAATTTCCCTTTCTCAGACCGCAGAGGGGGCCATGCAGGAAAGCACTAACATATTACAACGTATTCGTGAGTTGTCTGTTCAGTCTGCAAATGCAACCAACTCTGCAGCAGACAGGGGTGCCTTACAGGCTGAAGTGAACCAGCTTAAGGCTGAAATGAACAGAATAGCTCAATCAACCACCTTCAATGGACTCAATATTCTTGATGGCACCTTCGTCTCTCAGCAGTTCCAGGTAGGAGCAAACGCCAACGAGACAATAGGTGTTTCAATTGCCAGCATGGCCGCCGACGATCTCGGCAGATACTTTGTTGACACCCCCAACAGTGTTGCTAACCAGGGAACCGGTTCGGCACTTCCTGCAACAGCAGGAACGCCCACAACAAATACCATAGCAGCCCAAACACTTACAATAACAGGATCGTCAGGGAGTGAGGACATTGATATTCCGGCCAATGCAACGGCAGAAACTATTGCAGCATCCATCACTAATGCTGCCGATGGTACTGGTGTATCCGCCACAGCAAGAACCACAACTGAAATCTCCGGCCTCACCAATGATGGCATAGTATCATTTGTTGTGGGGAGTGGTGGTACAACCGCCACCATCAGCGCCAGCGTAACCACAACAGATCTTGGACCTCTTGCCACAGCTATCAATGACCAAAGTGGTGTAACAGGTGTTACTGCCACAGTATCCAGTGGAATACTTACTCTCACTCAGCCTGATGGTAAAGATATCATACTTGGTGATTTCACCAATTCTGGTGGTGGTGGAGTAAACATCGTAACACCTGACGGAAACACAGAACCTCTCGCCATCGGCGAAGGGACTGTTATTTCAGGAGAAATCGAACTCTCCTCACAGGATTCCTTCACCACCTCCTCAAGTGTCACTAATGCTCTGGGCAGTGTTATTGATAATGCTGCAACCACCGACAATATCCTGTCCAGCTTTGAAGCTGTCACAGAGATAGACATC
This sequence comes from Desulfobulbaceae bacterium, assembly GCA_026988015.1. Classification (GTDB taxonomy): domain Bacteria; phylum Desulfobacterota; class Desulfobulbia; order Desulfobulbales; family Desulfocapsaceae; genus Desulfocapsa. Next base: position 55,081 of record JALSMA010000026.1, on the reverse strand, counting down.
AGTAATGTTGAAGGATCAAACGATGCCATCAAGATTGTCGATGCTGCTCTTGGAAAAATAGATGCCCAGCGTGGCGATCTTGGTGCCCTGCAGAATCGCTTTGAATCAACCATCTCAAACTTGATGAATGTTGCCGAGAATCTGACTGCAGCACGGTCGCGAATCCGAGATGCAGATATTGCCCAGGAAACATCTGCGATGACTCAGGCGAATATTTTGCAGCAGGCAGGTGTGTCAATATTGACCCAGGCAAACCAGACACCACAACTGGCACTACAATTATTGCAAGGATAAAGTAAACAAAAGATAAATACCCTCCTTTGGAGCGACGTCAGCATCCCGTTATCTGTTTTCACAGATAACGGGATCTTTACTTTTTTAATATCCTATATAATTCCAACAAACTACTGATCGCCTGAAATTTTTTTTAAAAAATGATATTTTTTTCTAAAGTATCTCTTAAGAGGTGCCGACAAATAACAAAGGGCGAAAAGATTTTTTCCCTTTAGTTTTTTTTTCATACACCCGATAATGAACTTGTAAACAAAAAAACAAAAGGAGGTGTAACAAAAAATCACAAAAAACAAGCAGTAAACAGTACTTACAGGGCAAGGATGCCCGAACATTAGCCAAAACGAATATTCATGGAGGAATATCATGGCCTTATCTATTAACACAAACGTAATGTCTCTCAACGCTCAACGTAACTTGGGCAAATCTCAGTCAGCACTGTCTCAATCAATGACACGTCTGTCATCTGGTCTGCGTATTAACTCAGCCAAAGACGATGCTGCCGGACTGGCAATTTCCGATCGTATGACCTCGCAGATCCGCGGTCTGAATCAGGCAGCCCGTAACGCAAATGATGGTATCTCTTTAGCACAAACTGCTGAAGGTGCCATGCAGGAAAGTACTAATATTTTACAGCGTATGCGCGAACTCTCTGTTCAATCAGCAAACGCGTCAAACTCTGTTGCCGATCGTGATGCGCTCCAGGCAGAAGTGAACCAGCTTCAGCAGGAGATGGATCGTATTGCAGGTACAACCACATTCAACGGTCTGAACATTCTTGATGGTTCTTTTACCAACTCGAAGTTTCAGGTTGGTGCCAATGCCAACGAGACTATCTCTGTCTCCATCGGCTCAATGAACACCCTCGATCTTGGTCGCTATGCCATAGAAGGAAACACTGCTGCCGCCGCCACAGGTGCTGGTGCTGCTACTGCAGCGGCTACAGACAATGCCGGTGGTAACGGTATTACCACCCAGACCCTTTCCGTGGCTGGTTACAAAGGTTCCACCGATATTGCTGTGGTAGCAGATGATACTGCTGAGACTGTTGCCCAGGCTGTAAATGATGCCACGGCTGACTCTGGTGTGGAAGCATTTGCCAAAACATCTGCAGATGTTATCATTAGTGATGCTGGTACTATCAGTTTTGATATCGGTACCACAGATGCCAATATGCAGACCATTAGTGCGAATATCACAGATGCAACCGATCTTACTAGTATGGTAAAGGCCATCAATGATGTTTCTGGTAAAACCGGCATTACTGCAGAAGTTACCACCACCGGTATGACACTGTCGCAGTCTGATGGAAAAGATATCCAGATCCTTGATGCAGTCAATTCCACAGGGGCCGGTACCACGATGACTGTAACAGGACTCAGTGGTGCAGCAGCGTCTCTCGACACCGAAGGATTACTAGCTAGTACCGACTCCACCTCAGTAGCCGGCGTCGTTGAATTTACCTCCAGAAGTTCTTTTTCTGTATCATCCACCGCTGCTGTTGCTGGTGGTAGCGTTGTCTCCGGAACATTAGCCGGTGACATCGTCTCTGCTGATGCTGAGACTGTAAATGCCATTGATATCTCAACTGTTGATGGTGCCCAGAAGGCTATTGATGTAATCGACAAAGCCCTTGGAACCATTGATGCCGAACGTGGCGACCTTGGTGCTATTCAGAATCGTTTTGAATCCACCATTGCCAATCTGCAGAATATTTCTGAAAACATTTCTGCAGCCCGTTCACGTATTCTTGACGCTGATATCGCCCAGGAAACTTCAGAGATGACCAAACAGAATATCCTTCAGCAGGCTGGAGTTTCCATCCTTGCCCAGGCAAATCAAGCTCCTCAGCTTGCATTGTCACTGCTTGGATAGTCAAACCTTAACCACAGGAGTCGACCTCCACAGGGGTCGGCTCCTGCCTGTTCACCAATCTACAGGGAGGTAGACCATGAATATTGATGCATTAAACAGCACTGTTACGAGCCCCAAGCCGATGCAGGCAGCTGAACAAACAGACAGAGTAAAAAAGCAGGTGAAAGAGGCACCTGAGGAACTCGCATCAGAACAATCCTCAGCAAAATCTGCCCAACCAGAAGAACTACTTGGCCAGATTAAAGCACTCACAGAAAATGGTGTCTATTCCGTCCGTTTTGAAAATAATGATTTAGATCAACTGGTGGTAAAGGTAGTCGATACTGAAACCGATGAAGTGATCCGTCAGATCCCTCCTGAAGAACTTATGGAACTGACAAAAACCCTCAATGAACTCAGAGGTAATATTGTTGATACAGTGAGCTGATTGTACGCTCAACTGCTATTGACCTGGAGATAATTATGGCTATTTCTTTTGGTGGTCTTGCGACTGGACTGGATACAAATGCCCTTGTTGGCGCAATAATGGAGGCCGAACGTTTACCATTGACTAGAATGGAAGCAGACAAGGTCTGGTTGAACAACCGCTTGTCAGCCTTCCAGGAATTTGACGGAAAGCTCAATGGCTTTCTTGATAATATCCAAAACCTTGGAGATCGTGAACAATATTTCAGCAGAAAGCTCTCCACCAGTTCACAGGATTTCTTAAGTGCCACTGCATCAAATGACGCCTTGGTGGATACCAGTTACCAGGTTGAGGTGCAATCCCTGGCACAGGTACAAAAAAGCTACAGCAATGCAGTTGATGGTGCTGGAAATGATATAGGTTTCTCCTCCAAAACAGATCCCATTCTGGGTACGGGAACATTGATCATTTCAGTTGACGGTGTGGACCACAGTATTGACGTAACAAGCGAAAACAACAGCCTTGAAGGGCTTATGACTGCAATAAATGCTGCTGACATAGGTATCTCTGCTTCCATAATTAATGACGGAACTTCCTCCCCCTATCGTTTGACGTTTACCGGCCAGACCGTTGGGAGCGCCTTTACAGTTGACAGCAGCGCTTTGACTGGTGGTACAGAATCCTTCAGTAATTTCCAAGTATCCCAGCCTGCCACTCAGGCCCATATCGTAGTTGATGGACTCGACATCTACTCTGACTCCAATACTATTACAGAGGCCATACCCGGAGTAACACTTGACCTGCTGAATGCTGAAATTGGCACCACAACGAGTATCAGCATCAGCAAAGATGACAGTGCAATTGCCAGAAATCTACGATCTTTCATTGATGGTTATAACGACGTTGTTTCTTTTGTTACTGCCCAGTCAACCTTTGGTGACGGTGACGGTGGAGTGCTTGGTGGTGACTCTGGCTTGAATTCAATCAAACGTCACCTCCAGGATATGTTAACGTCCTACACAGATAATAACGGAAGCTTCAGCGCTCTTTCACAGCTAGGTCTTGAGACACAAAAAGATGGAACAATTACGCTCAACACTGACACCCTGGACGCAGCCATCGCCCAGGATATTGATAGTGTCGTTTCTCTACTGGCTGGTGAAGAAGGTGGTACCGGGGGGTTGGCAACCTCATTCAACAACTACCTTGAAAGCCTCACAGACTCAACCAACGGTCTGCTTGCAGGACGAACCGAAAGCATTACTTCAAATATCAGTCGCATTGATGATCGCATCGAACAATCAGAACTCCGCCTGGCAAAACGCGAAGAAACGCTAAGGTCTAAATTCAATGCCATGGAGCTATTGGTAAGTGTAATGAATGCGGAAAGTGATTTTCTCACTCAACAACTTGCGTCCATCAGCAGCCTGAATAGGGATTAACACATGAACGGCTATAATCAATACCTGGATAATCAGATTTCAACTGCCACTCCTGAACAGATACTCATTATGTTGTATGATGGGGCCATTCGATTCAGTAAGCAGGCCAAGCTTGCCATTGAAAATGATGATATGGCAAATAAGGGTAAATATATCGGAAAAACCATGGCAATCATTTCAGAATTCTCAAGTTCCCTCAACCATGAGATTGGCGGGGAGATTTCTAAAAACCTAGATGCACTCTATGCCTATATGTTAAAGGAATTGACCCAAGCCAACATACACAACGACTCCCAGCCAATAGAGAACACATGCAGTATGCTGTGTGAACTTCGTGCAACGTGGGCAGAAGCAATTGAAATCCAAAATGGGCAGAAACAGAACTCCGGAGAGACAACTCCAAAAATGGCAGCCGTATGACTATGAAAACCCCGGAAGATCTCTTTCACGAAAGCATATTATACTATCAAAAGCTTATACGAAATGCGACAGATCTCAGCGACAGGATTTCAGATTTGTCTCCCGAAGAAATACTTGAGAAATGCAAGCAGTTACAGGGACAACGAAAAAAGCAGATGGCTAATGATGCTTTTATAATTGAAATCATGAGCGATACGGGATCTGAAATACTTAACGAATCCTTTGTAGGCGAATATCAACGAACACTTGACAAAGCCATACATGCATATGACAAAGTCACTTCAAAGGCCAAAACGATAAAAACACTCCTCAATGAGGATATCCAAAAATTAAAAAAAGGCCAAAACGGCCTTGCTGGCTATCGTAACACCAGCAGTGTATAAGCCGAATCGCACTAATTACCCTCCTTCCACAACGAACCCTGCGTATTGGTCTGTTGTTGACACCCTCGAATAAAAGTTAAAAATATACATGACGATGCCACTATTGGTATATTCTTATGTATTCCCATCATCACAACCACATTCTGCACAACTTTCTCAGGTGTGATCACAAGATTTGGTTCTCCTTTTATTCAGATACCTTCTTGATTGATATATGTATAAATGATATTCTAGTAAACTACAGATAATAAACTCGTAAAAAGACTTCAAACATAATGGACTTACAGGTGAACTTAGAATCCGAAAAACTTCATATCCTGGCACCGTTTTTTTACCTTCCCGACGTACCGCTGTACGTGACAAAGATAAGAGATTTGCACCCCAAGGGCGCGTAATGAAGGAGTCGACAGATTTTACGAGGCCATGACAAGTAGATTTGATTATTATTTCACAGTGTTCTCTTTACCAAAAAAGGATATCCCGTGACAGACACCAACTCTTTTCTCACTGATATATCTGATACAAAACCAGTTCGTCTTTTTTTGCCGGTTACAGATTCGGATGACAGGGTTCTAATCCTTTGCGTTTTAAAAAAGCAACAAGAGGATCATTTTAAGCTTCTATTTAAAAAAGGTAGCCTCCCATGTGAAAAGATTGATCAGGATACTACCTGTCTTATCAACTTGGATGTTGGGGGGCAAAGTGTATCCATAGAAGGTACGATTAAACAGATAATTGATGAACAGGAACTTGAAATACAGGCCTTAAAAATCATCAGTCACGATCAAATGCGTGAATATTTCAGGGTTGACTGCACTGTTCCCATTCTCCTGCGATCAGTGGTGCCTGAAGAGTTCGGCAGTGAAAAAGATAAGTGGACCATATCCGGCACCACCGTTGACTTGAGTGGCTCCGGGCTTCGTGCCAGTTTTACCGAATCTCCTCCTGAAGATACTCAGGTTCGGCTCGAAATAGCTCTACCAACAACTGAAACCACCATTGTTAAAACACTGGCCTCTCCTGTTCGTATTTCCCAGCTTACCGAGAAACTTTGGGATGCGGCTTATCATTTTGATGAAATAGAAGATGAAGACCAAGATGCAATCATTGGATGCTGCCTGATTGCCCAAAGGCGCCTTCTTCGTTTGAAAGTAAAAGTAAAAGGACGTTAAAAGGAATTTTCATTGACTGCTTCAATATCAGAAACAATTAAGAAACTGGTCGACAGTGAGGCCGCTAAAATCGACATTTCCACCGTTGATGGCCAGACCATTCGGATGAATTGTGTCTACAAAGAATCTCACTCGCCAAATTTTTTCCTGGTTTTTCCGCCTAGGAAACTTCCGGGAAATATTGATCTCAACAAGCATTGTCCTGTCTCGATCAAGGCTGGAGATACAGCACTGACTCTGACAGCAAAAATCATAGAAATAAATGGCGACCGCACCCTTGAACTGACAGCCAAAAATAAAGTTAATCCTGAAAGTCTGAGAGAATTTTTCAGGGTTAATGCTAAAACTGAAATCATTGCCAGATTTTCCCCAGAATCTCCAGACTCTACGATACAACCATGGACAATTAAAGGTAGAACTCTAGACCTCTCTGGTAGCGGAGCCTTGGCGATTTTTCCGGAAGAACCTTTGACCCGACATAAAATCGCTCTCACCCTGACATTAAACAGTGACCATGAAAAAATTGGCTGCACAGGACACGTTGTACGAAGTAAGCGCATTCGCAAAGGCCAGTTTCAGGTTTCTTTTCATTTTGATTATATCTCAGCCAAAGACAAAGACACCATAATCTCCTTTTGTTTACAGGAACAACGTAACCAGCTACGCCAAAAAGTGCAGACTGCCGGATAACTATTCTCCACCCAATATTACGTTGTGCATTAAGATCGTGTTCACCTTTACCGAAAAAGTACTATGAATACCATTAATGCACTAACAGCCGTCAAGCCTGTCAGTTCTGCAACCGGAGACGCCGAAGGCCGGCAACAATTTCAGCAACAGAGTCGGCCCGGCCAGACATTTACTGCCACTGTACTCGAGCCTGTCGGTGACAATCGTTATTATCTTGACATCCTGAATAACAAAATACTTGCCCAAAGCGATGAAGTCACACTGAGTACGGGAACCAAGCTAAACCTTGAAGTTTTATCCACAGCTCCCCTTCTTGAGCTGAAAATAATTTCCAAATCACCGGAGATGTTTTTTGGAAAGACACTTACTCTTCTTGGCAAAAACCTTGATATTACCGGTCTATTCCAGGCGCTCCTCAAACCCGAAGATTCATCATTACTAAAACAGCTCAGCCCTTCATCACAGGAGGGCCTGCGTGACTTTTATAACCTACAACAAACTCCGACTGGCAGTCTGGATTTCGGAAACATTTTAAAACAACTCATTAACCGCCAGGGTCTTTCTCTGGAAGCATTGCTTGCAGACGGCAAACAAAATCAAGCTGTACTCTCACTGAAGGCTGCCTTGCTGGAAATAGCAAGTACGATGAAACAGGGCATTGAGCTTGCGGACAGCGCAAACAGACTTCTTGGAACCCTTGAGCTATATCAGCTGGCACAGCTGCGGCTGACCTCCGAAAACCTGCTTATATTTCCACTACCACTCCCCTTCCTTGAAAATGGTTACCTTCTGGTGGAAAGAGACAATAGTGAAAGTACTTCGCCGGAACTCAACAAACCATTACGTTTTTCTCTCCATCTGAGCCTGGAACCGCTTGGTGACATGGAAATTATTTTTCTTCATACAGAAGAGGGTCTCTATATTCGTTTTGGGTGTGACTCCATAGAGAAAAAAGAATTCATAGCTGACCATAAGCAGGATTTAAATGAAATAATTACTACCGCTGACGTCTTGGGAGTAACAGTCACAGAGACTGCAAAGAACCCCACAAATGACCTTATCCAGCAACTGGTTCCCCATGGAGAGTCCATACTCGACACAACTATCTGAATTACATGAAAAAGAATGAACTTGAAAAGGCCGTTGCCATTCTTTATGACTCTCAAACATCAACCTCGCCAAAGGTGGTTGCCAAGGGGAAAGGTGAGGTCGCCAGAAAAATCATAGAGACAGCCAAAGAAGCTGGGGTACATATCCAGGAGGACGCCAATCTAGTAGAAATACTATCCAAAATAGACCTTGGTGATGAAATCCCAACCGAGCTATACCAGACCGTTGCCGAAGTTCTCTCGTTTGTCTACCAGGTAAACGAGAAATTCAAAAACAAACTAGGGTAACGTGAAATACTATGCGCTGGAACCCTGAACTTCTCAATGTTTATGTAACAAAGATACAAACGTTTTCAGAGTCACGAAGAGTAAAGCTCCTGAGCATTGCGATTTTACTGCTTATAGCCGTCTTCATTTATTTTGGAATCACAGCCGAGTGGTTTTCCGGTAATTCTCCGGAGCAAGAATCAAATTTGGACCAGAAAACTCCTTCAAGGAAATTCAGCCTTGAGGAGACGGAACTCTCAATTTTTATAGACAGTGTTCTCTCGGACACTGAGGACGTCTGGAATAAAATCTTCACGGAAAAAGGTGGGCGGTACCTGAAGCCAGAAGTCATTAAGTTTAGTAAGCAGATAGACTCAGTATGTGGTGTCTCCAAAACGTTCACAGGTTCATTTTATTGCCCGTCTTTACGGCAGGTTTTTATCGACTTATCCTTTTATCAGGATTTGAGAAATCAGCTCGATGCACCCGGCAATTTTTCCCAGGCTTACGTTATTGCCCATATGGTCGGACATCATGTACAAAATCTTATCGGCATAACCAGCAAAGCACACCTGGCCCAACAACAAATGTCACCCGGTGAATCATCCAGGGTTTCGGTAAAACTTGAACTGCAGGCAGATTGTTATGCAGGCATCTGGGCCAAACACACCGGCATGGACAACAGTGTTGTCGAAACAGATACCATTAATGATGCTCTTGATGCCGTCAGTCGCCTTCTGCTGGAACAGACTGACGAGGGCTACACAGCCCAGGACGCCTTCAACCACAGTTCCTCTGCCAAGCGTGCCCGCTGGTTCGTTAATGGCCTTAGCAAAGGGACCCTTGAAGGGTGTAACACATTTGCCCCGAACCAATAATTTCCTGTCGAAAAAAACAAAAAAAAAGAGGTCTCAGCCTGATTGCCTGAAACCTCTCTTAATATATCTGGCGGAGCGGACGGGACTCGAACCCGCGACCCCCGGCGTGACAGGCCGGTATTCTAACCAGCTGAACTACCGCTCCAAGTTAGATAAAATAAAAAATTGAATGGTGGGCGGTACAGGGATCGAACCTGTGACCCTCGGCTTGTAAGGCCGATGCTCTCCCAGCTGAGCTAACCGCCCCCCTCAATCGTGGACACCTTTTTACCAAGATCCCCATAAAGCGTCAAGCAAAAAAGATCAATGAGGACTATTATGTGAAGACACTGTAAAATCGCCGTAGACAGAAGAAAGAGGAACATCTTTGAACAACACCTCCCCTTCCTTCAATACAAGCGATTTTTCCAACACTTGGTCTACATTATCAAGACAATGTATTTCCAGACTCTTGCGAATGTTTGCAGGAACGTCGGCAAGATTTCTTTCATTTTCTTTTGGAATCAGAACCGTTTTAATATTACCACGCTTGGCAGCAAGAAGTTTCTCGGTAAGTCCACCGATGGGAAGCACTCGGCCACGCAAGGTTATTTCACCCGTCATCGCGACTTCATGGTTCACAGGTAGTTTTAAGATAGCTGACACCAATGCTGTCGCCATGGTAACCCCTGCTGAAGGACCATCTTTGGAAACCGCTCCTTCAGGGACATGAACATGAATATCAAGTTTCTGATAAAAATCAGGTTCAAGCCCTAATCGCATGGCACGCGACCTGACATAACTAAGGGCTGCCTGTGCTGACTCCTGCATTACATCACCCAATTTTCCGGTAACAGTCATCTTTCCGGTTCCAGGCATCAACGTTGCCTCTATCTGCAACAGTTCACCTCCAACAGAGGTCCAGGCAAGTCCAGTTACAAGACCAACCTCATTGCGTTCCTCTGCAAGCCCAAAACGGAATTTAGGAGTTCCAAGATACTTATTCACTCCCTTTGCGGTAACTTTATATTTTGCAGTCTTTGATTTCTTTTTAAGACGATCCCGAGCTATCTTACGAAAAACGGATGCAATGGTTCTCTCAAAGTTACGAACACCAGCTTCTCTAGTGTACCGGCGGATAATCTCCAAAGTCCCGCCGCTGGTAAGAGCAATATCATCCTCCTTAAAACCATTTAATTTCAACTGTTTGGGAATAAGGTAACCCTCTGCGATCTTCTGCTTATCCTCTTCAGTGTACCCATTAAGCCTGATGATTTCCATTCTGTCCTGCAAAGGCAATGGGATCCCCTCAAGGTTATTGGCAGTGGTAATAAAGAAAATCTCTGACAGATCGTAATCAAGATCAAGGTAGTGATCATTAAAGGCATTATTCTGTTCAGGATCAAGTACTTCAAGAAGGGCAGAAGAGGGATCTCCACGGAAGTCGGTACTCATTTTATCCACTTCATCAAGACAGAACACTGGGTTGGCAACTCCTGCCTTCTGCATTGCCTGGATAATCTTACCGGGCATTGCCCCGACATAGGTTCTCCGGTGTCCACGGATCTCTGCCTCATCACGCACCCCTCCTAAAGACAGGCGGGTAAACTTCCTTCCCATGGCCCTTGCAATGGATCTGCAAATACTTGTTTTACCAACTCCAGGAGGCCCCACCAGACAAATAATCGGGCCCTGCAACTTCTTTACCTGAGCCTGAACAGCCAGATATTCAAGTATGCGTTCTTTAGGTTTTTCAAGACCATAATGATCTTCATCTAGGATTCTTTCAGCCTTTTCAATGTCCAGCCGTGCCCTTGATTTTTTATTCCAGGGCAGAGTAAGAATACAATCAATGTAATTTCTTACCACTGTTGTCTCAGCAGACATTGCCGGCATACTACGAAGCTTCTTTAACTCTTTTACAGCCTTTTCCCTTACTATTTTGGGAAGGTTTTTCTTTTCAAGTGACTGCTCAAGCTCTCCAATCTCATCGACCCCTTCTTCATTCTGGCCAATCTCATTCTGGATAACCTTGACTTTCTCACCAAGAAAATAATTCCGCTGAGTCCTGCCCATTCGTTTTTTCACCCTGGCATTAATATCTTTTTCAAGCTCAGCCAATTCAATCTCACGATGGATGCACTCAAGCACTTTTTCTATTCGGGCTGTGACTGAGTCAATTTCAAGAATGTGCTGTTTCTCTCCTGACTGCAAGGGCAGATGCGAGCTAATCACGTCGACCAGCTTACCGCTCGTTTCAATCTTCTTAACTGATTTAAGAACTTCCCGGGGGATCTTACGGTTTAATTCGGCAAATTCTTCAAATTTTTTGCGAAGCCTGCGCACAAAGACCTCTGTTTCACGTTCATCCCCTTCAACATCTTCACGAACTGCAACTTCCACCTGCATAAACTTATCATGGGGGATAAACGAGACGATCTCTGCCCTTTTCTTCCCTTCAACCAGAGCCTTGATAGTGCCGTCCGGAAGACGGAGCAGTTGCATTACCACTGCCAGAGTTCCAATCTTATAGATCTCATCCTCAACGGGGTCATCAACTTTGGAATCCTGCTGAGTAACAAGAAGGATCTCGGTACGTTTCTCCATGGCATCTTCCAAGGCTTGTATGGACTTGCTGCGACCAACAACCAGGGGAGCTACCATATGCGGAAAAATAACAATGTCCCGCAATGACATAAGCGGATATAAGCTTGTTTCCATAAGGGATTTTTCTCTCAATAGTATAACAAATTAGCCAGCAGATTCTGGCCTTACACTGCAATTATTAAATCAACCTGTACTTTCAAGTTGTTTTTTTTCAGCAGGATTAGAGTAAAGTATAACAGGATAGTCACCGTCATTAATCACCTGTTCACTTATCACACACTCCTGAACATTGTCCTTTGAGGGCAGCTCATACATTACATCAAGCATAGCCTCTTCCATCACCGACCGTAGTCCACGGGCACCTGATTTCCTTTTCAAAGCCTTCTGAGCTATTGCCGACAATGCACCTTCGGTAAATCGAAGCCTTACATCCTCAAACTCAAACAGTCGCTGATACTGTTTGGTAAGCGCGTTTTTAGGCTCTTTAAGAATACGGATCAGATCGTCTTCTTCGAGCTCTTTCATAGTAGCAATAACGGGAAGTCTGCCCACAAGTTCAGGAATAAGCCCAAACTTCAACAGATCTTCAGGTTGTACCGCCTCCAGAATATCACCGATCTTCAAATCCCCATCACTTTCGACCTTGGCACCAAACCCTATTGACTTCCTCCCTTTCCTGCGTTTTACAACGGATTCGAGGCCGACGAATGCACCGCCACAGACAAAGAGAACATTGGTAGTATCAATCTTTACCAGTTCCTGCTGAGGATGTTTACGCCCTCCTTTAGGAGGAATGGAAGCAATGGTACCTTCAATTATTTTCAACAGGGCCTGCTGCACACCTTCACCTGAAACGTCACGAGTGAGTGAAGCGCTATCGGATTTCCTGGCAATTTTATCAATCTCATCAATATAAATAATACCACGTTCAGCACGTTCTATATCGTAATCTGCAGCCTGGAGAAGATTGACCAGTATATTTTCAACGTCATCACCGACATAGCCTGCCTCAGTAAGTGTGGTAGCATCTGCAATGCAAAAAGGTACATTAAGAATTCTGGCAAGCGTCTGAGCAACAAGGGTTTTACCACTACCTGTCGGTCCAATAAGAATTATATTGGATTTCTGCAACTCAACCACGTCATCCGAAGTTGAAGCCTCTATACGCTTATAATGATTGTGAACCGCAACAGACAACACCTTCTTGGCATAATTCTGACCAATAACATAGTCATCAAGATGGGCATTAATCTCCATGGGTTTCAAGGCTGCTCTCTGAGAATCATCACTATCTGATACTTCAGCCGCCTCTTCATCTTTGACAATCTCATTGCAGAGGTCAATACATTCATCACAGATAAAAACGTCTGGACCGGCAATGAGTTTTGCAACCTCGCCCTGTTCCTTACCACAGAAAGAACAGTTGCAACTAGGGTCTTTCGTTTCGATATCATCCATATTACTCTTCCTCGGAAGGATCCATTCGTTTATCAAGAACTTTGTCTATTATCCCATACTTTTTAGCTTCGACGGGGCTCATAAAATTATCACGGTCTGTGTCATTTTTAAGCTTTTTAACAGTATGTCCGGTATGTTTAGCCAGTATTTTATTAAGATCATCACGCATCCGGAGAATTTCTTTTGCATGGATGTCTATCTCACTTGCCTGCCCTTGATACCCACCCATGGGCTGGTGAATCATTATCCGTGAATTTGGAAGGGCATAGCGTTTCCCAGGGGTTCCTGCAGCAAGCAGCAATGCTCCCATTGATGCCGCCTGTCCCATACAGAGCGTTGCTATATCACACTTCACATATTGCATGGTATCGTAGATTGCCAGTCCTGCGGTAACAGAACCTCCTGGAGAATTGATATAAAAAGTGATATCTTTATCAGGATCTTCCGCCTCAAGAAAGAGAAGCTGAGCGACTATGGAATTTGTCACATCATCTCCAACCGAGGTTCCAAGAAAAATGATCCTTTCTCGCAGCAGTCTCGAGTAAATATCAAAAGAGCGTTCACCTCTCGGGCTCTGCTCCACGACCATTGGTACTAGATTCATATTACTCTCCTTCAAATAAAGACGACTGCAAGAACCTGAACCAGGCTAATGCAGTCGTGTGTTTACAAAGATATACAGGGCACATCGTTGTGCCGCACCTTATCAGTCAGCACTCTCTTCCTTGGGCTCTTTGGTAGTATCCTCTTTGTCAGCAGCTGCCGCCTCAACGAAAGTGGCATTTTCACGAAGAAAGGTCAGTATCTTCTCATTTAAAATTTCATTCATAAAGGGAAGCAGGTCATCACGACTCTGAAAAAACTCTTTAACCTGAGCAATGGGCATATTGTACTGATCACCAATACGCTGGAAGGCACGATCGAGATCTTCATCCTTGACCTTTATGTCTTCGGTATCAGCAATTTTCTTAAGAATGAAATCACCCCGAACCCTCTTTTCAGCCGTCTCTTTACTCTGTTCCGCCAGCTCATCACGATTAATACCAGCCGACTCAAGATTCATCCCCTGCTGCTCAAGACTCTTCTCAGTATTTTTGATCATCTCCTCAATTTCAAACCGAATCAGACGCTCAGGAACATCAAAAACATGGTTTTCAAGAAGTTTCAGCATGATGCGATCAGTTGTATCACCTTCTGCCTGTTCATCTTTGGCCTTTTGAAGACGTTCGCGGATTTCATTTTCAAGATCACCGAAACTATTATATTTTTCATCAACATCTTTGGCAAACTCATCGTTCAACTCTGGAAGGACTCGTTCTTTAACATCTTTTACCTTCACCCGAAATTCAACTTTCTTGCCAGCAAGAACAGGGTTCACATACTCGGCAGGAAACTCTACCTCATGGCTTGCTTCCTCACCATGTTTCATCCCAACAAGTTTTTCTTCAAATTCAGGACTTAATTTGCCCGCGCCAATATCCACCGAGTAGTTTTCATTTTTGACTTCCTTCATGGCTTTCCCGTTATGGAAGCCTTCAAAGTCAACGATGATCACATCACCCTTTTCAACACTTCTATCCTGAACAGACTTGAGAGGAGCCATGTCGCGCCGAAGCTCAGCAATCTCGACCTCAACTGCTGCATCGCTCACTTCACTGGATACTTTTTCAACCTCAATGCCCTTATATTCACCAAGTTCAAACTCGGGACGCACATCAATATGTGCAACATAGGTAAAGCTGCCATCTTCATTAAAGACGGGCTCAGAAATATCAGGATGTACAACAGGATCTACTTTTTCTTTTTCAATGGCATCAAAATAACTGTCCTGCACCAGCTTCTCACCAACTTCAGCCTCAACCTGTCCCTGATAATGTTTTATAATTACTGTTCTGGGAACCTTGCCACGGCGAAAACCTTTCATTTTGGTTTCACGCTGGAGTTTACCATAGGCCTTTTCCAGTTTTTTCTGTACCCCATCTTTTGAAAGGGTGATGGTAAGCTTTTTAGTAAGTGCACTGACGTCTTCTACAACTACATCCATTCTGTCCATCCTTTATAAAATTTTAGCCCGACCATGTATATTTTACGTCAGACACCTATTTATAGTTCCATTACAAGTATTACATCCAGGATTTCTGGTTTATGACAATGGTGCGAGAGGGGGGACTCGAACCCCCATGCACAAGGCGCTGGTTCCTAAGACCAGTGCGTCTACCAATTCCGCCACCCTCGCGTTGACAACACAAACAGCATCATAATCATCAATAATGAATAAGAGAACCTGTTAGTAATTAATTCACATCCTCTCCACAGTCAAGTCCGATACGTATCTTATGCTAAAAAACCCAATTTAAATTTACAGATATGTCCTTAGGCCGAACTGTAAATTTTACACCGGTGCTTGCCAAACCCCTCCACAGGGACTATTATCTGTTTTATCGGAAATGACGGTTAAAGCTGTCTTTTTCATTTCACCTTTGTCAGAATGTCTCAGTACTATTCTTAAAAGTCCTGGACACTGACAAGGATATCCATACTCTGAAATATTTGAGGTACCGATGACATACAAACAGTGTATTGCAGCCAGTGCTTTACTCTTGCTTTCCTTATCAGGTTCTACGGCTATAGCTGCTGCCGATGCCACAGATGCTGCGAAAGTTCAGCTCCAGGTTGAAAGCAAATGGGAACTCCCGGCCAAACCCCTTGACATTGTCTACTCACTTGATGGCAAGAAGGTTTTTATCCTTACCAACAAATCTCAAGTCCTGGTATATCAATCATCCGGAGAGCTTCTCGGAACGATCGGGCTCAGTGCCGGGGTCTCCGCCATTGACATTGCCCCCCGAGGAGAACGACTATATCTAATCAATGAAAAAGACAACAGCTTCACTGACATTGCTGTAGATTTTATCGTCAAAGTAGACACCGCCGGTTCCCCATTCCTCGGTAATGTTAATGCCCCAATCAACCTGGTTGTTTTTACGGACTTTGAGTGACCCCATTGTAGCACTACGGTGCCACTACTTGAGCAGGTGCTCGAGAATAACCCAGATACCGTCAAAATCATCCTGAAAAACATGCCTCTCGGCTTTCATCAATATGCTGAACCCGCAGCCCGAGCAGCTCTTGCTGCTGGTAAACAGGGGAAGTTCTGGGAATTTCATGATGAACTCTTTGCCATAGCGCCCGATCTTGGTCCTGAGGCCATCCTGGGAATAGCCACTAAACTTGATCTCGATTTAGAAAAATTCAAAATAGACCTGGAATCTGATGAAATAGCTGAAAAAGTTGAAAAAGACCTCTCCGACGCTGAGAACGCCGGTGTAACTGGAACACCAACTATTTTTGTCAATGGTATTAAGCTTAAAAACAGAACTTTCGAAGCCATCCAAAAACTTATCGACGAGGAACTCGCTCAAAAAGGATAAGCAGCAGATGGCCACAAAGCAACAAAGTCAGGAACTCTCATTTCCTGACAACAGTCAGGCGGGGGTTCTCTACGGCGAATTAAACAGGAATCTCCACCTGATTGAGCAGAATATCGGTGTCACTATTCATGTCCGGGGTAATGGTCTTCACATCAGTGGTCTTGCGCATGAAGTTGACCTTGCCGCGGATCTTCTGAAACAATTTTACGATCTGCTCACTAGGGGTTTCAAAGTATATACTTCCGATTTTGCTTTTGGACTTCAGGTTCTCGAAGCAACCCCAAAGGCCACACTTTCCAAAATCTTTCTCGACAAGGTCTATATCACGGCACAGAACCGTGTTGTTTCGCCAAAAACCCAAAACCAGAAAAGCTATATTGATGCAATCCGTAACAGCGACATCGTCTTCGGGATTGGTCCTGCCGGAACAGGTAAAACCTATCTTGCTGTTGCCATGGCAGTTTCAGCACTCAGCACCGGTCAGGTTCGATCAATAATTCTTACCAGACCAGCTGTTGAAGCCGGTGAAAAACTCGGATTTCTGCCAGGCGATCTGGCACAGAAGGTTAATCCATACCTGCGCCCCCTGTACGATGCTCTCAGTGATATGCTTGGCCCTGACAAGAGCGCTGATTACATAGAACAGGGAATCATCGAAATAGCCCCCCTTGCCTTTATGCGCGGTCGCACTTTAAATGACGCCTTTATCATCCTCGATGAGGCCCAGAACACGACCAGGGAACAGATGAAGATGTTTCTCACCCGCATTGGATTTGAGTCATCTGCAGTCATCACCGGTGACGTGACCCAAGTCGACCTGCCACGATCCGAACAATCCGGACTCCTGCATGCAAAAAATATACTTCACAATATCAATGGAATCCGCTTTTGCAACTTTTCAAAGCATGATGTAGTAAGACATCCGCTGGTTCAGAAAATCATTGGCGCCTACGAAAAATCATCCACCGGTAAATAAACTATCAAGCCATGAGCGTCCATATCGCCGTCAACTGTGATCCTGCACCCTTTCGTATTAATGTTAAACTTCTGCATAGACGTACGCTGTGGCTTCTGCAGCAGAATAAGGTGGCTAATCACAGTGTTTCTGTTTTACTCGTCGATGATAAAGAAATAAGCTGGCTTAACAGTAATTATAGAGATAAAACAGGACCGACCAATGTACTGTCCTTCTCCTTTGACGATGGGGGCGATCCCTTAAGTGTGGTGGAGAGTATCGGCATTAAAGAACTCGGCGACATTATTATTTCAGTTGAAACTGCCAGTCGGGAGGCAGATAACCTCAAAACATCCCTTCATGACAGACTCACATGGCTCATTACCCATGGCCTTCTTCATCTTCTTGGATATGATCATGAACGTTCCGAAAAAGAAGCGAATGAAATGTGGGCTCTCGAAAATCAACTCATCAAACAGCTACACAATTCCAGGAGTAATCAAATGACCCAGCTAGCAATCAACGTTGATCACGTGGCAACAGTTCGTAACGCCCGAGGCGTAAATGAACCTGATCCAGTTGCCGCAGCAGCCATCTGTGAACTCGCAGGAGCTTCAGGTATCGTTGTTCATCTTCGCGAAGACCGGCGGCATATCAATGATCGTGATATTCATCTGCTCCGCGAAACCATTAAAACCAGAATGAACCTGGAAATGGGCGCCAACAAAAAGATCGTAGAAATCGCCCTAGCACTGAAACCTGACATGGTAACGCTTGTCCCCGAGAAGAGACAGGAACTCACCACTGAAGGCGGTCTCAATGTAACCGGCCAGAAGAAAAAACTCGCTAAAACCATCAACCAGATGAATAAAGCCGGTATCCCTGTCTCCCTTTTCATTGATCCGGAAGCTAAACAGGTAAAAGCAGCCCAAGCCATCGGAGCAACCTACGTTGAATTACACACCGGCCGCTACTGTGATGCTGAAAATGAAATTATCCAGGAAAAAGAATACCAATTAATAACCTCTGCAGCCGAAGAAGCTTACCAGATGGGGTTGCGGGTAAATGCAGGGCATGGCCTGGATTATCAAAATACGGCAAAAATAGCAGCCCTGGACACCATTGAGGAGCTCTCCATTGGTCATGCCATCATCGCCAGGGCTGTTTTCGTAGGACTTGATCAGGCTGTGAGGGAAATGGGACAGATCGTCCGCGATGCCTCCATGACTTTCTGACTGCTACCTGAATCCGTCACGAATTCAGGTGTTTGTTGTTCTGTTAAACAGTAATAGGAGCCACGGAGCCGTCAAGATCCTGAAGAAAGTCGGGCTTATCTGGTTCAGCAACAGATACTTTTCTTCAGTTCTGATATCTGTTGTCTCTTACCGAGGACAATGAGGATATCTTTTGCCAGAATCACAGTATCCGGCTGAGGGTTAAAAAGCATATTTTCAGTTCCACGCTTTATACCAATTACAATAATATCAAAACTCTTACGGATGTTGGAATCCATTAATGTTTTCCCTGTGAAATGCGCGGTCTCTCTCACAGCAAGTTCCTCTATCTGCAGATTGTACTCATCAACCGCCATGGTCGCCTCGAGGAAATCAATCACGTTGGGGCGAATCACCGAGTGAGCCATGCGCATGCCGCCAATGGTGTATGGTGAAATAACGCAGTCGGCTCCTGCGCGTTTCAACTTCCGTTTTGATCCCTGAGCACCGCTTGACCTTGCCAGGATGTTTATTTGCGGACTCAGCCCTCTGGCTGTCAGGGTTATAAAAACATTGTCAGCATCTGTTGAAACTACTGCTATCAACCCTTTTGCACTGTTAATTCCCGCCTTTTTCAGAATCTCATCTTCAGAAGCATCTCCTTGAATTACGGTATATCCGGAATTCACAATATTTTGAAATTCACCAGGGTCGCTTTCAATCACTACGAAACGCTGTTCATTTTCATCAAGTGTCGAACAGATCACCTTTCCAATTCGGCCATAGCCGCATACAATAAAATGCTCATTCAACCGTGCCAGTTCTTTCGCCATCATCCTCTTCCCCATAATCTCGCGGAGTCCGCCCTCAACGACGGTTTCCATGATTTTTGAAAACATATACATGACATAACCGACACCGCAAAAAACCATAAATACAGTGAATACCTTTCCACTGGTGTGCACCGGAACCATATCACCATAACCAACAGTCGAGATGGTGATAACAGTCATGTAAAAAGCATCCATCATTGAGATGTTTTCAAAATACATATACCCGACAACTCCTGTCAGCAGTATTCCAAAAAATACAACAATCGCCTTTATAATTTTATGACTTGTCTCGCGCATTATCTGTCATTGATAGTTTTTAACTCTGTTGTCTGTTATCCGAATCTGTGTGCGTTTGCCGATGGTACTGCCTGTTTTTCTTAAAAAGACTTGAGTATAATCTCTATATCGATTGGTTTAAAGAGCATAGGCAGCGGCCGGCAAAGAACGTCCTAAATGGATACAGAGGATCTTTTCAAGCATAGCTGAGAATTTCAACATTTTACAAAAGTAAATGTCCACGAAGCCGTCATTGATTCATGCATAATTCAATTTTGGAACTATACACACGAGCCATTATATGAAACAAGGTTTTTGACAATTGACAAACAAATCAGCTCTGTGGTAAAAGCTAGTCACTGCCCGAATGGCGGAACTGGTAGACGCAAGGGACTTAAAATCCCTCGGCCTCTGGCTGTGCGAGTTCGATTCTCGCTTCGGGCACCATCAGTAAAATCGGTATGTTGTGGTTTTTTTAGTGTTGGGTTTTCGCCTGTGTTTTTGGAGTGGAATTTAACACATTTTTGACTTACTTATCATATCCACTACTTTTTTTGTGATCAAAGATACCTAAATCTTTGATAATGTAATTGTTTTTTGACACATTCCAAGCTATCTTTACCCCTAGGTGACGGAGTAAAGGTAGCTGTCTGGTTACTTTCCCCCCCTTACCCCATAAAGACAGTTCTTTTACTTGTTTTTATTAGACGTTTTATTAACTTTAACTATAATAACAATACACTCTCTACAAAGATAGCCCACTTGTCTCATTAACTTTTTACTGATTGTTGTAAATGCGTACAACTATTCGTACCCGTATCCTGTCTATCTTTGTTGGAGTTGCCCTGATCCAGGCGCTACTGCTGGGGACTTTCTTTTTATATCAATATAACAACTCTCAGAGCAACCTGGTTAATCAGCAACTCCGAACACTCAGTAAAAATCTCAGTACCCACATAGAAATTTATTTTGAAACGATTCTCCATGAGCTTGAAACGGCCAGCCAGCAAATTGAAAGGATGGCCCAAAAGGATTACCAGCGCTATAATCTCCTGAAAACTATAAAAAACAACAACCCTGAATTTTTAGCTCTTGCCTTTTACGACATCAACGGCTCCATAAAAAGTGCTGTCTCATCTGATCCGAAACAGGATACACATGAATGCTTCATAAACAATGCTTCCCTCTTTGATTCTCCATATTATTCAGGAACACCCTATGTAACCCAGGTCACATTAAAAGGTGGAGCTCCAGCTATTGCCATCAGCCAGCCGGTGTATTTTCTCGATAACGCCTATATTATTGGTGTTATCTCTGGGATTACCCCCTACAGAAACCTCCAGAATATTGTTGACCAGATCATTCTTCCACCTGCACTGAATGTCCTGGTGTTGGACAATCGAGGATTGGTGCTTGCAAAATCAACTGGCAACGAATCCCCCCAGGCATCATTTGCCCCCAATCAGATCTGGGATGGCGAGATAACAATTCACGAACAACGTTATTTCGCAGCCTCTACCATCATAGAATTCTACGGTCAGCAACTCACCATCATAGCCAAAGTTAATGCTGACAAATCCCTGGCACCAAGCACCAAATCCTTTGTTCTGTTTGTTTTTTTAATTGTGCTACTTATGCTTGTTTCAGTTCTAGTTGGATGGGAAACATACAATAAGATCATAGAGCCGCTCCAGGCACTTGCCAACAGATCTTCCACCATCTTGCAAGGAAAGGATATTAAAATCCCTTCGCTTAGAGTTGCCGAACTTGAAGACCTTGCTAACGCTATGAATAGTTTGAACAGCCAACTCCAGGATTCAAACTTATCTCTAGAAAAAGAGGTCCAAAGAAGACGTCGGGAAGAAGGTAAAGCCATATTGTTACGAATAGAGGCAGAAAAGGCCAACCAGGCAAAATCTATTTTTCTAGCCAACATGAGCCATGAGATACGAACCCCCCTTCACGGAATGCTAGGTATGCTGGAAATGCTTGGCAAAGATTCGCTGAATCCAACCCAGCAACAGCTTCTTTCGATGACCACTCTATCAGGGCGGCGACTTCAGACGGTCGTCAGTTCTATCCTTGATCTTTCTCAAATCGAATCCGGAAAATTCCAGTTACATCATTCTCCTTTTTCCCTTTCTGCCCTTATCACAGAAGTAGTAGAACTGATGCGGATTCAGACTGAGAATAAAGACATAACAATTCACTCAGAACAGGAACCAGATATCCCTGACAATCTCACCGGTGACAGCGGGCGTATTCGCCAAATATTGATCAATCTGATTTCAAACAGTATTAAATTCAGTAAAAAAGGACGAATTTCCCTTGAAGTCAGGCTGCAATCAACACCATCTGCCAACAAAGTGAAACTACTGTTTTCTTTAACCGACGAGGGGCGCGGAATCCCAGATAATGCCCGACAATCAATTTTCCGTGCCTTTGAGAGGGGTGAAGTGGACAACGATACCGTCGTTGAGGGTACCGGGTTAGGACTGGCCATAAGTGCTGAATTTATTCAGCATATGAATGGTAAACTCTGGTTGGCAAGAAGTGATGCAAATGGTTCCAAATTCTGTTTCACTATCCTCTGTAACCTTCCGGTTGATTCACCATCCCCAAAACCAATTCCCCTCCCGGAACAACCAGTGTGTCCCAAAAAACTCACTGGTATTCATGTTTTCCTGGCAGAAGATGAATTTATAAATCAGCGCATCATTTCAGCCTATCTCGAAGAGCAGGGATGTACGGTAACTATTTGCGAAAACGGCAGGGAACTTCTTAACACAATGAAGAAAGCAAAGGCAGACATCATACTGATGGATATCCGTATGCCAGTACTCAACGGCCTTGAAACCACCGAGGCAATAAGAAAAATGGAGAAGGACACAGATTCTGCACCCATCCCCATTGTTGCCCTCACCGCCCAAGCCACCACAGAATTTGAAAAGAAATGTAAAAAAGCGGGTATGAACGATTATCTCACTAAACCCATTCCCTTTACTAAACTTGTCTCCATCATCTGCGAGCTGGTCCCCAAAAGGCATCGCTATAGCAGATAATCAAGATCACCCGCCAATAATTTTTTCAAGTGCCTCTTCGTAGCGAGCTTTTGTTTTATCAATTATATCCTGTGGAACTTTTGGCGCAGGAGGATTTTTGTCCCAGTCAAGGGTTGAAAGATAATCCCGGAGAAACTGTTTATCGAAACTTGGTTGTCCCTTGCCGGGCTCATACTGGTCCAGAGGCCAGAATCGTGACGAGTCCGGAGTGAGAACCTCATCAATAAGAATCAGTTTTTTCTCATCCCCAAGAAATCCAAGTTCAAACTTAGTATCAGCAATAATTATCCCACGTGAACGCGCGTAATCTGCAGCTCTACTGTAGAGTTCAATACTGATATCTGATATTTTCCGGGTCTGCTCTTTACCAAGGATCTCTTCCATTTCACTTACTGAAATATTTTCATCGTGATCACCTAACTCCGCCTTAGTTGACGGGGTAAAGAGTACTTCAGGAAGTTTATCAGATTCCTTAAGGTTATCAGGAAAGGTAAAGCCACAGACAGTGGTATTCTTCTGGTAGGCCTTCCAGAAAGATCCAGAGATATAGCCCCTGACAATGCACTCAACTGTTAACGGTTCAGTCTTATGAACCAGCATTGATCGTCCTTTCAGCTCAGCAGCGTATGGTTTACACAGTTCAGGATACTCATTAACGTCAGCTGTAATCAGATGATTATCAACCACATCACCGAGCAGATCAAACCAAAACAGCGATAATGCTGTCAGTACCTTTCCTTTACCGGGTATTGCATCAATAACCACGTCAAAGGCTGAAATTCGATCAGTGGCCACCATCAGCAATTTATCATCATGGCCTGGAATTGCGTACATATCGCGAACTTTACCACGATGCACCAGCGTTAGATTATCATAGTTTGTTTCCAATACAGATTCACTCATTTTATAAGCTCCCGTGGATAAATAAAAGGGAGAGAAAACCTTTCGGTTCCTCCCCCTTGAGATACAACAAACCAGTAAAATAGAAAAATATTACAGGTTCAGTTTCTCTTTCACTGCATCAATCACGGCATCACTTGAGGTCGCAGGAACACTCATAAGAAGTCCAGCTTCTTTGTAAAAACCGATTAAAGGGGCAGTTTTCTCGTTGTAAGTGGCAAGTCTGTGACTGATCGCCTCTTCGGTCTCATCTTCACGCTGGATTGCCCTGGCACCACATTTATCACAGATACCCTCAACTTTGGGAGGATTTGATTTAACATTGTAAATAGCCTGACAATCGGGATTTTCACAGGTCCGACGAGTACAGAGTCTGTCAAGAATGATATCTTTGGGTACATCAATGTCAACTGCCATATCAAGTTTAATATCAAGTTTCTCAAGAAGGGCAGTAAGCTCTTCAGCCTGAGGAATAGTACGTGGGAAGCCATCAAGGAGAAAACCCTTTTCACAATCAGGTTCCTGAAGACGCTTTTCCATGATTCCCATGATGAGTGAATCTGGAACCAGATCACCACGCTTCATATACCCTTCAGCCTCCTTACCAAGTTCGGTTCCTGCATTAACAGCACCACGAAGAATATCTCCAGTGGAAATCTGTACTGAACCGTCGATGGCAGTGAGTAGTTTTGCAACAGTACCTTTACCGGCACCGGGGGCGCCCAAAAGAATAAGTTTCATGCTATTCTCCTAATGTATCAGTTAATTTTTAAATTTCTAAGTTACGTTACGCGAATTTCGTGGCAGAATATAAACACTTTTACAATATAATCAACAGAAGAAAGAAATGCTGCCTGAAACCTGAATCCGTGAGAGTTCTATTCTGATGCGGCTTATTGTTTTAAAATATGTTGATTATAATTTGCTATATCAATTGGTTCAAAGAGAACTGGAGTTTTGGCAGCAAATACATAAAAAGGAGGCAACGGCCCTTTCAAAACTTCTATGGTCGTATTTTTTATGTTTACATTCAATTATGTTACCGGCACAAACAATTACGAATAAATCATGGATTCAGGTGTAAATCAGTCGCCCAACTCAAGTGCTTCGGGTGTTGTGGATGATTTGGGAATGTTGCGATGGTATTCACTCTGGTCGCTGCAGGAAGGATTGGTGTAGGACACAAGCTCTGCTGTCAATGAACCGATGGCAATTTTTGAGTTTATCCGCACTGGTACGCGACACTCATCATTACTCATCCAGATCACTGTATCGCCAGCCTTGTCGTACAGCCCTTTAAAAGGCATCCTGGGACTTACTGAAAGCACATTAACATCCCCAATCACGGTTTTTTTTATTCGGGTTTCGTCCCCACTCTCCACTAAAACTTCATGCCTTTTCCCATCGGCAAAGGTGGGAACAATTGAAGATGTGCCAGGTACCAGTGGCAGGAGACGAGTGTAAAAAAAAGATGAAAACTCGTTATACACCTCCTCTTCCACGCTATAGGTCTTTGGGGAACCATCATTTTTCTGGTACCAGATCTCGCCATTCAGCTGATCGTAACGAGTATGCCTGGTAGCCTCATAGCCACGGCCTTCTTTCTGGACAACCTTATAACTAACAGGTAAACGTTTCGCACCCTGGACCTTTGTCACAAAGCTGTCATCAACCGGATAGAAAAAATGAAAAATTCCGGAATCCTTGACCCTTGCACGCAACTCATACTCCTCATTGTCACCAGGAAGTTTAACAATTTCCATCTTCAGTTCGCCAATTTTAATACCACCCGTCCAGGAAACACGGTACTTCAGCTTTTCACCACCCTGATACATGGCCTGTAACACCCTTTGGGATATTTCTATTTCACCACTGACCGCGAAGGTCACGCTTCCAGGTAGAATTACGGCTACTATGCACAGCAGTCCATAGAATCCTTTTTTATTCATATCTTTTCAACCACTAAAGAAAGCCAGGTTGCAGCAAACAGTACCATGCTGATAATGCCATTCATTGAGAAAAAAGTCCCTTTAATCCTAGATAAATCGTTGAGGTTAACGATTATGTGCTGATAAAACAGGATGCAGGCCGTTACCAGAACACCAGCAAAATATACAAGGTTTAATCTGGCCTGGGTCCCGGTAACTGCAAAGAGGACAAAAGCGATAACATGAAAAAATGCTGCTAGCCTGAAAGCATTGCGTTGTCCCAACAGGGATGGCATGGAGTAAAGCCCGGCCTTACGGTCAAAGTCAGCATCAAGACATGCATAAACTGTATCAAAACCCGCGACCCAGAAGAGAACTCCTGCAGAGAGTGCCCATGGGTAACCATTTAAACTTCCCTGGACAGCAACCCAGCCGCCAAGTGGGGAAAATGCAAGAGCCACACCAAGAACAAGGTGGCAAAACGAAGTAAACCTTTTGGTAAGAGAATAAAACAGGGTAAGTCCCAGGGCAAACGGTGCAAGTGTGAGCGTCAATGGATTAAGGGACCAGGCCACAAAGAAAAACAAAATGCCGGATATGATTACCAGGCTCCATGCCTCAAAAACACTGACAGTTCCTGCAGGAATAGCGCGATCTGCAGTACGAGGATTTGCAGCATCAAACTTGGCATCAACAATACGATTAAAGCCCATCGCACAGGTACGGGCCCCAACCATAGCAAGAACCACCAGCAGAAATGTACGTCCATCAGGGACGCCACGGTCAGCCAGAAAGGCTCCCATGAAGGCAAAAGGCATGGCAAAGACAGTGAGTTTAAACTTGATCATCTCAAGCAGGACAGTAATTTTCTGCAGCATCAGTCATCACCTCCCCAGCGTTTCCGATCCCTCATGACAAGGCCTAGTTGGTCCCCAAGCCGCCAAGAAAATGTCATGGCTGCTTCTTTCATTGTTTCCGGTTTCAAATAATAACCAGGATGAGGAGGGCAAATCACTGCACCTGCGTCATGTGCTGCCAGCATATTCTTAAGGTGGGTTCGATTAAGGGGAGTTTCCCGTGTCACAAGGATGAGCTTTTTATTTTCCTTCAGCATCACATCAGCGGCGCGATGGATAAGATTGTTTGTTATTCCAGAAGCTATTGCGGCAAGGGTTCCCATGGAACAGGGAATGACCACCATAGCCTCATAGGCAGCTGATCCTGATGCCGGTGCCGCAGCAAAATCTCTGCAGCTGAACCATTTTTCCACTCCAGGAAGTGCAGTCGCACCACAACCATGTTCGAGTTCAAGGACTTTTTCTCCTGATTCAGAACAGATACCATGAACAAGCAGATCTTCACCTTCAAGCATTTCAAGAAAGGACTGAAGATAAATCATCGCTGACGCACCTGTCACAGCAACAAGAATTGTTTTCATGTAAACACCACTGATGGACTCGTAAAAAGGTCAATTGATAGATGGTTAAGTAAAAAACTTCAGATGCGAGGGGCGTATCTTTTGTTTGCTTTCAGTGTACTAAGGTACGTCGTAATTGAACAAAAAATGCAGCAACGAAGCAGGTGAAGATTTTTTACGACGCCATCATTACTCACTCTCAAATATATTCAATGGAACTGAAAGGGGCGAGGCTTCCTTTCGTTGTATGAGATAATTAAAAAATCTTTCCAGGGCTGCCTGTTTTCGTTTACCCAAATCATGTTCTATTGCACGGAGATAAACATAACACTCATCAGGGTGCATGGGAATCCGTGGTGCCACAGATTCACATATTGATTCCAGTTGCTCTCTCCCTGCAGTCCTGCAATGAAGAAATTCGCGGTGGATAGCAGCAACTATCTCTGGAGAACTGCGACAGAATTCCTCTCTTGCCGCGCATACTGCAAAAACAAATGGAAGGTCCATATGCTGGCACCAAACCTCAGCAAGATCAAGCTTATAGGGAAACTCGTCACCGGCTACCAGACGTAATGCCTGATCACCTATGGCTAAAATGCCACCAGCGTTCCTGGCTTTTTCGCCATTCACATCTCCTATTTCATAGGCTGGCCTCACATGAAAGAACTCTTCAAGAATGATTTTTACAAGACCGATAGATGTTTCAGACTGACCACTGAGCAGTACGGTGTGGCCCCCGAGCAAACCAGGTTGTACCCGGGAAAATAAAATCACAGATCCGACTGAACCATTGGCACTGATGGACAGATCAGAAAGGATACGATATTGCTCAGGCCTTACACAATATTCATAGGAGGATACAAAACCAAGATCAAGTTCGCCCTCAGCAAGCATCTTGTTTAATGTGGAAGGCGGAGCCTCTACAACATTCCAGTCAGCAGGATGTTCGCGACTTTTCCAAATCTCATAAATCGGAGCAGTATTTATAAAATTGACCATTCCAATACGGGCACCACTCATTTCAATATTTATCTCCTAAGTCAAAACCTTTCAATTATCCAAAAAGCTTAGCCACTCAACGATGGCAGGCTGGCCTGAGGTAGTGAGTTTATTCAACAAGTCATCAGCCCTGGAAATCCCTTCATAATGCTCACTCTGTACATGAAGGAACAAGGCAATCTTACCCTTTGAAAGGGATCCGAATTCATGATCTCTATGCAGGGCTCTGGCGCCGCCAAGAGTTGCCATCTTCAAGATGAGCGCAGCACTGATACGGGGATGTTCCTTTCGCAACAGAGCCATCTCATGCCACAGATTAAGCTCGGGATTGGATGCAATGGAGTCCGTTCCTATTGCGGGCAGAATATTGTGCCTGATAAATTTTTCAACAGGTGCCACACCGACAGAGAGAAAACGATTACTTCCGGGACATAAACAGACATGAGCCCGGGAATGTGACAATATTTCGATCTCTTTATCAGTCATGTGCACACAATGCACACACAAGGTCTTATCATCAAGAAGTCCTGTTTGCTGTAAGTACCCCACCACACCACTACTGTCAATTCCACTTATGGGAAAAGTACCATCGAAGGCATTTCTTTCCCTTAAAAATGTAGCAAAACAGCCCTGCCCTTTTGTAAGTAAAAGTGATTCGTCACAATTTTCGGCAAGATGCAGAGAAAAGATTGCGTTCTGGCAGCGACTTCTCTCTTTTATGACTTTCAAAAGGCCGGGTGTGGTGGAGTATGGTGCGTGGCCTGTCAACTTGAGATCCTTTGATCCCTCGTCAATTGTCTGGATAAGAGAGGTTTCTACTGCCTTGGACGGCCCAAGTATCTCCAGAAGGGAGATAACTTCAACAGGAGCTACTGCGAACAGATCCAGAGGAACATTAGCAATATTAAGCATCAGGCCAACACCTGACTCATATTGATCGTTTACTGTCTGCTGGGCCGCAGCATTTACCTGGACTTCGGAATAGTCAGCCTCTGCCCTTTTAGTGAGAAGTGCTGAAATCCAATCACACATGGTGGCTTCTTTAAACGGCAGCACAACAGAACCCAGTACCGAGAGATCAAGGTGAATATGGGCATTCACAAGGGCCGGAAGAAGAATGCCAGGAAGTTCGATGATGTCAACCCCTGGATGGCGACTAATTATAAGGTTTGCAGGACCAATATCTATAATGCCAGAACCATCAGCAACAATAGCACCATCACGAAAAACATCTGCATCCACTGGAACAATCCAGGGTGCACGAATAATACGAAGCGATGAGCTTGTTTTCAGAGACACGATAAGTGCTCAGACAACGAGGGTATAATCCATCAACCGCTGCTTAGGGGTGAACCCGGCATCAGTCACCAACCGCCTTATCTCAGTTTCAGAGAGGCGGAAGCTGATACCCGCTGCGGCCACCACATTTTCCTCTATCATGGTTGAGCCGAAATCATTAGCTCCAAAGTAGAGTGACAGTTGAGCAATCTTTGGCCCTTGGGTAACCCATGATGCCTGAATATTTTCAAAGTTATCAAGATAGATCCGTGACAGAGCAAGCATTCTCAGATAGCTATATCCGGTTGTTTTTTCTATTTCAGTCTGCTCAACCAGAGCGGTATGATCGGGCTGAAATGGCCAGGGTATAAAAGCCGTGAATCCTGTTGTACGATCTTGAAGTTCTCTTAGCCTGCGTAGATGCTCAAGGCGCTCTGCAACGGTTTCGACATGACCGAACATCATGGTGGCAGTGGTACGAAGCCCCTGGTGATGTGCCTCCTCCATCACCGCTATCCACTGATCAGCATTACACTTTCTCGGGGCTGTTGAATATCGAACCCTGTCAGAGAGGATTTCAGCACCACCACCTGGAATAGAGCCAAGCCCGGCCTTGATCAGGCGAGAAATAACCTCTGCAATGGAAAGTTTAGATATCTCTGCAAAATGATGGATCTCCGGAGGAGAAAAGCCATGTACATGAATACCAGTCTCCTTCATAAAGCGGAGCATATCTTCATAGTATTCAAGGGGGAGATCAGGGTGCAAACCACCCTGCAGCAAAATCTGGGTTCCTCCAAGAGCCTGTGTTTCTTTTATCTTCAGGGCAAGTTCGTTTTTACTGAGCAGATATCCGTCTTTATCCTCGGGGGCCTTGAAGAAGGCACAGAACTTACAGGCTGAAATACAAATGTCGGTATAGTTGATATTGCGATCAATGACATAAGTTACATTTTTTTCGGGGTGACGTTGCTCGCGTATTGCGTTGGCTAGGAAACCCAACTGATACAGATCACCATGGCCATGAAGAAAAAGAAACTCACCATCACTTAATCTGTCACCTGCCAAAATACGTTCACTGATACTGGCGTAAGTAAAGTCCTGCATAATAAACTACCTATTCTCTTGAATATAGCAAAATCGTAATAAACTAAAATAACCGATGGCTTAACCAACAATGAAGCAACGAAGCAGATGATGAGTTTTCAGGAGTCCTTCAATTATGAACCTGAATAGTCTCATACAGTGTATCTCTTTCGATGGCTACACGTCCGGATTCTCTAATAAGTTTGACAAGGGTTGTGGAACCAATGGCTTGTTCGGTTTCAGCACCTGCCATATGAGTAATAACCTCTTCTTTTACAGTACCATCCATATCGTCAGCACCAAAAGACAGGGCTATTTGAGCCATCTTGGGACCTATCATTACCCAATAAGCTTTGATGTGCGGGAAATTATCCAACATAAGCCTGGCAACGGCAATGTTTTTCAGATCATCAATACCTGTGGTACGCGAGATATCCGACATCTCGGTGTTTTTAGGATGGAACGCAAGGGGGATAAAGGCCAGAAATCCATGAGTTTCATCCTGGGCACGACGTAGTGCATCAAGGTGCTCAACACGTTCTGCCATAGTTTCGATATGACCGTAAAGCATGGTAGCATTGGTATGGAGACCATGCTTATGGGCCACTTTTGCAACCTCTATCCACTCCTTTCCAGGAAGTTTTTTTTCACAGGTCAACTCACGGATACGTGGCGCAAATACCTCTGCACCTCCACCAGGAATTGAACCCAGGCCGGCATCTTTTAGAATTTCCAGGGTATCTCCAACGGATCGATCTGCAAGACCGGCAAGGTGCGCAATTTCGACACAGGTGAATGCCTGAATATGAACATCCGGTCGAATTTCTTTTATCCCTTTCAGCAAATCAGTATAATAGGAGAATGGGAGATCCGGATGAATTCCACCAACCATATGAATTTCCGTGATAGGTTCATCAAGGCGATCTTGAACCTTCTGTTTCACAGTTTCAAGATCCATTTCATAGGCCTGCTCATGTTCTTTATCTTTTCCAAATGCACAGAATTTACAAAGATTAGTACAGATGTTTGAGTAATTGATGTGTTGATTATAGATAAAGTAGGTATTATCCCCGTTTATTCTGTTACGAACCAAATTGGCCAGATATCCAAGAGCCAATATATTATTAGAATCATAGAGCCTGACACCATCACTGCATGACAGCCGTTCTCCAGCCTCAACTTTTTCAAGAATATCACCAAAGCCTGCACTTTCCACAAAATTTTTCATAATTCATTCACTATAGGGAATACTGTCGGTTCTAATAAACAAAGAGAAAGTTCTCTTTGAAAATCACTTAGATATTTACTTCCATAGAATCATTACATGCTTTAGAACAGAAAAAGAGAACAGGGGCAACAACGTTTTAGAAAAAAATTATAAATTGATGGTGTCGTAAAAACTCTTCACCTGCTTCGCTGCTGCATTTTTTGTTCAATTACGACATATCCTAGTAGGCCGAAATCAAACAAAAAATATGCGCGTCGCAGCTGAAATTTTTACTTAGCTATCTATCAAATTACCTTTTTACGAGATTGTCATAAATTCAACAAAAAAAAAGGACCGGGAAAAATATCCCGGTCCTTTTTTTGAATACGGTGTTTTAATCAAGTTAAAGTCCCTAAAAGGTCAAACAGGATGGACTTGAAGGTAATTCTTGACTTCGAAAAGTTCCATATCCAAAGCATAGAATTTTCATAGTTTCTCTATGCAATTAGGTACGTTGTGAGATTAAGAATTTTCCGTTAACGCAGGAGACGATACGTTTTTACGAGCCCATCAATCAAGAAAGAATTTCAATTTATCACGACGACTGGAATGGCGAAGACGATTCAGGGCCTTCTTTTCTATCTGTCTGATTCGTTCACGGGATACATTAAATCGTTTGCCTATCTCCTCAAGGGTGTACTCTGCCTTTTCACCAATACCAAAGCGCAGCCTGATGATTTTTTCTTCACGCTCACTAAGAGTAGACAGAATCTCCTCTACTCTTCCGGAGAGTTCCCGGTTCTGTACTGCCTCATAAGGAGATTGAGATTCCTGATTTTCAAGAAAATCACCCAAAGTTGAATCATCGTCTCCGACAGGGGTCTCAAGGGATATCGGTTCTCTGGAAGCCTCGAGGATAGCAAGAATCTTATCCATGGGCAAATCGGTATTCTTGGAAATCTCCAGAGGCGTCGGTTCCCGGCCTAGCTCTTTGTAAAGCGCATAAAAAGCCTTGAAAAACTGGCTCCTGAGCTCGAGAAAGTGAACAGGAAGACGGATGGTCCTGGTCTTATCAAGAATGGCTCTGGTAATTGCCTGACGTATCCACCAGGAGGCATATGTGGAAAATTTATTGCCCTTGGTATAATCAAAACGGAAAACAGCACGCATCAGGCCCAGATTCCCCTCTTGAATAAGATCAGCAAGAGTGAGTCCCTGATGCATATAACGTTTTGCAATGGAGACCACAAGGCGAAGGTTTGCACGGATCATACAGTCTTTGGCAACTTCAATGGAGCGAGAGTATGCCTCAAGGCGTGTCTGCAACTCCAGGAGTTCTCGACAGTCTGAATGCTTTTTTGCAGCACTGATTACGCTGTAACGCATAAAGTTGAGCTGTTGTTTTTTGGGTTTGAGGGTGGGATCTCTTTTTTCCCATAATGCTATGCGAGTCCGAAGCAGCTCAAGATCCTTCACACCGGATTTGTCTATTCGTATGGCCTCGATAATTGAATCAAACCCCTGCCTGATCGTTTTAGAATACTTTGCCTCTTCTTCTGGAGTGAGGAGATCAAAACGTCCCATTTCCCGAAGATAAGTGGTGGTGGTCTCTTCACCGTCATGAGCATCATCATCAGCTGACGAAGTTGCAGAATCATCAATGACAGCATCCACTCCGACATCATCCGGTTGTTTCCACACTTCTCCGGAAAGGGTGCGTTTTTCACCATTTTTCCCTTCCTGGGTAACAATCTCAATAGAGTGATCACCAAGAAAATTAAATACTTTTTCTATGGAAGCGGGGTCTTTAATTTCATCTGGAAGAAGTTTGTTCAGCTCTGTAAAACTGATACATCCTTCATCTTTTCCAGCTCTGAGAAGATTTGCTTTAAGTTCAGCCTGCAATGGAGGACACTCCTTAGGATAACTACACAATATCTTTATATATAGCACGCGACAACAGCTCTATCGCAGGCCACAACAATTTATTATCAATTAAAAAAAAGGATTTCAACACACCTAAAATAAAAAATGGCAGCCAAAGCGCTGCCCACCAAAACCCCTTTCCAACACTAAATCTTACAACAGAATCCCCAATAATGCAATCAAATATCGAAATTCCACCAAACTCAATTATTTGCTAATAGCACCTGCAGGTTTCCATATCCATGTTTGCCATTCGCCTGTGCAAGTGATAAAATGAAAAAAGGAAATATCTTACAAACCTGACCTGTCGAACACTATGAGCCTTTCAGTAAACCAACGCGAACGCGCTGTTCTTGTCCAAACTTCATCATCGTCTTCCTCACATGAAACCGGTGGTACCAGTATTAATGTTTATGGTCTTTCTAACTTTCCAGCCAAAAGATATTACTGTATGCTTTTACTGAAAGCTCATGAGACAGCACGCTCCCGTAATAATTAAAAACCCAGAAGGTCAATTCAATGCACAATCTTTTTATTCTCAGCAGTCCCCGCGAAGACGGCAACTCAGAGACAATGGCTAAGGCTGTAGCTGCTGGAATTTCTGAAAACAGTGACGATACTGTAGAATTTGTTCATCTATGCGAGCTCGATATAAGTCCCTGTGACGCATGTGGCTCCTGTACTGCCAGTGGCTCCTGTATCATTTCAGATGACATGGAAATTCTCTATGAAAAAACTGACTCGGCCGATCGGCTTTTCTGGGTGAGTCCGATTTACTTCTACGCGCTCACGGCCCAGATAAAAATTTACATAGACCGCTACCAAGCCATATGGGCACGAAAATACCTCCTGGCCATCGATCATCGAACCGCAGAGTCTCGCACTGGTCATCTTCTGTCCTGTGCTGCCACCAAAGGCAACAACCTCTTCACCGGACCGGAACTCACCATTCAGTGTCTGTGCGACACTCTGGATCTCCAATATGGCCCCTCATTATTACTGAGAAACCTCGAAGCGCGAGATTCTCTCCAAAATCTCCCTGAAGTTTTGCGCAGCTGCAAATCCTTTGGACAAAAACTGACCATAAGATAATACCATAAGGCCCATCCGACTCAAAACATTTTACAAGCCGTAGAACAAATCCTTGACAAGGCAACTTCTGTCTTGTAAAAAGACCCCTCAATAATGGCCCCATCGTCTAGCGGTTAGGACGCTGGCCTCTCACGCCGGAAACCGGGGTTCGATTCCCCGTGGGGTCACCATTTTTGATATTTTTTCAATTAAAATCAGTTAATTGAAAAAGCAGTTTTGTTCTTGGTTTCATTAGTGTCACACACGGTGAGGCACATGAAACCAAGAACAAACCCTTCTTATCTCTATCTTTCCCGACATGGTATCTATTATTTCCGGTACCGTATTCCCCTTGAAGTAAAAGCATTGTATGGTATCCAGAAGAATGAAGTGAGAAAATCCCTTCGGACTTCCAACTATTCAGATGCATTAAAAAAAGCCAGGCGGTTGTGGCTTGAGCATGTGGACGCGTACGACCAAAATCAAAAAAATGATTCAATGATTGGCTTACCCAAAGATAAATTTGATCTCATCCTTTATTTACCCACTGCTGTTGATTTGATGCGTGAATATTACGGTGGATCACATGACAACTCTTTGGTCCCTCAGATGAGCCATTATTTGTCTAAACTTGGGGATGACCCTGATGTGCTTTCAACATTTATTGAGCTTTTAACCCTGGAAGAAAAGAATCAACTTTCCGGGTACGGGCCATTCAAGAGAGCCACTCTAATTCTTGAATTTGCCGACAATCATGAGGCCAATTTAACTGCTGCATCAAATAAAACGATTCCCAATGCGAACGCCCTCACCTCGTCTACGACACCTGAGATCCACGAACTGCAATCCAGCCTTAACGAAATTAAAGATACACTGGCTGATGACGGCTTGAAAAAAATCACAATAGCAAAAGCAGTTAAAACGTACCTTCAATGGTACATTGATGACCAGAAGGAAAACAAAAACAAGAAAGTACCGCCAAAGACTAAGGATGACAAGGAAAGGACCCTAAAATCATTCAGTGTAATATTGGGTGGTAACAGATTGCTAAAATCACTCAACCAAGCAATAATTGAAAATGAATATGTTGCAAAAGTAAAAAGAATCCCACAAAGGCTGGCCAACATATACCCAAAACCTCGTGGCCGTAAAAACTTCGAAATATTAGCTGACCATCTAGACGAGATAATCAAAATAGGCACCACAGAGGCAAGAAAAAGCAAATCCAACGACACACTCAATAGAGAATTTGTTTCAATCAAAATGTTCCTCACATGGGCAGAGGAACGGTTCTATGTCAGCAAAGGCCTGGGTAACTTTATCCCATCCATGTCGGCAGGAAAGGACAAGAAAGCTGCTGACCCTTCTTTCACAGAGAACGACCTGGCCTTGCTGTTCAATTCCAAACATTATACCCAGGGTAGACTCAAGAAACCATCTGACTACTGGATGCCGCTATTAGGTTTATTCACAGGTGCCAGGGGGAATGAACTTGCCTATCTATTCAAAGAAGATATCAGAAAACATCCAGACGAAGGTATTTGGTATATTTATATAAGAACGAACCCTGCCATAGCCAAAAGAGCTAAAAACCTGAACTCAATCCGATCTATACCAGTTCACCCCCTGTTAAGAAAACTGGGGTTCTTGACATATATAGAATCGCTAAAAGACGGTTCCAGAATTTTTCCTGATTTATCAGAGACGAAAAACAACAGGGGCGATTTCTATCAAAAATGGGGTAACCGCTTCAACAAACATGATATTGTGAAAAAAAACGGGAAACCAGTTATTAATAAGAATGGTACTACGCGGTACGCGAGGGGATACATGACTCAATGTGGCGTAAAAAAGCATGTCAAAATTGAAGATGCTGAAGCCACAAAATCATTCAAGTCATTCAGGCATATGATGGTGAACTATTTGGATAAGAATACTAATCCAAGGGTCAAAAACTTCATCATCGGACACAAGCAAGAAAACCAATCTGTCGAGAACTATATTCACCCTAACGCCAGTGATTTACGTGAAGCTTTTAAGGTGTTGCAGAAACTAAAATTCTCTACCATAGATTTTTCAAAGATAAAAAAAATGGAATGGAGTGAGGCGGCCAGGGGTTATGAAAAATAACTCGCTTTGTGAAAAAAGATCCAGTGGCGATATTTCTACTTGCACTTACCCCATCAAGTCATCAACAAATTCTGATGCAGGATCAACACCCGTTACCAGTAGCTGATCCCTGGCACGGGTACAGGCGACATAGAGCAGATGGCGTTCGGTATTATAAACTTCTTCAAGATCCGTATCATCAGCAACGGTTTCTATGCGCTCCTGCAGGGGAAGGACTTCATCATCACAGGCCATGACAACAACGACCCTGAATTCGAGACCTTTGGCCAGGTGCATGGTGCTGATAGAGGCATAGTTGTTCACCATTTCAAGCTTTTCATCCAGGAGCTTAAAAGGCAACTCTGCTGAATCTGCGGCAGCACAGGCCCTTGGGAGCTCAGCCTCTGACCGGACAAAAATACCGATTTCTCCAGAAAGAATACCCTCACTCTGCAGTTGCGCTAACCAGTCACCAACAGCCTGGATTTCATCCTTTTCACTCGGCAGAATTTTCATAACAGGCACAGGGCCATTAAACACAGATACTGTTCCGCCTCTTGTTTCAGTATTCCCATCAACATCTGAGAGTTCAGGGCCAAGCAGCCGATCTGCCTGCATCCTGATCTGGTGAGATGTTCGATAATTAACCCGGAGAGTACGGGATCTGCCACGAATATCGACCCCCAAAGCCTTCCAGGAAAACGGCTGCTGAAAAATACGTTGGCCAAGATCCCCTGCAAAAAATAAGTTGTTGGGACGATCTCCACCAAGGGATGCTAAAAAACGGAGTTGACTGACGCTGACATCCTGTGCCTCATCAATAACAACAAAAGCAAACGGAAGATTTTTTACTGAACACAATTTTTCCGCTACCTGGCTGAACATATCTGCTGATGTTACGAGTCCACGTTTTTTTAATTCATCACGGACCTGTGAAAAAATATCCCAAAGAATGACACGTTGTTTTTCCGGTAGTCTGGTTTTTCTTCCCAGGCGCCTTACATCCCGGTACTCTTCCCAACTACCAAGCTGCCAGGCATCAACCACATCCTGCCACTCACTGAGCAGAAAATGGTTGCTGAACTTATGTCCTTCAACAGCATTTCCTGCCTGCTCAACAAGCATCCGGATCGTTTCCTGCGGTACCAGATCAACCTTCCCGCAATGCAGGCCATAAATTCTCTGACCAATAGAATCTATATCCTGCACCTCCAGACGTTCCGCCAACCTTGGTTCACTGCTGATTAATCGCCGGAATTTTGTTTGCAGGGCATTGGCCAGGGCTCTGGAAAATGTGGTCAGGAGAACTCTGGCTTCTGGTGTTTTCCTTGCCAGGTGAACAGCTCTGTGCAGGGCAACAATTGTTTTACCGGTCCCGGCAGAGCCTGAAACTCTTGCTGGCCCGTTAAATTCTTTCTCAACAATCTGTCGCTGATCTGGATGCAGAAATACAGTCCACTTCTCCCAGGGATAGTCCAGAGCACGTTCCAACTCTTCAACATTGCCCATTACCCGGAAACGACGCTGTGCATCAGGATGATCAAAGGGGTCAACATTATCAACAGCTGTTTCAGGAAGCGTTGGTGTCTCGCCAACGGCCAGTTCCAACAGGGCTTCAGCGGCTTCAGCGGGTAAATGCTCTACCAGACTAAGTATGGTATCCTCGGTCGCAAGACGGACGTCTTCCAGCCATTCCTCCGGTACGCCATAACCGAGTAATTCTTCATCAGAGACACCGATGAAAAGTGGAGGTGAAACAGCTGCAGTTTGTTCTTCTTCCACATACTTGGGAACAATAATTTCTTTGATCAGCTCCCGGACCTCAACAAGCTGTGCTGCACCGGTTTTAGGATGGATTGTAAGCTTTCGTCGCTCTGCCCATGAATATGCCTTATCATGATGCCCAACATAGCAGAGCATCAGGCTGGAATAGGTTTTGTGGACAATTAGACGAATATCATCATTAACCCTGACCGACCAGAAATTAGTATCTTTGCACCGATCCAACCGATGAAATTTCAGGCCTGGATTGGCCGGATTAATCTGCAGGTCAAAGGCAGTGGTTTTCACCGCTTTCTGCTCTTGTCCTGTCAGTTTTGTCAGGCTATCGGTAAATGTGTCTGCTATTCGAAATTCCATCACTCAGCCTCAATTTGAACAGAGGTTCTAATTTGACTTTCCACAGCAGTATATAAGTCAACATCGACCTCCGGTGCTCGAATAGATATAATCAAGGCATAGCGTGCCTTTTTATTGTATCGCTCAAGGGCAGCCCTTGTCTTCCACCAACCAAGATTAGGAAACACCGCCAGAACACCACGACTGGCCAAATCTGCAGCTGATCCTCTCCAGATATCAGAGTGCAGTGAACCTTTGTGCCGATTTTTCGTGCCGATCAGCCAATTTTGATCATCACCAGTACTACTGCTTCCTTCTTCTGCACTGATAGCCAGAGAGTTAATGCGGGTTCTAAAGTCTGCTTCAGATTCATAGGCTCTTTTTACATCAAAACGCAGGCCATGGGATTCATACCGGTAGCGAGATCGAAAGCCTCGATTTGAGGGATTAGGTTCAATGAAATAGGACAGGGTAACCCTCATTTCCACCTCTGTATCTCCAAGATTTTCGAGTTCCTGCAGAGGCCACGGGAGACGATGTAAATTCATATCCCGCAAGGCAGGCTGTTTTCCTCTTTCCTTCTTAAATGGATAGAGATCTGCCTCAACAACCATGGTCAGAGAGTTAGACATACTCCACAAGGCGCGTTCTATATCTGGCACACCAAAGCCACAGTGGCGTACCAGGTTTAAATAGTCACCTTTATTCGCCTGGCCGGAAGCAGGAAGAAACATTTGCCGCATAGTATCTGTCCACTCTGCAGAATGAACAATCAGAGCACGAATGGACTCTGGCCATAGCTCAGGATACTTAACCATCAACTGTGCTGCCATACGACAGCCAAGAGCTGTTGCAGCACTGGTTGCATTCATTGTGGAAAATAATCGTTCATGATGATTATGGTGACAGCTCAGAAGGCTCAAACTGGGCATCCAGACAGCCCCGATGCCATCTTTGGCAACATTTCCACTTTCAAAAACTACATCCGGTTTCAAGGGCCAGTGGCTTTGCCAGGTTGAAGATGTCGTGCTGAATGGACTTAAACCACCTTCGGCAGCAACAGGTTCATAATTTTCAGCATCTGATTCGGTAATATCAGTCAGGTTTGTACACCCACCCACAGTCAGGCTATTCCATGCCTGTCCAGGATCATGAATACCATCCGTCGTATTGGAAGCAGGATACCCACTCCATGCATTCGGGTCGTTAATATTACCTGCTGAAAGCACTATCAACCGAGGGGTACCATTTTCTCCTTCCGCATCTACAGCTAATCGATCAACAGCAGCTGACCAGGCAGAAGGTCGGCCACGATCACGATTATCCTTTGCCGTTATGGCCATACCAAATAATCGAGAACGATTTGGATCAGTAATTTCTGGTCGTAGCACTGCCTCCGTTGTTAAATACCCATGATGCTGAGCATCGCCATGATTGCTCCCATCCTTCTGTAACAACTTTACAGATTCAAGACGATGGTCAATGGTAAGCGGAGCAGAGGACTCCAGAACAGTTGTTACATCACCAAATAAGGCAAGACCTGCCATGGATGTCCCATGACCATCATTATCATCCAGCCCCCAGGCGGGTTCCACAGTATGTAGATCGGTATCTGCCAAAACTGGCTGAATCAGAGGATGCCCGTTATTCACACCTGTATCAAGCAAACAGATATGGGGCACGGTGTCATTCTCTTTCGGGAACTGGCTTCGGCTCAATAATTCTTCAACCCAGGCAGGCTGATCTGCCGGAGGTAATGAATCAAAAAAGTCTGCAGTTTCTTTAGCACGCCGGAGTTCAGCAATCGAGTTGATCGTCATCATGGATTGCTGCATTTTCTCCTTGGAAGCATAAACAAGCAACACGGTTCGTTCGGGGAACTCCAGGATCGATTCAGACACCCTGATCTCTTGAGCTTCAGCCAGCCAGCGGAAGGTATCCACTGTGCCAAGGCGATCTTTTCGTACCGGCAACCAGACCTCCCACCAAAACATTTCATCATCTTGTTCCGGGAACACTTCGGGATCATCAGTCCAGAGTTCACGGAGACTTGCTATTCTTATCTCTTTTATCGTGTTAAGAAGTTTTCTATTGTCACGTAAATCACCATTTTTGTCTCGCTTTTCGGCTAAATAGTCCCCTATTAACTGCTCAAAATGAACCAGCTTGCCATCCGGCACAAAGACAGTCGCAAAAGTAATTCCCCCCTGTATCCGTATATTAAGCAGCTCAATTCCAGATCGTTCGCGGGGAAGGCTTTCAAAGGCCAAATCAATATCGGAAAAAGATTCAAATTCAAGTCTTAACCCAAGTCCCTCCTCAAGTCCTATTGCCTTCTGGGCTTCACAGGCAACTGCCATTACTGATTTTATGCCCTCTATTTGACCAAGCAACCTGGTTCCGTGGGCCTGACGACTTCGTTCCGGAACTGGTACTGGTTCAATTTTCCTTTTCGGCGGCCTGAAAGGCTCAGCTTCAGCCAGACCTCTCAACAGAAAATGACTTTTTTTATTTTTATCGTTTTGAACCATTATCTATGCTGACGCTGCAATCTGTCGGTAATATTTTTTCGTTCAGCCAGCATCTCAGAAATTTCAGCCTCAGAAATATTTTTTGTTTTATTGATCAGGCTATTTTTCAAGGAGTCTTCACTGGCACGGCTCACCTCTGCATAACTGAGTCCAGCAGCAATATCAGCCAGTCGATCCCAGGAAACATTTTTTGCACTTGAACGGGCCAGGCGAGCTTTAAGAAGGGATACTGATTGTTCTTTGCCAGGCAGTGTATAGTGGAGCACATCATCAAATCGACGAAACAACGCATGATCCAGGATATCCGGATGATTCGTTGCGGCAATAATCAGGCTACGAGAGGTATCCTGCTCAATCATAAGCAAAAAGCTGTTTAAAACCCGCCGAATTTCTCCAACATCATTGGCCATCCCACGTTGTGA
Organism: Desulfobulbaceae bacterium; assembly: GCA_026988015.1. GTDB lineage: Bacteria > Desulfobacterota > Desulfobulbia > Desulfobulbales > Desulfocapsaceae > Desulfocapsa. The sequence continues at coordinate 13,341 of JALSMA010000026.1, read as the reverse complement.
GCCAATGGCATCAAATTCATCAAAGAAATACACACCACGGGTATGATCCGTAGCCTCGAAAATTTGTCTTAGTTTTGCTGCTGTCTCCCCCATGTACTTGGTAATAAGGCCATCCAGCCGAACCTGACATAACGGAAAACCAAGTTCACCAGCAAGCACAGCCGCTGACATGGTTTTGCCGGTACCAGGGGGGCCTACCAGCAATAATTTTCGCCTTGGCGAAAGACCATGGGCCAGAATTTCAGCAGAATGACGTTGTTCACGTATGACCCGCTTGATCTGACCGGCAAGATTTTCCTCAAGGATCATGTCCCCAAGGCGGGATTTTGGATAAGAAACCGTTAACAGATCCGCAAGACCACCACGAGGACGGCCAATGGGAATCGGTTGTCCGACACCCCTCTTTTTCTTCGCCTTGTCGATCAATGCCCGCAACTCTTCAGCCAGCTTGCCATGCCCCAATTTTGCCTCATGGGCTGCAACCTGCATGGCGACCGAATAAAAATGCTGATCGTCACCTTCGCTATGCGATTTAAGTAATGCTTTTAACTGGTCAGCCCTGGCCATGGCAACCCTCCATAAAGAGTAAACGTTTCGTCCTATTGGAAACCATAATCATTCTACCCTATATCTGGTACACCTTCATCACCTCATCGCCAAGATGATTGATGACCTTGACAGCGATACGACCTGATTCCGGTTTGTTGAAGGGGCGGGAGATGTCAGAGTGCAGGGTATCCCAGGCATCTTTGTCGATTTCTGCCTTGAGGGTTGTTTTTAAGGCCTTGTAGGGATCATTGGCCCCGAGGAAATAGGCATGGCGGACAAAAAAGGATTCTTCGTTGTAATCAGTGTCGATAAACCAGCAGGCAATACCATCGGCATTATCGCTGCGGACTTCGCCGGTGTTGGGGTGGAAGACATCAACACCATTGATCTTGACTTGAATCTTATCTTCTTCCACCTCCAGAATGTCAATATCCGGCTCGCCGAAAATGACAAAGAGATTACCCTTGCCGGTGTTCTTCAGGTCATCGGCCATGTGCAGGTCGGCATTCATGCGGGCTTTCAGTACCGGGATGCGGCCTAATTTATCAAATTCCGAGGAATGGGCATCGTAGTTAAAGGCACAGGCAATAAGGGTATCAAAACCGGCATCCCCTGCTTCACGGGCAGCAGCCACCAGGTCGGGGCGGGAGACGGTGCCGAATTCCGGGCCGATAAAGATGGCAGCCCGTTTTTCCGTGCCTGTTTCTTGTTCGCCTTCAAGATAGCGTCCCTCAGCGCAGATATATTTACCCGGCCAGGGGGAGAGGGAGCTGAAATTTATTTTATCTTCCTTATGGGCCTGCTGGACACCGGCGGTTTTCAGGTTATCCAGGATCATCTGGACAAAGCCCTGTTGATCGTTGTCCTGCTGGTTGGTTGCCAGGGGATCGATCAGTTCATCGTTTTCATCCACTGCCAATACCCGGTGGGGTGAGAGGGACTCCACGGTGAACGGGCCAGCGACTCTGACCTTTTTCTTGTCCTGGTATGGTTTGTCGTAGAGGTATTCAAAGTCGGCCTTGGCAGCAATGGAAGCGTCTATTTCTTTTTGCCGGGCTATGCGGTTTTGCCACCATTTTTTATGGAGTTGCTTTGCCGTACTTGACCAGTCTTCTCCGACTTCTCGGGGGATTTCCCATTCCTGCCTTTTTTTTTGCAATTCTTGGTTGAGTTGCTTTCGCAGGGGTTCCAGGGTTTGCTGGAATTTATCCCAGATTACGTCAATTTCGGTGTTATTGGCAATGTCCTTCAAAGTAATATGCGGGATACGATAATTAACGAACCCTTGTCTAATATTATTAAAAGTAGGCTTTTCGGAAGGTATTTCTTGACTGATTTCTGCTTTTTTCTGTTGACCTTCTTTGCTATCAGATAACAAATAATAAGGATAGCGGGCACCAATAATCCGAGATCGCGCTAAAGCAAGTGCCACTCGTGAAGTATCAATAGTTATCCAACGCCTCCCCCATTGTTCAGCAATATAGGCTGTTGTGCCAGATCCACATGTCGGGTCCAAAACTAAATCACCGGGGTCGGTAGTCATAAGAATGCAACGCTGGATAACCTTATTAGATGTTTGCACAACATACACTAAATCCGAGGCCCCATGAGTATCATCCCATAAGTTATGTAATGGTTGAACAGGATAGTCATCATGAAATGTTTTAAAACACGGCAATTTCCCCGGAGCAACAAGACGAAATGCTTTTATCAATCTACTCATACCATCTTTATGGGTTCTCCAACTTTTCTTGCCGCACTTAAAAAGTCTCCCATCCATATGAAAATCATACATACATGTGGGTGTATAACCAGACGATGCTAATGTTGCGGCAAAAAATGGTCTTTTTGATTTGTCAAGTGTTTGCGGATTATTTCGTTCCGTTGTAGTCATTTTTCTTTCTACAAACAGATCATCACGCACCCATGTATACCCTGTCCCTGCCCCTAAATTTTTAGGTATCCGTAATTCACGATATTTCATAGTTTCTAAGTTTTTAGAATACCAAAAAATATAATCACAGATACCGGCTAATCCAGACGATCCAAGCGGTAATGTTTTCTTAAATGAAATCAAGGAATGAAAATTCTCCTCCCCAAAAACCTCATCCATCAAACACCGAACCCGATGCACATTCTCATCCCCAATCTGGACAAAAATAGACCCGCTCTCCGTCAATAAATCCCGGCAAACCGTCAACCGATCCCGCAGATAGGTCAAATACGAATGAATCCCGTCCCGCCAGGTATCCCGAAAGGCCTTAACCTGCTCCGGCTCGCGGGTGATGTGCTTTTTATTACCGTCCTTGACATCCCGGCTGGTAGTTGACCATTGAAAATTGGAGTTAAATTTAATCCCATAGGGCGGATCAAGATAAATACACTGCACCTTGCCCCGCAACCCCTCCCGCTCGGCCAGAGAGGCCATAACCTGCAACGAATCACCGAGAATCATCCGGTTTGTCCAGTTGGCATCATGCTGGTAAAATTCAGTCTTGGCCGTATCATCCGGCAGACCATTAAAATCACCAAAGAGATCCATCTGCCGTGGCTGGCCTTCACCTTCACGATTTTCCGTCTGATTGCGCAGATCATCAATCAGAATCTTGGGATGCACCTTCTCCTGAATATAAAGAGGCGGGGCCTGCACCACCAGATCCGACCAGTCCTGTTCATCCTTCCCCCGCCACACCAACTGCGGGTCAAGATCACGGTTGCGCCGCTCATAGGCCACCTGGATCGGGTCTTTTTCATCATCCCGCATCACCGACTGATATTCAGCAGTGGGAATATTCTTCCGGCTGGCCTCATCGTGAATGATGGTCTCAACAACCTTTTTTGTCTTTGGTTTCCGTTTTGCCATACCCTTTCCTTATTCCACGTTTACTGCTGTGGCTGCATCAATCATTTTATTAAATTCAGATTCGACCTTTGCCTCAAAATCAACCTCGATCTGGTACACTTCCGTAAACTCGGCAAAACCCCAGCGGCCATATTTCTTCAGGTTATTGACACCGGGTATCCAGTAGGTATCCATGGTGATTTTTTTATCCTTGGCATCCTCCCGCCGATACCCTTTGATCTCCACAATCAACTGCAGTGGATCATCATGACCGTCATCTATGTGGACGATAAAATCCGGGATGTAAGTACGGGTCTCGGAACCATACCGATAGGGGACTTCCAGGCCCAGGTTATGATTTTTAACGTAGGCAATAACTTTGGGATGGGCTTCGGCAACCCGGCAGAATTCAGCCTCCCAGTCACTGTCCAGGATAACCCAGTTAATATGGCATTTCTCGGAACTTGTCTCCCAGCGGCTGGTTTTCGAGGTGTTAAAATTTACATGGCTGGTACTGCCGGTAGGATTATACGGATCAAGCACAGCCTTGATCGGGTTTTTCCCTATCTGAGATAAGGTGATTGCGGCCGTGATGCGCTCGCAGGCCATATCAGCCAGTTCCTGGTACATGAGCTGGCCTGGATAGGTTGCACCCTTGCAAACCAGGTACTTATCAAGCCATTGTTTTGTAATGCGTTTGAGCTGGCCAAAGAGGTGCATTTTGGGCTCTTCACCGGGATCTCGCCACTTGGTGTAGAGCAATCTTTTCGTGACATGGAAAATCAGGGTGGAGCGCCGCATATCCTCCAGGTGTTTCAGGCTGAGTTCCACGCCTTTGCCTATGATGCCCTGGTTATTGGTGATGGATGGACCGACCAGATCAGGAGTCAGCTCCAGGGTTGAATCATCGGTAAATTGGGCGGTAAGACGTTCCTGCTGTAGTTCAACCCGGTATCCCTGTACCCTTGGGAAACGAATTTCCAGATGATCTCTATCCGGTTTTACAGCCTTGACCTGGATGGTTTCCCTGGGCGGCTGGGGCGGTGCAACAACAGGTTTAGCCGTAAAATCAAAGGGAATACCCAGCACATCGGCATACTCCACGTTAAACAGACCCTCTTCATTCAAATCATAGGACTGACGACGCAGGGCACGGCCAATAACCTGTTCGCAGAGAAGCTGGGTACCAAAGGCGCGCACACCGAGGACATGGGTGACGGTGTTGGCGTCCCAGCCCTCGGTCAGCATGGAAACGGAAACCACGCAGCGGATGGAACCGCCCAAGCTGTCCGGCTTACCAACAGTATTCATAACTTCACGCAGTAAATCCTGGTCTGTTATATTTTCTGCCTGCTTATGATCGCCACGTTGCCGCATCTCATAACGAAACCGCTCTATCTCCGTTGCTGCCATGGTTCTGAAGTTTTTATCCAGGGCATCACCGGATTCAAGTTGTTCACTGTCAATAAGCAGCGTATGGGGCATGGACAGTGGATTTCCATGCTCATCATAATTACGAAACAGTTCTAAACGTCCGGGGACTGCTGTGCTGGAGCCATTTTCATTCTGACGAATAAAGCCTGAGATATAGTCATAGATAAGTTTTGAAGTGGAGGTGTTGTTACAGACCAGAATAAAACAGGGTGGAACCTTAACACCTGCTGCCTGCCACAACTCAAAGGTCTTTTTATAATGACCATAAAGGGCTTCAAGGGCCGTTTGCAGCCTGACCGGTAAACTGAGCGGATCGAGATCCTTTGCCTTACCCCGTCCCTTTTTCGGCATATCTTTTTTGATATGCTCCCACAGGTTGCGGAACATGGGCATCTCATCACCCGGCAGATTCTCAGCCACTGGCACCCTGGGCAACTTGACAATCCCGCATTCAATGGCATCCATCAGGGCAAAATCACTCATGGCCCAGGGAAAAAGTGTCCCTTCGGCATAGCCTGAACCGCTGAGGAAAAAAGGAGTGGCAGATAAGTCAATGACCCGATGGATACCAATTTTACGTCCAAGGGTTTCAAGGCCCGTGATCCAGAGCCTGGCAGCCTCGTTGTTTTTCTTGGCTTCTTTTTTATCATCCCCTTTTAAGTCTGCAACATCATCTACGCCAGGCTTTTCCCGGTAGCAGTGGTGGGCCTCATCATTGATGACCATGATATTCTTCATGCCCATCAGGTCAGGCATTACCCGCTGCAGCATCTGACCTTCGGTTTCCCTTGTGTCAAGCTCCTCTCCCCGCCCCTGTAACAGTGATCGATTACCCTTGGCCAGTTTAATCCGCTCTCTGAGCTTGAAGGCATGGTAATTGGTGACGATAATCTTGGCTCGCTCCAGGTCGGCAAGCATATCTCCTGGAACCAGTTCCCGGCTGGCGTAATAACTATTCGGATCATTGGGCTGCAAAACACGGAGGCGATCACGAATAGTGAGCCCTGGGGCCACAATAAGAAAACCACGGGTAAATTTTTTACTTGAACGTCTGCGTACCGCATTGATGGTCTGCCAGGCAATAAGCATGGCCATAACGGTAGTTTTACCTGCACCGGTGGCAAGCTTGAGAGCCAGGCGCATTAATTCCGGGTTGGCGTCGTTGTTGGCACTCTCAAGATGCTCAAGAAAGAATTTCCCTCTTTTTCCGATCTTAGGAGCTACCTCAATAAGCCAGATTGCTACTTCTATAGCCTCAACCTGACAGAAGAATGGCCGGATACCGCTGAACTTATGATGCCGCCAATGCTTTAATAACCGCGCAGTTTCCGGGGTAACTTTCCAGTCGTCTGGATTGGGAAGAGCCCTCCACTTATCGACTTCCTCACGGAGTTTATTAATGATGGGAGTTGGATCATACTGCTGGCCTTCGCTGGTAAGCGTATGATCGGCAAAAAGTTTTTGCTGGGTCCCCTTGCCTTTCCGTTTCCTGGGTTTAGGAATTGGAGTAATGAACTCTGCTTTACGTCGGCGCTCAACAATCTGCTGGGTGGGCTGGCCGTGCTCATCAAGCTCCCAATGCCTGGCAGGATAATCGTATGGTGAGTTAAGAATAGGATGTTCGAAGAATTGGTTACTCATGAGTTCCTTGTCTACAAAGTTACCACAATGATGCCTTAATAATACAGATTAAATAGCTAAAAAATACTATATTCCAAACAATTACAAATGTATAGTATTATGTTCTTATTAGCTAAATCCACCATTTACACCTCTTTATTATTCAATTTCTAACTTTCACACCTCTCCCCACCCCGAAGCACAGACGTGTTCACCTCATATCTATAACATTTACTAATATACAAAAGTAAACGTTTGTTGATTTGACGGGCCCTAAAGGTTGACAATGAAAAACAAACGGGGTATAATATTTACATTTCATTTCATTCAATCATTTATACATATTATGTTACGAGGTGATGCCATTGCGAGAAGGACAGGCTAAAGTTTTGACGGATGACGAAATTAAACGAGTTTATGCTGTTGCCGGTGCAGGGCGTACCGGAAAACGTGATACCGTTCTTCTGGATTTCTCTTTTAGACTTGGACTCAGAGTAAAAGAAATGGCTTCTTTAAAAATTGACGATGTCGTGGGTGATGATGGCCATATTCTCAATGACTTTCACCTGACCGCGCACCAGACCAAGGGTAACAAAGGTAGAACTATCTATCTCACAAACAAGAAATTAAGAAAAAACCTTGAATCTTATCTTGATCCCAGGGTCGGCGACTTGAATCGACACCTCTTCAAAAGTCAAAAGACAACATTCACGCCTAACTCGCTACAACAGGTTTTCAAACGCATTTATAGGAAGTCTGGTATCAAGGGGGCAAAATCACATTCAGGGCGTAGAACTTTCGCTACGAGGCTTATAGAAAAGGGATATGACGTGAAATCAGTCTCTGTTTTAATGGGCCATTCATCAATCCAGACTACGGCACGATATATTAGCGAAAACCCTGTTCGCTTGGGAGAAATGGTAGCAGGATTGTAATTAACGTATTTAACATCTCACTATTAAAACTTTATACCGTAAGTTTAAATTAACCAATTAAAAAAAACCACACATGCATATCATTCTATAATAACAAGACAAATTAACCAAATGAGAAATTTAACAACATTAGATTTTCATTAATATGAAGAAAATGGCTTTTTTATTGACAATATTATACAATAATCTGATAAAATAAAAAAAACACACACCAATCACTTATCATAAGGATGCAACTATGGATTCAAAAAAGACACGGCCAAATAGACGTATTGCTATCCCAAGAGAGCTCTATAACAACCTACAAATGATAGCATATTGGCAACGACCAAAGCTCAGCACAGAGGACTTCATAATTAAACTTTTAAGAGTAATTTCAGATGAGTACGAAGAAGAAATGCAAAGGGACGCAGAACTCGCAGCTCTTAAAATGAAGAAACTTATAAAAAGAACAAATCTTTTTAATGATCCCAACAATAACAATCGATTTGGTGATATTACATTCTAACCAAGGCGCCCTAAATATTTTCGATTTTCCTTGACAACAGGCACTGTACTTAACGTGCATATAGATGCACTATTTTCTTAACCAAACTCAAGGTTCCTTCACCGATACGCGCCCCTCCTTATATTTTCTCAAATCTTCCTCTCTTAAATCACATTAATTATTCTTCCATCCCGCCACTACTGTTTGGTCCGTAGCGATAGTACCGTTACGGACCAAACACAATGTGATTTTGCTACGCTTGCCTGAAAGCAATAAACGATCATTACCGTAATTAATCATTCTCTAAAGTAAAAATCATAAAAAAATAAAAAAAAACACTTTTTTGCAAAAATACACAAAAAGAGTTGTTCAAGTGACATAAATACTATCATGAGGCAGAAAAGAATTACCCAACTAACCACATACTAAAGGAGATTTAAGTATGAAAAAGAAAAAACAAAAAAATGGAAAGGAGCGCGTCTGCATTGTGCTAAACAGGCTTCAGAAAGAGACGTTAATGCAGTTAGCAGACGAAGAGAGGAAATCGTACTCATCAATTTTTAGAGACGGGCTTGATTTGTATTTCAAGGCCCATATTGAGAGACGAAAAGTATTATCAGAATTTGGACTATAGGAGGTAGTCAATGTACCAAGGATTTAAGCATGAAAAAGATGAAAGATATTTTGATCAGTTGTTGGAGTTTAGATATCAACACATGGTGGAAATAGCAGCACCGGCCAATTGGCAAACAAATTCAAAAAAAGGAGAAACAACATGTCCGATTATTGCATGAATTACATGATAGTAACACACGAGGAAAAATCGAAAATTAAATTTTTATACCAAATCTCAGATACCGAGGATTTTTTCCATAAGATTTTGCCGCCTCCGGATGATAAGTGTTCATTTGAGGACAAGTATAGTTGGAGCATAAAAAACTGGGGAACCTTTTCACCGCCTATGTACGATTCTGCCGATGAGAGAAAATTATCCGAGAATGGTACTATTTTTACATTTCGGTTTGATACTAAAATCGGGCCGCCAATTGGTATTTATCAAGAGTTAGAGTGCCAAGGTTACCGGGTTAAAGCATATTATGTCGAACCGTTTGGTTTTTGTTTTTGCGGATCTTTTATCTATGGAATCCATGAGCATATTGAATACTTGGAGGAAGGGAACGATATACCACCTGATATCGATTGGTGCTTTGGTGTTGAAGGGTTCAAGAAACTCCTTGAACCAAAACCTATAGAGAAAAAGGACGTTCAAATGACTCCAGAATTATCTAATAATAAGAATAACAAAGAGGATATTGCCGAGAAGCATGAAAGGCCAATTAACCAAGAAGTAGACTTGGAATACTTTCTGAATATTGTCGATTAAACATCCTATCATCTGGCAAAGAAATCAAGCAAACAATTCTAAAAAATGACCTGATGTAAATTATATTATGAAGCTACATATACTTGTTCAATGGAAGAGGAATTGCTGCCAAAGCCATTCCTCTTTTTATTTTGTCTCTTTCACCACACCAGACATGGAGTAAACAAAGCACTCAGAACCCAATATAGTCAATGCCTAAATAATAGGTAAGATATGTATGATTCCTAAAAACAGAGGAGAGATTTAATGGAAATATTCAAGAAAAAGACAACGGAATGGAAACGAGAAAACGGCTTAAAGAGCATCAATTTTTGTATGCCTATCCCGCTATTACAAGAACTGGACTGGTGGAAAAATAATATTGGCTCAACGCGCTCAGAAATGATACGGGCCGGAATCAGAATGTATATCAAACATAAAAAGGGACAACTTGTAGATGCAGAGCGCCAGGAACTTCAGAATCATCATCTCCACAAATTAAATCAGCAAAGACAAGTACAAACAGGCCTTTTACCAGATTATTAAAAAAATAGTGCTGACTACCCACGAACAGATAATCAGCACCAGTACTTACACTATACACGGACAGGACAAAACACTTGAAAGCATCACACTACATCATGCCCCTGATACTATTATTTATGCTCTACCAAAACAGGGGGGTAGCGCGCCGGATGCTATCAAATGTTTCACCAAACCCAAGCCACAGAACTCAACTACAACAACTCATTCCCATTTGACGTTCTTCGATACCAGCAGGTAGATAATTACACTGACCAGCAGATAAAGAACATTATAGATACTGTCTGGCAATCCCTGCCATTATCCTCAAAAATAACCAAGAAGAATAAGATCAGAACAGACTACCGGGATATGGTCAAAAATTATGTCCTGAATTTAATTTTATCCTATCAGTCTGGCTATTGTATCCGAGTATCAAGAAGCAACAACGATTATCACTATAACAAAAGATATTCTCAAATTAATACCACCGCCACTATAGTCATCAAAACCATGGATGCTTTGGCCGACAACGGGTGGATTGATCTCCATATAGGTTTTTATAATAAACAACGTAATAAGGGCAAACAAACCCGCCTATACCCTTCACAAAAATTCATAAACCTTATAGAGAACATTGAAAGCATCGGCGGTAACAAAAATATCAAAGTTACCAGGGAAGATGTAAAAGAAGTCATCCAACTCAGGCATAAAATCAATGATAAACAGTTCAAATTAAAACCTTATAAAGACACCCCTAAAACTATCAAAATGAGGCACAGGCTTAATCAATACAATTCATTCATGAGACAAGCTCCGCTTAGAATAATCATCTTAACCTTGACCAGAAAAGAGCTAACGGGGATTGACCCAGAACATGCTGATAGTTTCAATAATATGATGCTTAACGGCTCTATAGTCTTTCTGGATCGTAAAATGAAAAAAGGGAGCAAAGTGGTGGTAAAGAATGATAGCGCACAAACCACTGACCAACTCATTAACAGAGATACCAACACCTACAACGTTCTTAATATACAAATCCATCATCAACATAACAGTACCCATAACACAACAACAACCAACACAGAGAGAGAGGACAGAAAGAGGACAACACCCGTTACTAAGAGAACAACTCTTTTAAACACACTATATCAGACGGATAGTTCCAATATTCCATGGTCAAACTATGGCAATGATGAGGACACATATTATTCTATTGATCAAGTGCTAAATGATTATCCCAGGAGTCGGAAGTTTTGGTTCAGAATAAATCATTGTACGATGTTTAGAGCATTCTCAGATACCAGTAAAGCATTCAATCATCATGGCAGGTTTTATGGTGATCCTATACAGAATTTTCCAAGCTGGATGAGGGCTAAAATTACGATGGGAAATAAGAACGTTGTAGAATGTGATTACACCAGCATCCACCCGACCATGTTATATGTAATGACCGGTGCTATACCTCCCGACAATATTTACATGATAGACAAGCGCACTGATCCAAAGTTAAGAAAGGAGTACAAAACGGTTCTGCTGATATCAATTAATCACAAAAACCCCAAGACGATGTGGAGCGCAGTCTCCTCTCATTTTCGTAAGGAATTTGGATATGAAAAAGGAGATGAACGATTAACAAAAAAATATATTGAGAGGATTTATGCACGTCTGCGAGATCATAATAAACCCATAGCAAAATTTATGAATACAGGTGTTGCTATGAGGTTAATGCGAAAAGACTCCGAGATTGCTGACCGGATAATGATGGAGTTTATAAATTGTGAAATTCCAATCAAATGTATCCACGATTCCTTCATCGTTCCTGCTGAGTATGAAACTGAACTGAAGACCCTTATGGTAGAATATTTCCAAGAGGTCATGGATACTGATTATGTGATAGGGGTAACGACTGAGAGCGCACATGAAAATAGGTCAGGAAAGGTAGTAGAAGCCCCTGTGTTGCCTCCTGTCAAAAAAGACATAGTAGATGCGCTTCAAGGCAAAAGCGAACAACCTGATGAAGCTGAAGACAATATGAAGTATTTTGAGGGACTATTTGACGACAAGGAAGATGATGAAAATTTTATTATCATTCCCGAAGGATCTCGGTTTGCAGGGATACGGATTTAACTACGCTCGAACTAGCATAACCTGGAAAAATATCAAGGATCGGACTGCACTCGCCCAGGGCCTTCTCCTCTCAATGCCTGCGCGGCGACCACATAACCACCTGTAGTTTCATTATTTACTTGATTTTTACATGATAATACTGTAAAATAAGTTCTACAAAATATCACAGGAGAAACAGTATGCTCACCGCTACATTGATGCTCGTGATCGTCTTTTAGTATCCTTCCCTCCCAGCACACGTAACCACTTCATTTTTACCTTTTTTTATCAGGACGCATTCGTACGCTCAATTTTTCATGAGTGTATTACGGTGGCCTATAGATCCTGTGGTAGGTACAGGATCCGCAAACAAGAGAGAAATTTTGAATATAATCACCTTAGAACTCATTGCTCTGGTTAAAGAGCAATACAATCTGCCCTGGTTGGGAACACACGGAATTGTTCATTGGAGCAGAGTCTATGACAATGGTATAAAATTGGCGAAACAGGAAGATGTCAATGGGCGCATAGTCCAACTTTTTTCTATATTTCATGATGCAGGCAGGACGAATGAACATTGGGATCGTAATCATGGGAAGAGAGGAGCTGACCTTGCCAGAGAACTCCGTAAATATTGCGCTCTGGATGACTCAGAATTCGACCTTCTGACAATTGCTTGCGAGTTGCACACCCAGGCACGAACCCATGACAATCTCACGGTACAGGCCTGTTTTGACACTGACAGACTTGACCTAGGAAGAGTAGGAACAGTTCCCGATCCTGATCGTCTCTGTACACCGCTGGCGATGGATCCCAAAACCATTGATTGGGCCTATCGTAAAAGTATTGTGGACGACAAACTACCAGCTACCCCTTTTGGATTAAAAAAGTATTGGAACGAATAAGTACGAGCGGTTGATATTATAAAAATAAGGAGACGCGAGAACCTTGATAGATCCTAACATTGCTCATGCTATTTCACAGGTTGAGCTTCATCAAAATTATGTCGATTTCTACGAAGATATTATTTTTTCGTATGGTGAAGAAAATAATTTGAAGGGAGTTTTTTCTGAAGATGAATCTGAATTTAATCAGAATTTGTCCTCAGTAGAGGATTTTGATACAGATTACCTTGCTTATTGTCGGAAGGACTTTCATCGCCACAAAAATGATCTGCAACGGGCAAAGGTGCGCTTGCGGAAAGTTATGCAGAAATATAACCAGGGATGGATATTTTAATCCAGATCAAGATGTCACAACTTCCTTGACAAGTGACACACACGGTGATACACATAGCTTAATTATTAATAAATATTAACTAATGAAATCACTAATATACAAACATGATGTCCCCTCCCCGTGGGGTCACCAAATTTGATTTTTTTCAATTAAGATCAGTTAGTTGAAAAAGTAGTTTCGTTCTTAGTTTCATTAGTGCGACACACGGTAAGGCACATGAAACCAAGAACAACTCCCCTTC
>JALSMA010000025.1 GCA_026988015.1 Desulfobulbaceae bacterium | reverse complement strand
CTCAAAAAGACTCTTGGATTTGTACAATTGGCCCTTTTGGTAAAAATATTGGCTAAATTTACGGACTGGCTCATGTCAGTAAAATCCATTCAGCTTGTAGCTGGATGACTTATTGAGGAAGCTCTAACTATTTTATTTCACTCATACTCACTGGAACCTCACCATGACCGATACACAACAGATCCTCATTGGCGGCAATAAGAACGGAGTGCATATTCTTCTCGACCCTGCCATGGCCAATCGTCATGGGCTGATCACTGGAGCCACAGGTACGGGCAAAACTGTGAGCCTACAGCTCCTGGCAGAAGCATTTTCGAGGATCGGGGTCCCCGTATTCTCAGCTGATATCAAAGGCGACCTTTCAGGAATAAGCAGTCCCGGAAAGCCCCACGAAAAGGTAAGCGAACGGCTTGAGCACATGGGAATTACCGAACATTTATTTGAAGGATGTGCAACTCTTTTCTGGGACATCGAAGGTAAGACAGGCCATCCTGTCCGTACCACTGTCTCGGAGATGGGCCCGGTACTCCTTGCCAACATCCTTGAACTCAACGAGACCCAGGCTGGTATCCTCCATGTTGCCTTCTCAGTGGCAGACGACCAGGGCATGCTGCTCCTTGACTTGAAAGACCTCAGAGCAATGCTCAACTGGATCGCGGACAACCGCAAGGAGCTGGCCAGGGAGTACGGTAATATCGCCTCACAAAGCATTTCCGCCATTCAACGTAAGCTTCTGGTTCTAAAAAAGTCCGGTGGGAATATTTTCTTCGGTGAACCGGCATTAAATATTCAAGATTTGATGCATTCCGACTTTTCTGGACGCGGAGTGATCAGCCTCCTTGACGCCTCCTCCCTCTACTCAAACCCAAGAATATACACCACCTTCTTACTGTGGCTTCTCTCGGAACTTATGGAAGAGTTGCCGGAACGCGGTGATGCTGCGATTCCAAGACTGGTCTTCTTTTTTGATGAGGCCCATCTTCTCTTCAACAATACTCCAAAAGGTCTTATTGACCGGATAACCCAGGTTGTCCGACTCATTCGCTCCAAGGGTGTTGGAATATTTTTTGTCAGCCAGTACCCCAATGATATTCCAGATGAGATTCTGGGCCAACTTGGCTGCCGTATTCAACATGGCCTTCGGGCATTCACTCCCAAAGACCAGAAAGCAGTGAGGGTTGCTGCCCAAACCTTTCGCCAGAATCCTGATATCGACACAGAAAAAACTATCACCGAACTCGGAGTGGGCGAAACCCTGGTTTCCACTCTGGACCCTAAAGGACGGCCCACTGTTGTTGACTGGTGCCTCATGGCTCCTCCTCATTCCCAGATAGGCCCTCTCACAGCGGAAGAGAAGGATAGGATCATGGAAAGATCTCCCTTAAAGGGACGTTATGAGCAGGTTGTGGATCGAGAATCTGCCTATGAACTGTTGAAAATCAAGGAAGAGGAACTTTTCAAAAAACGTCAGGAAGCGACTGCTGAAATGGAGCGGGAAAAAGCTGCTGCCAAAACCAGGAAACCAGGAAGACAACGTCAATCCATTCTGGAAAGTACCCTTAAGTCCATTGGCCGAAGTATCGGCTCTCAGATTGGACGCTCACTGGTCAGGGGGCTCTTGGGCTCTCTCATTGGAAAACGCAGATAAAGGGATCGCCACTTCAGCAGTTACCGAAGCGGTGATCCCTTTGTCTGCAAGCCAGACTCTTTATCTAGCCGGGATAACTTTTGAGAGATACTCCCCAATAAGCACCCCAAAATCAGCGGGTAGACTCTGGTCACTGGAGCCACCACTATAAGAAGCAGCCCAGGAACTGTTGGAGGTCGCCAGGATCTTTTCATGCAACACAATATCACTACCAGCATCTCTGATCTGCAGCAGTACTTCCATGGATGAACTTCCGGCAAAAACACCGCCCCACATTCTGGCGGCACCACTTGTGATTCTCATATCAATAATCTTCAAAGTAACAACAGCCGTCTTTCCGGGAAAGGTCTTACCGTCCTCATCTGTAACATTTTTATAACTGTTCTTTGATTTCAGCTGTTTTACCATATACATTTCACAATCCGATGCGGCTTCCGGGTAGTCAGTATGAATCTGTTTACTACTCGTAAAGCTACCAATGACAATATTATCATACTTTGCAGTCAGTGGGGGTCCTGCGACCATATCTTCAATGGAAGCAAGTTCTTGTTTTTCAATTCCAGATTCGGTCATCGTAACCACGCCATCAGGTTTTGCATTTTCAGCACTCCCCTGGTCAGACTGACCTCCGACACATCCTGCCAACGCTGACAACATAAAAACAACGGCTCCAAACTAACAAAGTGACCTTCTCTTTATACTCATCCTGACCTCCTAAAACACCAAAAAAGATTAATGAAAACTCCTAATTACATAGATTTACACAACGATATAACAGATACGCATAGTTTTTGGAAAACATTTCTGAGATATAGAGGAAAAAATTCGTTGCAGGGCAAACAAAAATATTCTATCTGATTACTGATGACTAAGATTTTGACACACATTTCGTACGCACCATGTCTTCTCCTATGAAAAAAACAGCCACCTCTCCCTGCTCCGGATGTAATGGCACTGGTCAGATGACCTGGTTTGGTGGGGCCAGCAGGTTCCAGTTCTCCTACACTGACTGCCCTGAATGTAATGGCACCGGCTTTCTCGAAGTTACGTCCGAAAAGATTCTCATGGCAGAAGATCTGACAGCAACAACTGCACTTACCCCAGTACAGGCCAGGAAATTCCTCGAAACCCTGGCCCGAGTCCTCTCAAACACTCTTCTTGATAACGAAATCATTAAACTCAGAGGATTCGGAAGATTTCACCGCTCTCGGTCCTCTTCATCTCCAACCGGAAAAATCATTTTTTCTCCTGCAAAACGGCTCCTTTAAAATCTTCCTCAGCCAACAAGTAACCTTTCTCAACTGATTATTTTTCGTTATCAGGAATTCTTCTTGATTTTAAGTATACCGCCCCCTATACTTTCAAATAAACATGAGTACTGCTAATCAGGTAACTAGGTTACCTGTGTGTTCGTCCAGAAATGAGTTTTTTCTTCTAAATCGAAGCACAGAGGAAATTTTACCGCAGGCATATATCTGATATCCCAAGGATTATTTTTTTCAAAACAACGAAGAGTTAGGGAGAAAGGCCATTTATGGACAGGCACTACTTAAAGAATGATCCCTACACGGAGTTCTGTCTATGTGGCAAATAACCGTAAACGAAGAAAAATGCAAAGGATGCAGCGAGTGTGTGGATGGCTGCCCTGGTGAAGTCTATAAACTCATCGAAAACAAAGCTACTCCGGTAAACAGTGAAGAGTGTCATGGCTGTTTCACCTGTACTGAACTCTGCGAAGAGGATGCCATTACCGTCGAAGACAAATGAACGCTCCCTGCTCTCTTCTGTCAATCCTGGTCTTCGGTGAAAAGTATCGATGAAAAACTCTTTTTTTCTCTCCCTGGCGCTTGGTACCGGCTGGTTGATCTCTCCGGAATCGCTGGTAATTGCAGGAAATGCAGCCGGACAGATGGGGGTGCTGACCATTCCTGTTCTGGCAATTGTGGCAATCCTTCTTGGTATTTCAGGAAAATGTATTCAACAGGCCAAACTTGTCGGCAACACAGGTAGCGACATCCTCCTTCTTGACAAACTCACAGGATCCATCCCCGCAACAGCTATACTTCTCACGTCCTGCGTCCCGCTAACCATTCTTGCTGCCACAGCCCTGCTGGTAAGTTGCGGTTACACATTCAATGAAGTCTTTCTTTACTGGTTTCCTAATTTTGGTTTTTCTTTCCTGCTTCTCGCTCTACTGACTCTGATACAGCTTCTACCTGAAAGGCTTCTTCTAAGGGTACAACTTGGTTTTGTTCTCACAACGGTTACGGCCCTGCTCTTCCTGCTGCTTTACGGAATATCTTCCGCCCATCCCGTCATGAAATCCGTACAACATTCCCCGGAAGTCACAACATTCACTTCAGCCCTTCTGTTTTTACTCTTTGCAGGCAGCAGTCTTACCGAAAAAAAACAGTCTCCACTTCTAATACCCATTGCAGGACTGCTGCTTTTTTCCCTTTGGACAGTGACCTCATTGCAATATGTTTCACCACAGCGACTCGCCTCCTCCACCATCCCCTATATGACCGTAGCACGAAAAATAATGGGCGATCCGGGACGACAGATAATGGGAGTTGCGGTGATTACTGGAAGCTGTGCTGCTATCACCACCCTTCTCCTCATCTGCCGCCGGATCCTCAACAACCAGACATCTTCTGATAACAGTAGTCGGACACTTTTATCTCCAGGGAAGCAGCGCTGGCTTCTCCCACCCCTCCTTGCCATTATATCCGGTACACTCATGGCCACAGGACTTGCAGGGGATGAGCTGCTCGAAGTACTTTTACGCGGTGCACTCATCCTTTGGCTTTTCCAATATACCTGCCTCTGCCTTGCAGCTCTCCTGCAGATAAGGCAGGAGAAACAACAACTGACAATGGCTGGATCTGTCTGCTGCATTGTGCTGCTTTTCTCACTCTCATTCCTTATTTTCAAGGATCCACACCGGTCCGAGTTACTAATCTTCATCATTTCCATGTTTGCAGCAGCCAATATTGCTGCCGTAGGCCTGTTTTATATAAATCAAAGAAACACTTCAAAAGAGTCAAAAGAGACAACTTCAACTAAGGAGAACACTCCATGAAAAAACTACTTTTATTTCTCTCATTTCTGTTATTCTTCCCTGCGGTACCGGTGATCGCCGGTACTGCGCCGACCATCAGCAAAGAAGAGCTCAAAGCTCAGCTGGGATCAGAGAATCTGGTCCTGCTTGATGTTCGTTCAGGAAGAGACTGGAGTTCCAGTGAATTTAAAATCACAGGAGCCATCAGGTCACCCGGCAGTGATTTTGCCACCTGGTCAAAACTGTACCCAAAAGACAAGACCATAGTTCTCTACTGCGCCTGACCCAGCGAAGCGACAAGTGCCGGTCTGGCACAACAGTTAATCAAGCTCGGATACTCCGATGTCTACGCCCTGAAAGGTGGTTGGAGAGATTGGTTCAGATCAAAATATCCTGTGGTAGAAAAGTAGTTTGACTGATATACTTGTTGGCGTCAAACGAACGCGGAACAGAAAGTGAGTGATCTGGTACCTTCAACCCTCACAGCTCACCACTTCCCCCTCTTTCCATTTGTCGCCAACAGTACCGAGGTAACACCCCCACTTGAATCTGCGATGGATTCGAGATTATTTTCTTAACAATCTACTGGAATAACACACAAAAACACCAAAAAGAACACCGCAATCAGTCCCCTTCTCTGCCCATTGGAATATAATCTCAAAAATATTCAGCAGGAAAGACAATAAGAAAGAGGTTCAACGGCTTTATGTCAAAAAACATGCTAAAAAAAGTATTCATCCTGATTGCCATCCTGCTGGCAGTGCTTGCCTTTCAGCTCCTCAACCTTGGCCAGTATCTCAACCTCACCTACCTCAAAGATTCTCAGGATGCATTCGGAGAATTTTATAATGATCACAAGGTAATTACCATCGTGTCATATATGCTTATCTACATCACAGCCACAGCTCTGTCACTACCCGGGGCAGTCATCCTGACCCTGGCAGGAGGAGCAATGTTCGGTCTGGTCAGTGGAAGTATCATTATCTCGTTCTCCTCAAGCATCGGGGCCACTCTTGCCTGCGCTGTGTCACGCTACCTTCTTCGGGACTGGGTACAGAACAAATTCGGGGACAGGCTCCAGAAAATCAACACAGGCATGGAGAAAGAAGGTGGCTTTTACCTCTTCACCCTGCGACTGGTTCCTGTCTTTCCATTTTTCATCATTAATCTGGTTATGGGACTCACCACCATCCGCCTAAAGACCTTTTACTGGGTTTCACAACTTGGAATGCTTCCAGCAACCATCGTCTACGTCAATGCTGGCAAGGAAATTGGGGAAATTGACTCGCTCTCCGGTATCCTCTCTCCCGGCCTCATTCTTTCCTTTGTTCTGCTGGGTATTTTCCCCATTGTTGCCAAAAAAATCATTGCCAAATTGCGCCAGGAAAGAAATACACATGAGTAAATTCGACTATGACATTGGTGTAATCGGTGGCGGGGCTGCAGGACTTACTGTTTCTTCTGGAGCAGCACAGCTTGGGGCAAAAACGCTGCTCATCGAGAAAGAACTGAGGCTTGGTGGCGACTGTCTTCACTTTGGCTGTGTTCCATCAAAAACCCTGATCCACTCGGCCAGGCTCTACCACAATATGAAGCAGGGAAAACGCTTTGGGCTCCCTGAAATTGTACCACCCGAAGTTGATTTCAAGCTGATTGCACAGCGCATCCAGTCTGTTATTGACATTATTCAGGTACACGATTCAGTAGAACGCTTCAACAACCTGGGTGTTGAAGTAAAATTTGGCAGCCCCTGTTTTGCCGATGAGCATGTTGTAAACCTGAATGGTAAACGATTTTCTGCAAAATCATGGGTCATTGCCACCGGCTCATCCTCCGCCTCACCACATGTGGATGCCTTAAAAAATATCAGCTACATCACCAACAAGGAAATATTTTCCCTGGACCATCTTCCTCAATCCATGATCGTACTTGGAGCCGGGCCCATCGCCATCGAAATGGCCCAGGCATTTTCCAGACTTGGTACAAAGATCAGCGTCGTACAACGCTCACCCCAGATCCTCAGCAAAGAAGATAAGGATATGGCAGATGAAGTAATGGTGATCCTTAAACGGGAGGGTGTGGATTTCTATCTTAATGCCACGGTGACCACAGCCGAAGAGAATAATTTCGGAAAACGGATAACCCTCGATCAAGATGGAACGACCACTCAGTTGACGGCTGAAACCCTGCTCCTTGCCCAAGGGAGAAGTCCCAACATAGACAATCTCGGTCTTGACACAATCAACATCAACTCCACCCCACGTGGGATCGTAGTTGACAACCGAATGCGTACCTCACACAGTCACATCTACGCACCCGGCGATATTAACGGCAGCTTTCAGTTCACCCATGCCGCTGGGTACGAAGCAGGTATTGTTATCTCAAATGCCATTTTTCACCTCCCCAGAAAAACCAACACCCGTTGGATGCCCTGGTGCACATACACCGAACCAGAACTCTCCTCAATCGGCATGAATGAGAAACAGGCCAGAATAGCAGGAGTTGACTACAGTATCTGGACAGAAACGTTCCAGGAAAATGATCGTGCCCTGGCCGAAGGAGAAGAGAGTGGAAAACTGAAATTACTGCTGGACGCAAAAGAGCGTCCCCTTGGAGTTCAGATACTAGGCCCCCGGGCGGGTGATCTCATCGGAGAATGGATCGCTATCCTTAACAGCGGCATGAAACTCTCATCCCTAGCCGGAACCATCCACCCCTATCCCACTCTCACAGAGATCAACAAGCGAGTGGCTGGCTCCGTTATCTCGCCGAAAATTTTTTCGCCAACCATAAAAAAAACACTCAGATTTTTATTCAAACTGCAGGGTAACCACTGATCGAAAAACCCCACTCACGACAAAACCAGCAAAGGAATTTGTCTCCGTACAGTTCAAAGAGCAAAACATGCCAAAATAGAGTATCATTTTGCAGGTAACGAGAATGTATCCGGCAAACCGGATCAGCACTCATGTAACCAAGGTTATACCCGGATAGCTCTGTGGCTGATATTCCTCATAAAAACAACTTCGACCTGCTGCGCCTGGTTTTAGCATTCAGTGTCTGTCTCGCCCATCTCGGGGAGGTCAGTGCCACCCCTGCCTTTCATCCACTGGAGTGGTATTTTTACTCAGGCGTGGCTGTTGACTGCTTTTTTGTGGTCAGCGGTTTTCTTATTTTCAGAAGCTACCAGCGTTCTTCCAGCCTTTTATCCTACTTCAACAAGCGAGTGCGGCGCATCTATCCAGCCTATGCTACCGTTGTCCTGCTGGCAGCCTTTGTTCTCCCCCCACTCCTTAGTTCCGACTCACACCTGCTGTTTTCTACAGAATGGTTTCGATACCTCTTCTCCAACCTGCTTTTTCTCAATTTTCTTCAACCCACACTTAGTGCTGTTTTTTCCAGTAACCCGCTCCAGGTAATCAATGCACCCCTCTGGACAATCAAGATTGAGGTGATGTTCTATCTTTCTGTGCCCCTCATTTTCCTGCTTATGAAAGAGAGAAAAAAGTGGCTTGTTCTCGGATTTCTCTATGTTGCATCCATTGCCTATTCCATATACTGTACCCATCTTTACCAAAGCAGCGGCCTTCCCATATACCTTAAGTTTGAGAAACAACTTCCGGGACAACTGGCATTTTTCCTGAGCGGTGGTGCTATATATCTCTACTTCTCTTATTTTAAAAAATTTTACTGGCTCCTTGCGCTGCCAGCATTTATCTTTCTAGCCATAAAAGGCTATTCCTTTTTCCCTGCCCTTTATCCATTAACCCTGGCCATTGCAGTGGTATCCTTCGCCCTCTGCTTTCCATACCTAGGCAACTGGGGAAAATACGGTGATATATCATATGGTGTTTATGTATATCACTTCCCCATAATTCAGATATTTACCGCCTTCAATCTCTTTACCGGCCACCCTTGGACAACCTTTTTCTTCCTGATCCTCACAATACTAACCATCTCAGCCTGTTCCTACCATTTCATCGAGCGTCCCTTTCTCCGCAAAAGCTCCCATTACCGACAAGCTGCAGAAAGCAGGCCCTCCCCATGAATACAGTTTTTCCTCCAAGGGATATTATCCAACGCTTTTGCGACAATTCCGAAAAGATGAAGATCACCCCGCTGGGACAGGGAAATATCAATGACACCTTCCTGCTCCGTTGCTGCAAAACATTCCTTGTACTGCAGGGAATAAACAAAACTGTCTTTCCTGATCCTCGGATACTTATCAATAATCTTGCCCACCTCAGTCGCCACCTGGAGCTACAATCCAACAGCAGTGAGAGACGATGGGTAGATGCGGTACTGATTCCGGCAACTGATGGTTCAACTGCAGTAACTGACACCACCGGCAAACTATGGCGTGCCCTCTCTTACATCCAGAACAGTATCACATTTCCCCATGCCGAAACAAACAGCCTAGCAGAGCAGACAGGATGGGCCCTTGGCCACTTCCATCGCCGAGTGGCAAACCTTGCTACAGACGCCCTGCTGCCTCCTCTCCCCGGCTTTCATGTCCTGTCGAGCTACCTCAGGAAATATCAGCAGCTGAGCACCCGAATCTCTGTACATGACACAGCAACGATACAGTGGTGCAAAAAAGTCATTGCAGAGGAACAGGGGGCGGCACTTATCCTGGAACAGGCTCTGGAATCCCGGAAAATACACAGGTCCATTATCCATGGTGACCCCAAAATCGCTAATGTACTCTTTGACAGCAAAAGCCACCTTGCACTCAGCATTATTGATCTTGATACTGTGGGGCCGGGCCTTCTGCTGCATGACATCGGAGACTGTCTTCGCTCTGTATGCAACAACTGTGATGAGGCAGGAAAGCTGGAACGAGTATCATTTAATCTCGACCGCTGTAATGCAGCACTACATGGATACTTTCAGGCAGCAGGGCAACTGCTGAGTCTCGTAGAAAAAGAGTTACTTTATGACGCTGTGAAGAGCATCACATTTGAACTGGGATTGCGTTTCTTCACTGATTATCTCCAGGGTTGCATCTATTTCAAATGCAACTCCCCAGAGGAGACCCTGCACAAGGCAATGATCCAGTTCTCCCTACTCAAAGATATCAACGCCAAAAAGGGACCCATAAAAAAGCTGATACTGCAAACGAGCAGGAAGCTTGAAAAGAACAGTCACAGGGAGTAGAGTAGCGCCCTGCTCAGGAGATAATATGGAAACAACAGAAACAGACAGACACAATACTTGTGATTCACCTTTCACCTTACACAGTAAGTCCACGGACTGTGCGGCCCGCAGAGGTGAACTGAAGACCCTGCATGGAACCATTCAGACCCCGATTTTCATGCCGGTTGGAACCCAGGCCACAGTTAAATCAGTCACCCCCGAGAACCTTAAAGAGATGAATGCCCAGATTATTCTCGGCAATACGTACCATCTCTTTGTCAGGCCCGGCCCGGAGCTGATAAAAAGTTTTGGAGGGCTCCACAAGTTCATGAACTGGGACCGCCCCATACTCACAGACTCTGGTGGTTTTCAAATATTCAGCCTTAAGGAACTCGCGAAAATCACCGAAGAAGGTGCTGCTTTCAGGTCCCACCTGGACGGTGCTAAACTTTTTCTCAGCCCCGAAGATGCTGTCCACGTACAGGAGGCACTTGGTTCTGACATCATGATGTGTCTTGATACCTGCATTCCTTACCCGGCAAGCCGTGAAGAAACCATCGAGTCAACAGACCTTACTACACGCTGGGCCAAACGCTGTCGTGACGCCCAGTCTGAAACAGGGCAACTACTCTTTGGCATTGTCCAAGGTGGAATGCACCATGATTTAAGAAAACTGCATGCTGAATCACTCATTGAAATCGGCTTTGACGGTTATGCAATCGGAGGATTGAGTGTTGGCGAAGATAAGGCCATGATGCAGGATATGACTGAAGCCACCATCCCGCACCTTCCCGAAGATTATTCCCGCTATCTCATGGGGGTGGGCACCCCTGAAGACCTGGTCGAGGGAGTGTACCGAGGCGTAGATATGTTTGACTGCGTTATGCCAACCCGGAATGCACGCAATGGGACCATGTTTACCTCACAGGGAAAAGTGGTCATCAAAAATGCCAGATATCGTGACGACAAAAGGCCCCTGGATCTTGACTGTGACTGCTACACCTGTCGGCATTATTCGCGGGCCTACCTGCGCCACCTCTTTCAATGCAGAGAGATTCTCAGTTATCACCTGAATACCATCCATAACCTGCATTACTACCTCAAACTCATGGAAAAAATGCGTCAGGCCATCGAAAAGGATAGCTTTTCAGCATTCCGTAACGATTTTTATGGCAGGCTTGAGAGAGAATGATTAGAAATACAAAGATTTAAAAAATTCAGTACTGACAATATCGTAAAAACATAAAACCTTGATGGTTGTACGGGAAGCATCTCTTTCACATGTATTCGCCCTCTGGAACTGTTCTGGAAAAATGCACAGTGACGCAGATATCTTCCCCGAAAAAGCCATCATCATTGGAGGATTAATCATGACAGGAGTCGCATACGCAGCAGGCGGTGGAGCAGCAGGTGGAGCAGGAGGAATTGCCTCTTTTATCCCTCTTATTCTTATCTTTGGTGTCTTTTATTTTATGCTTATCAGACCCCAGCAAAAACAGGCAAAACAGCAGCAGCAATTTTTAAATGAATTAAAAAATGGCAACAAGGTTGTGACAAAGGGCGGAATCCACGGCACCATAACAGGCCTGACAGACAGTGTCGTCACTCTGGAGATTGCCGACAATGTACGGATCAAAGTTTCCCGTGCCTCCATTGCAGGTCCGCTCACCAAAGAAGGCACACAGGCACCGGCCAAAATAGCTGGCGGCTGAGGAATCGGCAGCTGCTGATCTTCTACGGGCTGTAGAACAAACGGTAAAAGGCAGGATCTTCCCGGAAAACCCTGCCTTTTTTTATTTTCTACCGTGCCAGTTCGTCCTCAGCCTTCCACTCAACATCCTCACCAAAACTTCTCCCTTTCTCAAGCATTGGTGCCACCAGATGAGCAGGCAGCGCTAGGGTTCGATAAAGCATGTAAAATGGTTCTGTCACCACTTCCTTGAAAGCCGAGTATTCAACCTCGGGATCAAACAGATCACCAGTAACCTTTACAGTAATTGAAGGACGCTTTTCCTTTCCTACCAAAATATAACCCACCAGAGGGATCTTATTTACATTCTGTTTCGCCCGGGTAATCAGATTCAGGTCCATACCTATTTTCTTCCCGATAAAATCGACCCACCCCTTCCCAGCCATACTGATCTCCGGGGACTCCAAAACAAGAGAGCTGAATGTTGCCAATCCATCTTTTACTTCAAAGCCAGCTGCAATAGTATCTACCGGAAAGCCAGCGGTACTGTAAGAGGGCAGACTGAATGTCACAAGGGCAGGAATAGTATTCACAAGGGCTAGAATATTATTCAACCCATTAAAGTCACGTAATAGAGTGTCTTCAATCTTAAACATTGCTGTGAAATCACCAAACCTTCCTTTGGCAGCAAAGCTCAGATTACCTGAGCGGAACCTGGCCCCGGGAAACATACCATCCATAAAGTCATCATTCAGTCCCTGACCGGTTAATACAAAATTCTTCCCATCTATAGAAAGAGTCAGCCGCCCCTGACCATGACCTATCTGCATTGAGATCTTCCGGCCGACAAACTGCAGATGAATGGTGTCTGCAAGAATTTTTCGATCTGGATTAAATACAATACTTGCATTACTGGCATCAAGAACTCCGCTGAAATCCAGGACAGGATTCGATTCTTCTGGCAAACCTGAAAGATATTCTGAAAATTCTCTGATCGCTGGAAAATTAAATGAGATAGCGTTGAAACGTACCTTCAGTTCGTCCGTATAGACAATCTCGATGTCCCGATTCACTATAGCCCGCAAGCCACCGTTGCCATACTCTCCATTGACAATAAAAGTGTTCACCGGTTTCGCACCCTGAATGAGCAGAGCATACTCATAGGATATTTCGGCGGAAAAGCTGTACCCACCGGTCCCATTTGACATAACTTCAAGATGCCCGTCGTCCAGTCGGTATTTTTGCAGAATGGGGGAATGTTCAGAGACTAAAGACAAATCGTCAAAGAGTATCACCCAACTGTTGTCCTCTCCACCGGTGATAGACAGGCCCAGATCTGCCACCTCGAGGAGCAGGTTTCTGCCACGAGCATCAACAGCAACTTTTAACTCTTCAATGGGGTGAAGAAAATGCCCAATGCTCTCCTCCTGAACATCAAGTTCTTTAAAAAAGAATTCCCCCATCTTTGTAACAACATCAAAACTTCCTGAAATACTAGACTCAAAAAATTTTCCATAACGAATTTTTCCATCAGTCACGGCAAAAAGAGTATTGGAAACTTGAAACTCTGCCGGATAAAGGATGATGGGAACAGTACTCAGCTCCCACCTTGATTCTTCTTCACTGCAAATCGTCAATTCTTTGTCATACTGAAAGTCCAGCCTTAAAAAAGGTTGCATCAGTTCCAGGTCTTTCACTTTATACTGAAGCAAAGTTACATCAAGATCGAGCAGTTTTTCCTTTAACGAAAATGTCCCTGACACCTCGGCGGATGCATACGGGGGGACAGAAACTCTGGTACCCGATATTCTGCCGGAAAGAGCTTCAAGAGATAACGGTGTGCTGAATGCCCCAAGGCTTACAGAAAGCACACCGACCTTCCATGCAGAAGACTCAGCGGTAACAATGGACCCCGCCGGCGTGACACCGTAATGAAAACGAGGTTTGGGCGCCGAATCATCCAAAGTCAGTTTGTTATCCCCAAATGAAATACTGCAATCCTGAATAACAACATCATAGTCCCCGGATCCTGCAGCTGCATCAAACCCTCCCTGGATGTCAACCTGCAGCATATCCTGAAAGCTTACCTGGACTCTTTCAAAATTTACTCTGCTGTTTTCAAGAACTATCTTTGCCTCTTTGACGGCAAACTCCTTGCCGTCATAAGCAATACGTCCTCCTACAATATCAAAGACGCCCTTTGCCGTAACCAGTTCCTTGTTAAGGTTCACTGCAATGGTCAAATCTGCAGCCGTTTCTCCTTCAGTCTGAAGAAAGGGGAAAGGGATACCATAGTATTCCACAAGATTTACAATATCACGGTTTGCCTGGGCATGGGAAACAATCCTGGCGGTGAGCAAGATATTTTCCGGATCATTGAAATCAATATCAAGCCATGATTTCTCAGTATCCTGCCCGTAAAAGCTCCCCTGATTCGGAGTTATAATCAAAACACCTTTTTTAAACAAAACCTCAGTGAAATCCGTTTTAATCGGTTCAAGTCCCGGGGCAAAAGTGTACTCACAGCCATCCACCCGAACCTCTGCAAGAAAACTGTCCATAAGAACCAGAGGGTCATTCCAGGGAAAATATCCCGAAAAAGATTTCAGCGTATAACGGTCTCCTGTCAGGTAGTCAGTAATCCACCTCTGGATATTATGACTTAACCCGAAAAGATCCACAAAGGGTTTGATCCCAGTAATAACTTCACTCTCTTTTCCTGAGAAGAAGAGTTCTTCCGTGTTAAAGCGAAGATCCAGAATAATGGGAAGAGACTCGGCAAAATTGACATTCAACGTACCACTGCCCAGTCGTACTTCTGTGTCAAAATGCATTTGACCGGTAGCCCTGGTCGCATAATCTTTATTAGTAAGCAATTCAAGGTCTGCGGTAAGAATGGTATTCTTTAAAACAACATCCGCCTGAAGAGATCCCAGTGAAGAATCAACATTTAGACGATATTGACCTGCCTCGTAAAAAAAGCTGACATTTGCTGCAGGAGATCTGATTTCCTGAATCACTATTCTCGAAAAGATCCGTTCAATCCACAGTACCATCGGAACAATGTTATCAAGCAAGTCCAGATCAAACAGCTTCTGCTCTTTTTTCTCTCCGGAGATTTCAAAAGAAAGAGTCTTTATTTCCAGTTCAAGTTTCTTTTTCCACTTCAGTGAAATTGTGCTGAGACTGACAGGCCCAACACTGATTTCATCCAGTAGAACCCCTGTTTTCAGCAAGAAACTTACTGCTGAAGCGATAATGAACAATACGATAAAGCTATATATAAAAAAATGTTTCATTACTGTTCTTCTTCCTGCCTGAAAATCTGCTGCATCATCTTTTTCTGCTGCCATAGGAGACCGGGAATAATCTCCGCATAATTATCCGGAAAATGAAACAGTACAGCCCCCGCATCATTATATGCTGGTTCAAGACCTCTTTCCTCAGGGCTGGCATTAAACAACAGCAGCATCAGCAAATCGCTGCTCACCCATGGATTATTGTACCAGTAATCATGCCCTCCCCCTACTTGCAGGGCCTTGGAAGCCCCGACATCAATCACGTCAAGATCCGCAGACATCAGCGCCCCAAGTATTATAAGCACTTCTTTTTCGGTAAGATCCTTAACGTCCGGTCTCCCGAGACGTGACGCGCCATTATGCAGGGCTGAAAGCAGGAGAATACGATCATTTCTATTGAGAGCAATGGTTGTCCGCCCGACAATATCTCTGAAATTCAGATACCGTTCAACAAAGGGCTGGAAAGCAGTATCCGGTGCCGCAAAGTACACTTCACCAATCCGGAGTTTTTGTAGAATCTCTTCTGAGGTCAGTTCGGGATATATTTCATGAAGCGAAGCCAGGCCGGGTGCCACCACCTGAGCACCGGCGCTGTATGCTATGATATTAATGTTCCGGGCATCTGTTCGACGGGCTAGAATGTCCAGCATTTTGGTGAAAGCCGTTATAGTTTTTTTTGCATGAAGGACATCTGTTTTATACTTCAGCAGATTCTCGGCAGAAGGCCAGGAAAATGTGAGGATTATTGATTTATGCCCGGTAAAATGAAACAACTGGGCTCCCTGTGCCGTTGCCCTGTAAAAATTAGAATTTGCCCCATGCACATAAACTGTAATATCTTTGTCGAAACTCTGTTTCAGGGTAGCATTTATGGTATCAAAGAATCCTGCCGCTTTTTCCGTACTGCTGCTGACCCTGCCATACTTATCATATTCCACCATGGGTCTGACGTACTCCAGGCTCAGAAGCAAATCATCTTCACGATCCATTTTCACTGATTCCCGGTACAGATCATCCCAGCTCATCCCCTCATATCCCACACTGAAAACAAGAAATCCAAGCTCTAGTTTTCCTGAAGGAAAAATAGAATACCCAACAGAACTCTTAGTTTTTCCGGTTGGCACACGATTGGTACCATAGAGCGTATAGAGATAATTCTCATCGGTATTTTCTTCGCTTAATGAAAAGAAGGAACTCTCTTTCTCTATCCCGACTGGTACCGGCATAAGATATACCTTGGGCTGACATCCCAAGAGCTGCAACAACAGAAGGCAACAGAAAATATATTGCATTGTTGAGCCGGTCATAGACAGATCAATCTGAACTACTGGGGAAAGAAAACCAGTCCTTTCCTGATACAGGAGGAGGTACCGGTTTCTGGTGTCGAAAACTACCAGTTTTTAAAAAATTAACAGTTTCATTCTGCACATACTCTGCATCCATTATAAAGGGATGTGTCTCATGTACCACCAGAAAATCACTCATTCCTTCCAGGCGTGCACTGGCAACCGAGACTTTCCCATCATCCAGACCGGGAATAATTGCCGAGAGCCAGAAATCAAAGAAATAATACCGATCCCCGGTGATAACCCCGACAGCATAGTCCACAGGTCCAAGCTGACGGGGAAGCGATGCAGGCCCTGACGTCGTCAACTGCTGGCCTGCAGGCCCATTAAACCACTCGTAAAACCACCAGTCTTTAAGGCTATCCGCTACGGCACTCCCGTGATTTGGCGGACTCAACATCACAATCCGTCCCAGCTCAGGGGGGTGAGATTCTTTGATCGCCTGACGCACCACAATCCCCCCTAAAGAGTGGGTTACAAAATGGACAGCGGTGGGTGAGAACCTCCTGCACTGCTCCAGAGCCTGTGGAACATATTCATCAGCAATGGCCTCAATTGTGCGTTCAGTGGAAGGGTAGCCCATATTTACAGTATGATAACCAGCGCCAACCAGCTTTTGCTGCATCCTCTCCATGGAACGATAGGTACGCCCCATACCATGGACCAGTACAACGCACTCCCCAAGCGCATCCTCAGTGGCAGGAACTCTGACGCTGAGCCCAACGTTGCCGCATCCGACAAGAAGAAGGAGAATCACCATAAACACTGCGAGTGCCTGCAACGACACGGGTTCCCTGTTATACCGCATCAGTAGAATACATATGGACATCCTGCTGCGGATACGGAAATGAGATTCCCTTCTCATCAAAAACCAGCTTTATACTTTCAGTGAGGTCAAGCCGTATATCCCAGTATTCCTCCGTCTTCACCCAGGGCCGAACAATAAGATTAACACTGGAATCCGCAAGTTCAGACACTCCAATTACCGGAGCCGGGTCTTTTAGTATCCTGTCATCAGCTGCAATAATTCCTTCAAGAGTCGTTTTGGCAAGCAAAATATCATCGTCATAACCAATTCCCACCATCATATCAATCCTGCGGGTAGGTTCAGCATTAACATTCGTAATAATGTCAGCAGTAATTTTACTGTTGGGGATAATCTGTCGCTGATTATCCGGGGTATGAATTACCGTACTGAAGATATCAACCTGATATACTTTTCCAGTAACTCCTCCAGCCGTTACAAAATCACCCACCTTAAATGGCCTGAAAAGAATGAGCATAACTCCGGAGGCAAAATTGGAAAGTGAATCTTTCAAGGCAAGTCCAATCGCAAGACCCGCTGCACCAACGATGGCCAGGAATGATGTCGTCTCAATGCCGAGCTCTCCGGCTGCGGCAATAATCACTCCCGTAAGCAGCGCATAATAAATGAGTTTACATAAAAAACGACGCAGGGTTGGCTCAACATTTGCCCGCCTGAAACCTTTTCGGGACAGTTCTGTGATCCAGCGTACAAGCCAACGACCAACGATAAAGATAAGTAGAGCCGCCAGCAGATGGGTACCATTGCTGATTGCCCACTGCTCAGTTACCTCAAGTACCTTGGTCAAAGTATCCGGCTCCGCCACGTTTGCCTTTGCAGGATCTGCAGCAAGAACGGTACACGGCAGCAGGCACAACAGAGAGAGTGCGACAGATACCATGGCCACTGTTTTTATCACATTTTTCATATCAAAATTCACTGCTGTCCCAACGTTTTTTATAGTAGACAGCGTAACTTGTTAATTTATTAAACTATTGACGACAAAATGCCTGTTTTCGACTTGAAATTAGACTATCCTCAAAATTTACCAAATTTTGAGCGA
>JALSMA010000024.1 GCA_026988015.1 Desulfobulbaceae bacterium | reverse complement strand
TCCCTTGTTGTGGTTTTGGTTATTTTGGTCGATTGCCAAATTTACCATAACAGAGACCACCATTTATTCTCAAATGTGCGAAAATTATTATACGTTATCATGCCAGTCTTGTCGACATAGGTGTACCGTTCTTCGATAATCTCCCTGAATGTCTGAATACCTATTGGCAGTTTTCTCATGGTATCATTTGTTGCTAAAGGTGACGATGTTTTTTTTGTTCACTTGTTTGACCATTTTGTCGATATGTCACTGGTTTTGTGAGGTATTCATAGTCGTTTTTTTTACAACATACTGAAGTGCAGATATAAGATTCACAATCAAATATTTTTGAATAAAATGCTCCCCGCTTCTTAGAATACTGTTTATGTTACTCGTTCCAATGCAAATGATGAAGAATTATTTCTGTCGGGTTGAACGTTATGCAACGGTATGTTGCAGTTTCTTGTGCCAAGGCTGTTCGGGGTGTGCGGAACATCTCTTTGGGTAGTATCTATTTCTACTGCAGACCATATTCCCTCAAAGCATTCCTAAAAATCAGCTAGTTGCTAATCGTGGCAGACATCGGAGTACTGTTCTTGACGGATTCGTAAAAACTCATCACCTTCCTCCGTGTACGCCCCGCAGGAAGTGCCCCTGGGTCTTGTCAATCTTCAGCATCTGTAGCAATCAGGGTACGTAGACTGTGATTCCGCGTTGCCGCGATCCGCTTGGTATGTTTTTGTACGAAAAGAGAGAGGCGTTGTTGTTCGGTGAGTGTTAATTGGTGTTTACTATTTTGTTGAAAGAGATCTTCTCGGATGAGCAGGTGGGTAATTCCAGTTTCTTGAAGTGAGATCGCAATAGCATTTTCATCCGGTTGCTCTTTTGCGAGAGAGTAGAGCAGACTCTTACCTTTTTTTAAGTCAAACCGAACTGACCTGTCAAAGTAGTATCCGCGGTTACCGAGGAAAACGGCAAGGATGTCCGCCGACTGGGGAAGAGTTTTGTTGGCGTAGTCAACTAGAGGGTATTCCTGCCAGAACCTGGAAATAAAAGCTGTCCTGCTGGTTTCACCGGAAAGGTATTCCAAAGGGCGAATATTCTGCCAGTGGTTCAAGAGGTAGTTACCGTTAAAGAGGAATGCTGTGAAGAGCAGAAGCCATGGTATCGCAGCAACAGGAAAGACAGATTTTTTTTGTGCCAGAAAAGATTGGATCTGATGAATTCCAAAGGTGGACAGGATAATTAGAAATGGTAGGGCGGGCACGATATAACGGATTCTAATGACTCTTTGAATAAAGGCAAAAAGCAGGAAAAGAATAATAAACCACAAAAATATTTTCTTGTCTGTTCTGAGAGTTGAGTTTTTGGGCTGGGGGAAAAAAGCAACCAAACTGAAGAGGAGAATGAATGGGTTGAGAACACCATCGAAGTATTGGGGGTTATTGTCCTGTCCTTCCAAAAAGATACGAATGGGAATAAGAAGTGTCTGCCACAGTGGTTCATGGTAGACAAGTTTTCTGATGAGCAGAGGATTCATTCCTTGGGTGATTGAAGTCTCACCACCGTTAAAAACGGATGGGAAAAGAGGAAAAACAGGGTTCCCAGTCCAGAGTATGTTGCGGATCAGCCAGGGGGAGACTGCAACCAGTGCAGGGAAAATGAACACAAGTAGGGCTTTTACCTTTATTTGAGTGTCATGGGGCGCACCTTTTTTTGTAAGGAAGGGAACAAAACAGGTAAGAAGAAACAGCGTGATCAGTCCGTTGTATTTTGTTCCTGCAGCAAGTCCTGCACATATTCCGGCAAGGAGTAGCAGGGAAGTTTTTTCTGATTTTCTCCATTGAAGGAGTAGAAGAAGGCTTGCGGTTGTAAAGAAGCTGACTCCTAAATCTACGTAGGCTGAAGTAGAGA
The DNA here is from genome assembly GCA_026988015.1 of Desulfobulbaceae bacterium. GTDB lineage: Bacteria > Desulfobacterota > Desulfobulbia > Desulfobulbales > Desulfocapsaceae > Desulfocapsa. Next base: position 57,415 of record JALSMA010000024.1, on the reverse strand, counting down.
GGTGGATAATAATTGGTGTGGTAAGGAAGAAAAGGGCTCCAAAGAGTCCCCAGTTTGCTCCGATCTGCTTTTTCAGGTAGCTGAATATAAGCCATGCCGTAGCAAGTCCAAAGAACATATGGATGAATTTAGGGATGATATCGTTGCCGAACCAGAGAGGTACCAGGTACAGAAATTCCAGGTTCATAGGATAATATGAAAAGAGTAAAGCCGGTATTTCATAGATGCCACCATATACCAGATAAAGCTTTGGAATGGCAAGGTGATGGGTGAGGGCATCACGGCTTACGGGTGGGGTGCAGTTGAGGACAACGATAATGCAGATAAATATAAGGATCGGTAGAATGCGGAGTGTTGGGTGCAGAGTGGTGGGCGGATTTTTATTGGTACGCATGGAGTATTGAACAGGGGTCACCGTAATATATCCAGGAGGATATCCGATGGGATGTAACCCTCATAAACCTTATCGTTTATAATATAAGAAGGGGTTCCTGTGATGCCTGCCATCCCTCCAGTACGAATATCGTTTCGTAATAAGAGTTTTATTTGCTGATTATTGACAGCAGATGCAAGTGTTCCAGGGGCAAGCCCTATGGCATCACCTAGCTCTGTCGTGCTGAATGCTTGCTTTTGTCGACCCAACTCATATAACTTGTCGTTTGCCTCCCAAAATTTATTTTGAGTTGATGCGTAGATTGCCAGAAGAGCCATTTTTCCGGAACCAACATGAAAAGGTTCAGGGACAACAAGGCTGTTGAACTTGTTGTCCATTGGATATTGGTAATGAATTAGACGTATTTTGCCGGGATTTCTTTTGATAAGGCGTCTTAGAAGAAAATGCATCTTGTAGCATTGGAAACATTGATAATCAGCAAATTCTTTAATGGTGAGCAGAGGTGTTTCGGAGCCAATCCACGGGTGGCCATCTTCAGTAATGCCGTGAGGAATGTCATCAGCAGGAAGAGGAATCTCAAATTCCCAGTACCGGGGCAAGGTGATTCGTAGGGAGAGGGTAGCAATGGTCAGGAGAATGATTGTGATGAGTAATAGTCTGCTTTTTATCACATAATAACCAGACTTTTTTAGACTGGTCAAAAATGTATCTGTATCAAATCGACGACGGATAAGCCAAGAATAAAAAAGGAGAGCAAAGCTGATACTATAACTGAGTAGGCACATTATACAATAAGCATTGATCTTAGTAGATGATATGTAGGCAAAAAAAATTGCTGTCATCGAAAAAAGAAGGGCCAGCAGGAATAAGACGATCCAAAGAGATTTTGTTGAGTGGTCGAGCTTTCGTAATGGAACAAGGAAAAACAAGAAAAGCAGATAGCCAGTAAATCCCCAATAAGCAACTGGTAAACCAAGTAAAATAGACCAAGGGCTTTGGGAAACTGTGTCACAGTTAATAGCCTTTGAAAGAGCACAAAAGCTACTATATGCTATATCTGTGTAGTTTTTAAAGTGTGATACAGCGAGGTATAACGTATCTATTATTCCTGCCAAGCAAAGAATGAATACTATCACATAGTATATTGGGTAAGGCAGCCCTGCAGGTTGGTTTATTTTACTGTGCATTAGGGTAGAATAATTATTCTGCTGGGATTAAAAGATTATGCAACGTGGGGCCATCTAGTATGGAACTGTTCATTTCTTCTTGAGTTGACGGTAAAAATTTGTCTATTTGTTCAAAAGAAAATGTATTCAATATCTTTTTAGTGAAATGTTGTACCTGCCGGGTATCTCCTGCTCGGTTACTATTTTCCAATAGACTGAACAAAATTGATGCACGAGCAGGTGACTCTTCTAAGGCGGAAAGTAGAAGGGTTTCTGCTTCTTTATGCTGACCAAGTAAGCTTTTTGCAGTAGCGAAATGGATCGTCGTACGAACATTATGGGGATTGATTGTATATGCATCTTGAAAGTAATTTAAGGCATTAGCAAGTTCCCCCTGTTTCAGCAGAATAAAACCCTTAATAATAAGGGCATTTTGTTCATATGGTATTATGTAAAGAAGTTTGTCGGCATTTCGTGAGGCTTCTGACCATTTTCCTAAAGTGAGTAACACCCCAGTTGCATTGTAAAGAATCTCTATACTGTCGGGATTAGCAACGAGAGCATTATTGTAATGCTTGAGAGCAGAATCATATTGCTTCATTGATAGATAAATGTTGCCCATGTTGTTTAGGCTGACACTTGCCGATCGTTTGGGTGAAGGGTCCTGTTTAGTTAATGATATTTTATACAATTCAAGGGCTTTATCATAGTGCCCACTGTGTATCATTAATTTGCCAAGATTTTGATATGGCCTCGCACTATTTGGTGCTTTTTTTAAAATAGTTAGCCATAGTGTTTCTTCATTTTTCCATGTTGCGTTTTTTATGTAAGTTGTAAAAGTGAAAATTATAATAAGTAGACAAATGGATACAATGATCGTCTGATGCATCCAGCGCTTGTTGTGAAATTTTATCAGAAGTTGTTGTAGGGCAATAGCAAACGGGAGAAAAATAAAAAGTGTTGGGAGGTAGTTTCTATGTTCAAAGATTAGTTCAAGAGGTAGAAATGTTGATTCGACGGTGTGCGCCAGGAAAAAAAATAAAATGGAAAAAGCAATGATTGGTCTTCTCGGAATACAAAGAAAGCCCGTAATTATTAATAGGTAGACTAGGATTACAGAAGGTAAGGTTGTCCACGGGTGCAAGAGGGAGGTCGAAACAGAAAAATCATGTATCAGGGAAAGTCGTTGGGGAGATGGGAGGAATATTTGTGTTAAATAAAGAATAATAATGCGGTGTTCACTTACAAGCCGTTCCATAAGCGAAAAAGAACGATGATCATAAAGTTTGAAAAGTGGTAAGTCTTGTATCTTGAAATATAGATAAACACATTCAACGACAATTATACTGACCAGAGTAACTGCAAGAAATATTGATTTTTTTGAGACAGGTTTTGTTAGTTTTTGAAAAAATATAATTTCAATAAGCAAGCAGGCGATAGGTAACGTGATGGTGTTTTCTTTTGAGGCTAAAGCGGCAAAAAATGCGAGAAAACACCCCACAATGTAAAATGTTTTACGCAGCTTACTTGATTCAAGCCGTGTTTTAAGGAATAGGTATAAAGACAATAGGTAGAAAAAAGTACCCAGTAATGCCATTCGCTGGACAATATATGTAACTGCCTGGGTTTGGATCGGACTGATCAGCCACAAGAGAGTTGCCAAAAAGGCAACAAAATGGACGTTTGGATTGTTTTGTTTTTTGAGTTGTTCTGTTTTAAACAGGGTCAAAATTGTTACATACAATAAACACCCCGTTAAAATATGTAACAGAATATTAAATAGGTGATATCCAAAAACGTTATCTCGGCCAAGATACCAGTTCAGACCAAAAGACAACATGGAAAGAGGACGATAAAATGAATCTTTCCTCTCGAGAACAGGATGGGCTTTAAATGTTGCTGCAAGGGTATGCGGTGTCAGCTCAACTACGTGCAGCTTATCGTTGTTGACAATATTGGGAATATCATCCAGATGCCATGATGCATGAAATGTATTGGAGTAGGCTATAAAACTGAGAACAAAGAAAACGAAGAAACTTATTAGGTGACTTTTTTTAGGAGGAGGGTTCATCAGGTAAACACAGAGAGTGAAGTTATTACACTTCACTCTCTGTGTTTTTGGCTGTTATGTCAACTGCTACATTGTTTTAGTAAATACGCCACTGTTCCAACCGCTCCCACCATTGAGAGTATTGTTGCTCATATATTCAGCTGGGCAACGACCACTGACATCTGTTATTTCAATTACAATGCTGTTCACTGTACCAGTTAGTGTCGCTGTGTTGGTCCCTGTGGGGGTAAAGGATACATCACCAGTGGTAACCATGTTTACATGCGATGGGTCGGCATAATAGTCAGCTATTGCGGCTGCAAGGTTATTGGCATCAGACTCAGCAGCTGAGCAGAAAGCTTTGTCACGATATGCAATAAAGTTCGGAATGGCGATAGCTGCCAAAATACCGATAATTGCGATAACAATCATAAGCTCGATCAGGGTAAAGCCTTGCTCGTTTGTGTTAATTCTAAGTTTTTTCAGTGTCATGTTTCCCTCCTTATGGAATGGATGTTGGTGTTTGTTGCCTTTATGGCTTCAAATTTGCTGTTGCTTGGGTTGTAGCAGTAACCGTGCCAGTTAGCAGTGAATGGCCGGTTGCTTTGTTATCTTGTTTCTTTTTCAAGACATTTTTTATTATAGGTCAATTTTTTCCCAAGAGGAAGGAGATTTTTAATTGACGAAATTCCTTCGGATTGACATTTTTAAGTATTTTGTGACAAAAAATGTCACCATGGGCCGCGTTTCGGTGATCGTTTCCAAAGATAAAAGGGGTAAGAGTGAAATGAAGGCATGAGGAGCATGGATTCATTTTACTCTTACCCTTTTTGTCCAGTGACTGCTTGTTTTTTTTCAACACAGCAGTAACTGTAAAAAAACTTTATAAAATGTTTGTTGGCTGTTGAATGTTGCGTTTTGTATTCTATTTCTAATAGGCTGGAAATAAATATAAAACAAAAATGTTTTTCTGTTGGCTTTTTTGTTGCATGGGGATTTGTCAGGAGGATTGTATGTAATGTTTAAACAAAAAAGAAAAATATCAAATCAGGGTGGTTTTACCCTGGTGGAAATGATGGTAACTGTGGCGATTGTCGGTATTGTCTCTAGTATCGCGGTCGCAGGATATCTCGGTTGGAAACCTGGTTATGTCTTTCGTGGTGCAGTTTCTCAGGTTCGTGGCGATTTGAATCGGGCTAAAATGAGAGCTGTTGAAACCAGAAGACAGTGTCGGATCGTTTTCAGTACCGATGGTTATCAGATCGAAGACGGAAATCGGGTAATGAATTCCACAAACTATACCGTCAACATGGTTCGAGATTTCAGTGATTTTCCGCAAGTGACCATAACCGACAGTGGCGCAGCGATTGTCGCTGGTTCAGAGCCAACCATTACTTTTTCTCCGCGTGGTACTGCAACGTTGGGTTCATTTCGTGTTGAACATCCCAGCGCTGGTGGTGCGGATATTGCGGTTAATATTACTGGAAGGGTCAATATCACATGGCTTTGAAAATCAAAATCAATCAGGACGCAGGATTTAGTTTGATCGAGGTTATGATCGCACTGGTTATTCTCGGTTTTGTGTTAACCGGGGTAGTGGCCATGTTTATCCAGACAGGTCGCTATCATACTGGCCAGGAAATGACTATTGAGATGACCCAGGATATCAGGGCTGCAAAAAACCTGATGGTTGATGAGATACGCTCTGCAGGATGCAACCCTGATGGAATGGCACGAATGGGTTTTCAGAGGGATGGTGATGACCGTTTTGATACCGATGCCAACTCTCTTCACTTTACCAGAGATATTGATAACGGTGATGGTGACGGCTTATACGAACCGGACGGTGATGCTGATGATGCCAATGAAGATATTTCCTATTACCGGGTTGATGCTGGTGGGAATATCCTTAATCCTGGGGATAATACAATCGGGACACTTGTGAGAAATTCCGGTGGTGGTGGACAACCTGTTGTGGATAACGTGGTTGACCTGCAATTCCAATATTACGATTCGGGAAACAATCTCATTGCCCCTGCAACCATGAATACTGACACTGTACTTGATACTATCCGTACAGTTGAGGTTCTGGTGACAGGTCAGGTGCAGGATGTGAATCGTGTCAGTGCAGGAGCTGACACATGGATCCAGCAGTTTCGGGTACGGGTTCGGAACCTCTAGTCCAGAGACAGGTTTATGGTGGAAAATATGTTGATAAGTAGAAATAAAACAGAAGAACAGGGTTTTACTCTTATCGAAGTGATGATGGCTCTGGTTATCCTGGGTGTTGGTGTTTTTGCAATAGTTGGTCTTCAGACCAGGAATATGAGTTACAATACCGGTTCAAAAAAACAGACCGAAGGCTATACCTGGGCCATGGATCAGGTGGAAACCTTATTGGCCCTTCCTTATACCGACGGTAATCTCCAGCCAAATGGCGGGAGTGCCACCGTGGATAATGACGGTTATACCGTAGTTCAGGGGCCCTATACCGTTGAGTGGGACGTGAATAATAATGCCGCAATACCTAATTCTCGTATAATAAATGTGCGTGTTCGCTGGAATAACAAAGAAGTTGCCCAGGTGGATTACACTCGAATTTTAAATTCATTTTGAGGAACGATCTATGTCGATCAACAGCAATAAAAATACATCAAACCTGCTGCTACCCGATAATGAGCGTGGGGTTGCCATCATTACCGTGCTGCTCATTCTCCTGCTGTTGACCTTTATCGGAATAACTGCGACCAATACAACAATCGTTGAGAAGTCTGTCGTTCGCAGTGATTCCGTTTTTGAGCAGGGCTTTTATCTTGCAGAGTCTGCTGCTTTGGAAGGCGTGCAGCGTCTTGTCAATGAGTCAGATCCTGATGAACTTCTGGCCCCTCTGGTTACAGTGGCATCCACGAACTTTGGTCTTCTTTACTCCGCAGATCCGATCGAACCAACCAGTGATGTTGCCAACTTGGACACAGGAGGTGATGGTGTTATTGACAGTGGCGATACCTTTGAGATTTCAGAGATTGATCCTGATAATGATACCTATCGAGTTGTTGTGCAGCTGCCTATTTCAAGTGGTAGTTCCCTTAGTCTTGGGGCTAGTCGTCTTTACAGTTATTCGGCCTATGGTTACACGGAGGCCAAGGGCGGCAGGTCGTTGATCAAGATTGGCTACAAGCGGAGATTCTAATGATAATTAATTCCCACAATAATAAATCAACTGTCACAAATCGGTCAGGATTTTTTTCCTGGAGGACTATTATGAGCTCCACACGGACAGTATTTCGTCACCTTTCTCAGCTGCTGTTGAGTTTCTTATTTATTATCAGTACTGCCATGATTTCTCAGGCAGCTGTGACCATTGGTGATGTGACGGTAGCAGAAAATGGCACCATGACTTTTACCGCAACTTCTGCCGATGCAACAGCTGCTTTCACTGTTGATGTCGCATTCACCGATGGTACTGCAACCGGAGGTGGTACTGATTATGATAGTGGTGTGCAAAGTTTAAGTTTTTCCGGTGCGGCCGGAGAGGCAAAGACTTTTACCGTTACTTTGAATAATGACGTGATTGTTGAGGACAGTGAGACTTTTACTGTGAATATGCAGAATATTAATCCTGCAGCCACAACTGTTATTACAGATACTGCAGTGGGCACAATCACCGATAATGATACAGCAACCGTGACCGTGGGAGACGTGACTGCTGCTGAAAACGGCACTATAACCTTTACAGCGCAGGTGGACAATGCTGTTGCAGGTGGCTTTACAGTTGACGTAGCCTTTGCCGATGTAAGTGCAACAGGTGGCACAGACTATACTTCCACAGTCCAGACCTTGACTTTTGCAGGAACGGCCGCTGAGACCCAGACCTTCACCGTTCCCCTGACCGACGATTCGATAGTTGAATCCAGTGAAACCTTCACTGTCAGCCAGCAGAACGCCGTGTCTCCTGGTACCATGGATATAAGCGATACTGCAGTGGGCACAATCACCGATAATGATACAGCAACCGTGACCGTGGGAGACGTGACTGCTGCTGAAAACGGCACTATGACCTTTACAGCGCAGGTGGACAATGCTGTTGCAGGTGGCTTTACAGTTGACGTAGCCTTTGCCGATGTAAGTGCAACAGGTGGCACAGACTATACTTCCACAGTCCAGACCTTGACTTTTGCAGGAACGGCCGCTGAGACCCAGACCTTCACCGTTCCCCTGACCGACGATTCGATAGTTGAATCCAGTGAAACCTTCACTGTCAGCCAGCAGAACGCCGTGTCTCCTGGTACCATGGATATAAGCGATACTGCAGTGGGCACAATCACCGATAATGATACAAGTGAGGTTTCTTTAACTGCCACAGCTGCTCCGTCCGAGCCATCTACTGATGGTGAATTTACCGTTACCTTGACAAATCCTTCCAGCAGTGACACCGATATCTCCTACACAGTTGCCGGTACAGCCACAAGTGGAGCAGATTTTACTGCTCTTTCCGGTGTGGTGACTGTCCCTGTCAATACGCTCACTGCGACCATTCCGATTTTAATAATTGATGATGCTATTGTTGAAGGAACCGAGAGTGTAGCTCTGAATATCACCGGTACCAATAACGGCAGCATTACAGTTGCAGCTGCACCTGGAGACACGGCCCAGGTGATTTTTGGTGATAACGACGTGGCAACTCTGACTGTTGAAGACGTCTCAGTACTTGAAGATGGCACCATGACTTTTGCGGCCACTGTTGATAATGCCGTTGATGGCGGGTTCGATGTTGACATCAGTTTTGTTGATGGGGGTGCCGTTGGCGGCGCACCTCTTGCTGCCGGCATTGACTATAATAATAGTACTCAGACATTAACATTCGTTGGAAATGTTGGAGAAACCCAGACCTTTACAGTTCCTCTAAATAGTGACCTGGATGTTGAGCCACCCGAAGATTTTCAGGTGGGTTTTACAAATGTTGTTCCCGTAACAGCACCAGTCAGTCAGTTCAATACCACCGATATGGCCACTGGAACCATTCTTAACGACGAACATTTCATTCTGATGAGTGCAGGAAGTAATGGCGGTATGAACACCACATATGATGGTTCAACTGTTGTTGGTCCCGGTAGTTTGGCGGTAAAAGTGGATCATGAGAGCACCCCGCTTTTTAATGCTACTCCCGATTCCTGTTATGAGGTGGATGATATGCAGGTAAATGGCTCTTCGGTCGGGGCTGTTGCCAGCTATACCTTTCCTTCGGTAATTACGGAAAATCAGACCATCAATACAGACTTTGTAATGTCTCAGTACACCATAACTGCTACAGTCCTGGGTAATAACGGAACATTGACTCCGACCCAGACAGTAAATTGTGGCAGCAGTGGCTATGCTTATACCGCTCAGGCTGATTCCGGGTATCATATTACCTGGTTTAAGGTGAACGGGGTCGCAGAAGCCGGAGCAGTAGGAAACACAGATTATACTTACACGTTCGGTGCTGCAATCACCTCAGACCAGACTATAGAGGTAGCATATACCCAGATTCTCACCATAATAGAAGAATCTCCCTTTGGAGAAGTTGTGCCGGATGGTGACAAGGATAATTTCTATGAAGTGGACTATGGCAGCGATCTCGTACTGACTGTGGATGCCTATGTTCCATGTCCCAACGGACTAGCCCATGATGGTAATGACCATCATGTATCAGATATTCTTCTTGACGGCGTGTCCATAGGCGGGTTGCAAGGTGCAGGGCTTACGAGCTATACCTACACCCTTGCTAACATAACCGATGAGCATTCAATAGAGATCCTGTTCACCAGTTATGTGGATGTTACAGTGCACCCCAACGGTCAGACTGAAAGTCCGGTTGTTACTACCGTGGCCTCTATTGAGGTAGAAGCAAAAACAGACCATGATATAACAGCTGTTCCCATCACTGGCTTTCATGTAAGTGACGTGGAGGTCGATGCCGCATCTGTGGGAACCCCTGAGTTATATACTTTTGGGAATATGACAGATAAGGATCACACTTATGAGGTATGGTTTGCCATAGATACCTTTACTCTGGAACCAGCCTCTAGGTTCAATACTATCTTTAATAGCTCAGCAGAGAGTGTGGTTGCAACAACACGGCAGGTAGATTGGGGTACAGACAGTTCATTTTTTGTTAATCTCAATGACCCGGATCACGTTGTCATGGGTATTTTGGTGGATAACGTCAGTTACACCATCCCTGTGGCCGGTGCCACTGAAACCTATACTGATTTTCAGCTGATTAACACCGCAAATGATTACCTGGAAGTGAAATTTACAAATGTGGTTGTCAGCCACAGGCTGGAAGTTCTTGATTATGATACCAGCCCAATTTCTGATTTTCCGCTTGATGCGAAATTGCGTCCTAAACCTGCTTCACTGATGTTTGTTCTTGATGATTCTGGAAGTATGGACTGGGAGTTTATTGTTCCCGGGAATGGTCTCTATAATGGACGCTACTATGTATACAACTACCCTGCTGTTCCAGAGGCAAGGGCCTATTGGGATAATAGCATGGAAACCAGTGGATTGCAGGGACAGTGGCGTTCTCAGTGGTCTGCCATCAATAAAATGTTTTATAATCCGGATGTGAATTTCGTTCCCTGGCCTAATTTTATTGGAACCAGTCCGAGCTCCAACCTGCCTGCAGCATCAGGGTCAGTTGCCGGTCAGAGTGACGGACAGTCCCATGCAAACATTTACAGGCCACGTTATCACCCTTGGTACAGTCAGGATTGTACTGAGGCCTTAAACAAGGTAGCCGGGGCGACACCAGACAATACAGGTGTTTGTAATAATAATGAAACATTCGACATGGACAGCGTCTTTCAGGTGGTAACCAACACTGATGATCATGGTAATACCACAGCCACTGCTACAGAGGTGAGTGTGAATGACTCATATGTCTCAGAACTCGAAGTTGCCGACGATAACGATATGTATAAGATTGTACTAACCAGTGCCGGTGACCTGACTGTCAGAACACTTATGACATCTGAGTGTACCGATACCATGGCCAGAATACTTGACAGTGGTGGTGCAGAGTATCGTGCCGTCGAGTATGCCGACAGCTGGACAGACCCATATAGTAATGGCAACTGGTATGATGATGACTGCGGAGGCGCTGCAAACTGTGATTTCAGTTGTGATAATTCTTATGACCGTAATCCTTATATACAGTTGAATGCTGTTCCTGCCGGCACTTATTATATCGATGTCAGAGGGTGGGACAGTACAACAGGTACCTATACTCTTGATATCGCCTTTTCAGGTACCAGTACGACGTTTCCTGCTCCGGCTACTGCTTCACCCGGTATTATTAATGCACATTATTATACTTGGGAGGATGTGGATGGGGACGGTACAATCAGCTACACCGACAGTAATAATAATGGACAGCTTGACATTGATGAGACTGTTAACGAAACTATCTGGCTTGTTAACCTGACTAATCCAATAGAATATTATAGGGTTCTTGATAATTCTCAGGATGTCAGCGGAACAAACCTGCAGGTTGTGGCCGCAGCTTCTGTTCCTGCAGAAGTGAAAACCTTTGTCCCTCCAACAGATGCTGATGCCTGGCTCAAAGAGCGTCAGAACTGGGCAAACTGGTTTTCCTATTATAGAAAACGTACCTATGCGGCTACTGCTGCTGTGGCGCAGATTATCGACCAGATGAGTAATGTGGAGGTTGGATTCCATACTATCAACTACAATAACAATGGTTGGAAAAATGGTGGTTATGGAATCAGTCAGTCACTTCTTCCATTGAAAGTAGTCGGCGTCGGTGATGAAAAGAATCGTCTGCTTGAATTACTCTACGGTTTTCAGATTGCCGGTTACGGGACACCCCTGCGGAGAGGCCTGGAAAGTGTTGGGGAGTATTATGATGATACCGATGGTACTGATAACGGAGGAATCGCAAATAATTCAGGCTCACCCTTCGGAACGCCCATAGAATCTCCGTTCCATGCCCAAGAGGATGGCGATGCCTGTAAGCAGGCGTTCACCATTGCCATGACAGATGGATACTGGAATGGTTGGGATCCAGCCGTGGGAAATGCCGATGGAGACAACGGTGCCCCCTATGCGGATGAATACAGCAACACCCTGGCTGATGTGGCCATGGACTTTTTTGAGCGGGATCTTTCCACCATGGAGAATTTGGTTCCTGATGGTGTAAACACTCATCAGCATATGGTTACTTATACAGTAGCCTTTGGAGTGAAGGGAACTTTGGACCCCGATGATTATGATCTGAATAATTCGGTGTATCCCACATGGCCGAGCCCATGGGCTAGTTCTGAGGCCCGTGTTGATGACTTGTGGCATGCCGCAGTTAATGGTCATGGGAGTTATATGAATGCATCCAGGCCAGATGAACTCGTGGCATCACTCCTTGCAATTATGAATGATATCGGTTCGCGAATTGGATCGGGTGCCTCGGTTTCTGTTAATGGCGATGAAATGTATGAAGCCATTAACGGGCAGATCCGTATGTTCCAGACCACATATAACAGCGGAGACTGGCATGGTGATCTTCAGTCGTACAAAGTGGATGCCACAACAGGTGAGGTTCTTACCAATAGTCCTGTGTGGTCCGCTGAAGAAAAGATGGCTACTCAACTGAATACAACCGGTGCTGATGGCAGAATCATAGCTACCTACAATAACAGCAAAGGTGTACCGTTTAGATGGAATAACGGTGGCAGCACAGATGATCTTTCAACTCTTCAGAAGAAGCAATTGTTGCCATATTTTGCTGACACGCTAACGGGTGAAAATGTTGTGGATTACCTGCGTGGTGATAAGGCAAATGAGGGATCTTTCCGTGGTCGTGATGGGGCGCATCCTCTGGGTGATTTTATTCATTCCCTAGCGCGTTATGATGACGGAATTCTTTATGTGGGAAGTAATGATGGTATGCTCCATGCCTTTTATGCGGATGATGCCAAGGGTGGCGAGGAGTTGTTTGCCTACGTACCGTCTTTTGTGTATTCAAATTTGAGAGAGCTCGCCAATCCACTCTATGATCATAAATATTTTGTGGATAACACTCCCTTTACTAAAAAGTTTGATACTACCACGCTTCTTGTTGGTGGACTGGGCAAGGGTGGTGCAGGATATTACTGCCTTGATATCAGCAATGCTGCGACAAGTATCACCGATGAGGCTACATTGGCTTCACGTGTAAAATGGGAATACCCTGCAGCTCCTGCAACATTGTTGACCGGTACAACATTCAGTTTCGAAAGTGGTACGGGAAGCGGTGGCAATGATCGGATTCTTGACAGTGCGAATCAGTTTACCGAAACCAATGGTTTTGATGAAGATAACTGGATAGCAATTGTTGGAGCTAACCACAATGGCTACACTAACGATGGTGTGTATCAGATTCAAGAAGTAGCCAGTGATGGAAGTTATATCGAACTGATGCCCGGCAGCCTGATCGACACCTATGGTGATGGTGATGATGTCAGTATTACCAGGGTGGTTGGAGATTCAGGACTCGGCTATTCTTTCAGTCGTCCGGTAATTGTAAAAACCTATGATCTCAGCATCAATGCCGGTACAGAGTTTGAGGGATACGTTGTTATCTTCGGCAATGGGTATGGCAGTGAAGATGGTACCGCAAGTCTTTACATTTTGAACCCTGTAACTGGATCATTGCTCAAAAAGATTGAAACAGATGTGGGGCCTTTTAATGGAATGTCAACTCCCAAAGCCATTGATGATAATAATGATCTGAAAGTTGATTATGTTTATGCCGGTGATCTGCTGGGGAATATGTGGAAGTTTGATCTGACCTCAAGTCAGCGCGCTGACTGGCAGGTTGCTTATTGTGATAACGGCGACAGCGCTGTTGGAGGAAGTCACTGTAAAGACACTGTCAGTGGCATGAAACCACAGCCACTGTTTGCAGGGTTGTCAGACCAGGCAATCACCGGTTCTCCCGATATCATGTTCCATAAGAGTGGTTATGGGTTCATGGTAATATTTGGAACCGGAAAGTATCTTGGAGAACCAGATCTGTCTTCACTGGATGTTCAATCTCTGTATGGTATATGGGACTGGGCGCCTGACCATCTAGATGAAGGATACCATGGAGCACGGGTGGATAATTCATCTGTCGCCACTCTCTCCAATTGGCCTGAGACCAATATTGACGGTGAAGCTACTCACACCTTGTTGGAACAGGTGTCCTGGGTTGAAGGACAGCTGACGGAAGACACGGATGGTGATGGTAAGCTTGATGTTGATGAGGATCTGAATAATAACGGTGTTCTTGATACCGGTGAAGATATTGATGGTGATGGACATCTTGATTACGATGAGGATACAAATAATAATGGCACAATAGATCTTTATAATTATTACAGAATAACCTCAAACTTTCAGGGGGATTTTTCTCTTGAGACATCGGATGATCTTTCCGCAACCCATCACCTGTACAACAAAGATATTAATGGTGATGGAGATGTTGATACTTTTGACAAGGTTCCAGCTGCTAACGTCGGCTGGTTCTACGATCTTCCGGGGATGATCGATTTCCCTGGAGATGGCCTGGATAATGATGGTGATACCCTTGTTGATGAGGATGATAATAGTGATGGAATCATTGATGAGCGTAAGATCGGTGAACGTGTTGTCAATGATACTATAATTCGTGATGGAAAGGCTATCATGCTCTCTTTTGGCATTACCAGCACCGGTTGTAGCTCTGGCGCCTATTCTCTGGTTAACGAGCGTAATCCCCATACTGGAGGCATGCTGTTACAACCTGCTTTTGATATTGATGGAGATGGAGAGGTGAATATGGAAGACTTAGTCTATACTGAGGTCCCCTACGATATAGATGGTGATGGGGATATTGATAAAGATGACGTCGTTGCGGGTGTTCCGACAGATCGCGCTTATGAGGGACGTCTCTTTAACCCTGCAATTCTTCGTGAAGATGAAGCTGTGGATGATGACGGCGAAGAGTTAAAGTATTTTAGTACATCGCAGGGATCGATTCAGACCATGACTGAAGCCGCTGAAAGGCGTGGAATCTATTTTTGGCAGCAGGTTGAATAGGCAAAATTATAATTGTGAGGTGATGTTGTGAATAAAATATGGGCAATTTCCCTGGTGCTGTTGTTTGCCGGCTGTTTGTTTCCGGACCAGCAGGGCCAAGTGTATGCAAGACAACCTGAAGGTGCCGTGTATACACAGGTACTGCCGCAAAAAGGGGAGATATACAGCGCTGAAGACCCTGGGCAGCTTGTAATAGATGATATGGTATACAGGTTGTCTCCGGATACAAAAGTGGTTGATAGCGAAGGAAAAGAACTTGATGTGTCAGCCCTTCAGCAAGGCGTTTTCGTAGAGTTTGTTTTGGTTAATGATTTGGTAAACAGGATTGTTATCCTGTCTTCCGGCTTGGATACTCCAAGGTCTGTAACTAGGCCGACAGTACCTCGACAGGGAGATATTATTTTACAGGATGGTGTCTGGCAGAACTAATCATGTTACTGTTTTGTGTATTTTAGAAGAGGTGTAAACTGACCCCAGATAGTACCATGTTCTATGGTGCTATCTGGGGTTACGGGGTCAGCTGATAATCTCAAATCCTATTTTACTAATAGCGTCCTGAACTACCTCACGGTCTACATCGCCATCATAGCTGGCCTCTTTTCTGTTGAAATCGACGTTCACGTTTGAGATACCGGGGATGCCTTCCAGGGCCTTTGTTGTGGATGCGACACAATGCTGGCAGCTCATGCCTTTAATTGATATGGTGGTCATTGTTTGTTCTCCGGTTAAATGTTACAGCTCGTCACTTGAATCTGTGACGGCTTTGTGTTTTTCTCCTTCCTTGCTTACCATTATAAATAATAATGATTCTTTCTGCTTTTTGTCAAGGGGACCTTGATTTGGAGTGTTGAGTGTGCATAGTTGCTGTATGGCGTGGGAAATTTAACAAGTAGTGCCTGTCTACAAGTGTCTTTTTTCCTCTACCCTATCGTTGCGGTACAATTTCCCTTGCTCTATGATTGAGAGAAAAAAATCTCATTAACAGATGGACACGAACCTGGTGTGAGTCATGAAAGAACTTAAATTAGCAGTGAAGGGCATGCACTGTGCTTCCTGTTCCAGTCGAATAGAAAACGTTGTCCGTGGAATGGATGGTGTTAAAAAAGCAGCAGTTAATCTTGCCTCTGAAACAATGGAGTTGCAGTGGGACGAAAGCAGTCACAGTTTTGAGGAGATTGCTGAGCGGGTAGGCGGACTTGGCTTTGAGTTGGAAACCATCGGCGCCCGGCAGGATCTGTTTGAGACCAGAAAAGCAGAGACAGCGTTACGCCTGGCTGAGATGAAACAAAATGTTATTTTGTCAATGTTACTGGCCGTGCCTTTACTCAGCATCTCCATGGGTGAAATGTTAGGATTGCCCCTTCCTGTTTTAATAGACTCAAAGATTCATCCTTTTAATTTTGCCTTTGTTCAGTTTGTTCTTGTGTGCGGAATTATTTACAAGGGGCGCCACTTTTATCTCAATGGTGTCCCTGCTCTTTTACGGCGGGTTCCCAATATGGACTCGTTGGTGGCAGTTGGTACCGGTGCTGCATTTATCTATTCAACCTGGAACCTCATTGAAATTATGCTCGGGGTTGAGGCGCAGTTACGGGTCAAGGATCTCTACTTTGAATCTGCAGGAGTCTTGCTTGCGCTGGTCCTACTCGGTAAATACATGGAGGTTCGCTCCAAATCCCACACTTCCGATGCCATATCAAAACTTATGGAACTGACGCCTGACACCGCAATTCTACTGATCGGAAAGGAACATGAGCAGAAAAATATTCCGGCAGAAGATATTCAGGAGGGTGATTTGTTACTTGTTCGGCCTGGAGACAGGATACCGGTTGATGGCCAGATTCGATACGGTCACAGTGTTGTAGATGAATCAATGCTCACAGGTGAGAGCATCCCGGTTTCCAAGGGTGTGGGTGAGATCGTGATTGGCGGCACCTATAACAGCAGTGGCATACTCCATGTTCAAGCGCAGCAGGTTGGGCAGAACACCATGCTTGCTCGCATTGTACGGCTGGTTCAGGAGGCACAGGGATCAAAGGCACCCATTGCTGGAATGGCAGACCGTATAAGCCTTTATTTTGTACCGGTAGTTATGTGTTTTGCAGTGCTCACCGGACTTGCCTGGTATTTTGTCGGGGGAGTCGATTTTTCTACCTCGCTGCGGTTTTTTATCGCTGTGCTGGTCATCGCCTGTCCATGTGCCATGGGGCTGGCGACACCAACATCCATTATGGTCGGGACAGGACGTGGGGCGCAGCTGGGTGTACTGATAAAAAGTGGCGAAGCACTGGAGATGGCCGAAAAGACAGAGGCTGTGATCTTTGATAAAACCGGTACCCTGACCCATGGGAAACCAAAGTTGACGGATACTGTTATTACAGGAAAGGATGTCGACGAAGATGAGCTTCTCTTTCTGGTTGCATCCTGTGAGCAGAATTCCGAGCATCCTCTTGCTGAAGCACTGGTCGTAAGTGCAAAAGATAAAAATATCAATCTCGTTCAGCCTAGCTCTTTTGAGGCAATTCAGGGGAAGGGAATTGAAGGGGAGGTGGCTGGAAAGGTTGTGTTACTGGGGAATCAGCATTTACTTGAAGAGAGAGGAATATCTGTGGCCGCACTGGAAGAAGACGTTGCGGCCCTCTCGGAACAGGGAAATACAGTGCTGTTTTGTGCTGTGAACGACACCTTTTCTGCAATTTTTGCAGTTGCTGATACCTTGAAAGAAGAAGTGCCGCAAGCGGTTGTCCGTTTAAAAGCGATGGGGCTGCGCCTTGTCATGCTCACTGGTGATCAAAAAATGACTGCCCTGGCTATTGCCGCCCAGGCTGGTATTGATGAGGTCATAGCTGAAGTGATGCCTGATAAAAAGGCTGATGTTGTTAAAGAACTGCAAAAAGAAGGCTTGAGGGTGGCGATGGTTGGGGACGGTATCAATGATGCCCCGGCACTGGCTCGTGCTGATGTGGGCATCGCCATGGGGACGGGTATTGATATTGCTATAGAATCAGGTGATATTGTGATAATGAAGGGAAACCTTGACGGGGTTATCACGGCTCTCCGGTTATCACGGGCTGTGATGGTAAATATTCGTCAAAATCTCTTCTGGGCTTTTGCCTATAATGTAGTTGGGATCCCGGTTGCTGCCGGTTTTTTAACCCTTTTCGGTGGACCTTCTTTAAATCCCATGATAGCCGGAGCTGCAATGGCACTCAGCTCTGTTTCTGTAGTCTCTAATGCCCTGCGCCTTCGTTTTTTTAGGGTTTGATTAGAGGGCATTACGGCTGTAATGTTTTCGCTTGACTTTTTCCCCGACAGATTTATATATATAGACGCTAAACTGAATGATTGTTCATTTCATTGCTGTTTCAATAATTTGAACCAGCACATTTTGAAAATTAACTTAGAGGGAATTATTATGGCTTCAAAATTGGTTGCACCTCATGGTGGAAAAGGTCTTGTTTGTGCACTGCTTTCTGGTGCTGAGCGTGATGCTGAGCTTGAGAAAGCAAAAGGCATGAAACAGGTTGAAATCTCTGATCGTGCTAAAGGCGATCTGATTATGCTTGGAATTGGTGGCTTTTCTCCTCTCACCGGTTTTATGACAAAAGCTGACTGGAAAGGTGTTTGTGAGAACTTCCAGATGGCAGATGGAACCTTCTGGCCTGTACCCATCACCCTTGATGTTGATAAATCTGAAGGCATCAATGTAGGTGACGACATTGCTCTCGTAAAAGATGGCGAAGTTTTTGCCACCATGAACGTGACCGAAGCTTTTGATATGACCGAAGATGATAAAAAATGGGAATGTGAGAAAGTTTTCATGGGCGAAGGTGAAGAGTCCGTTGATGGAAACTTCTGGAAAATCGCTCCTGAAGATCATCCAGGTGTTATCATGGTAATGAACCAGAAAGACATGAACATTGCCGGCCCTGTAAAAGTTCTTTCCGAAGGTGAGTATCCTGCAGAGTACCCTGGAGTATATCTGACTCCTGCTCAGACCCGTGCAATGTTTGATGAGCGTGGATGGGCCAATGTTGCAGCCCTTCAGCTTCGTAATCCTATGCATCGTTCCCATGAGTATCTTGCAAAGATTGCTGTCGAGGTTTGTGATGGTGTTCTGATTCATTCCCTTATCGGTAACCTTAAGCCAGGTGATATCCCTGCACCTGTACGTGTTAAAGCCATTGATATCCTCATTGAGAACTACTTTGTAAAAGATAACGTTATCAACTCCGGTTACCCGCTTGATATGCGCTATGCTGGTCCTCGTGAAGGTCTTCTTCATGCTACCTTCCGTCAGAATTATGGTGTTAATAATATGCTGATTGGTCGTGATCATGCTGGTGTTGGTGACTTCTACGGTCTGTTTGAGGCTCAGGAGATTTTTGAGCGTATCCCTCATACAGGTGATGATGCAAAAGATCTTCTTTGCAAGCCAATGAAAATTGACTGGACCTTCTACTGCTCTGAGTGTGATGGTATGGCTTCACTTCGTACCTGTCCTCATGACAAAGATTCCCGCGTCATTCTTTCCGGTACCAAACTTCGCAAAGCACTTTCAGAGGGTGCTGAGATCGTTGACCATTTCGGTCGTGATGAAGTTCTCGATCACCTTAAAGAGTACTATGCAAGCCTGACTGAGAAAGTTGAGGTCAAAATGCAGAATGCAGCTTCCGGTGACTCCATGTAATTTGTTACCGGAATTTGTGTAAATCTTCCAAGAGGGGAGATATCACTTTGGTGGTATCTCCCCTTTTTTTATGAAAGGTTGTTTTTTTATCCCATAATTTTCTACCCCTGATTGATCTTATGTCTGAATATAATTTAACAGTAGGACTCGGTGAACGCAGTTATCCGATTTTCATTGAAGATGGATTGATGGAAAACATCGGTACTGATCTTGCCAGGCGAGAGATAGCTTGGCGTTATGTGGTCATATCTGATGATTATGTTGCAAGTCTCTATGGATCAACCCTGATGGCATCACTTAAAAAAGCAGGAATAACTGCTGAGTTGCTAACGTTCCCGCGGGGTGAGGCTTCCAAAAATCTTCAGGTATTTGCGGAACTTTCAAGCCGCCTGGCTCAACTTGGAATTGATCGTAAGTCTGGTCTTATTGCGTTGGGAGGCGGGGTTACTGGTGATCTTACCGGATTTTTGGCAGCGACCTATATGCGGGGTATTCCTTTTGTTCAGGTACCAACCACTTTGCTGTCTCAGGTTGACAGTTCTGTCGGGGGGAAGACTGGAGTGGACATCCCTGAAGGTAAGAATCTTGTTGGGGCTTTCTACCAGCCCAGAGCTGTCTATATTGATACTGCTGTACTCACTACTCTTCCCGTGGAGGAGCTTCTTGGCGGTATTGCAGAGGTGATTAAATACGGCGTCATCTACGATTTTGAATTCTACTGCTTTCTGGAAAGAAACCTGGATGCTATTCTGGCATTGCAGCCATCAGTTATTCAAGAGATGATCCATATCTGTTGTCGTATCAAGGCTGAAGTTGTTGCGGCTGATGAACGGGAGGCAGATCTGCGGCGCATACTGAACTTTGGCCATACCATCGGACATGCGGTTGAGGCGGCCTCTAATTTCAGCCTCATCCACGGGCATGCCGTCGCCATAGGAATGGTGGCAGTGCTCAGGCTGGCCGTTTTGATGGGCCTTTGCAAGAGAAAAGAGGCAGGACGAGTTGCAACCCTTATTCACTCCTTTGGCCTGCCCACAGAGATTCCTGCTGAAATGGACAGGGATGTGATTAAATCTTATATAAAAAGTGATAAGAAATCCGTTGCTGGAGCAGTTTTTTATGTGCTTCCGACAACTATTGGTAAAGTGATTATCAGTAACGAAGTCACTGAAGCAGAGATTGATTCCGTTTTGCAGAGATAGTTCCCGAGATTATGCCAATTTATGAATTTTACTGTGATTCCTGTAATGTACTATTTGATTTTTATTCACGTAGTATAAAAGAAAGCTGCCGCAGGCCGGATTGCCCTCGCTGCGGGAGTAAAAAGATGGCTCGTCAAATGTCTACTTTTGCCAGTCCTGTGAGTGACCATGAGGGCATATGTCAGCAGGAGAGCGAGGGGATTGATGAATCAAGGCTTGAACGAGCCTTCAATGCACTGATGATTGAAGCCCAAGGGGTTGATGAGGGAAATTCCGCGGCAATGGCCGGCATCATGCGTGGATTTACTGAAAAAAGTGGTCTGGTTCTGAGTGATACTATGGAGGCGGCCTTCTCCAGAATGGAAAAAGGTGAAGATCCGGATGTCATAGAAAAAGAGATGGCAGGACTTTTTGATGCTGACAAGCTGTTTGCCATCGAAGGTGGTAACAGTGGCCTGAGTTCACGCAAGAGAAAGCTTCCAGAACATGATGGAAAGTTGTATGAGCTCTAAGTGGTGTGTGTGGGGCAGGGTCCTTCAATATTGCAGAGGAAAGGGCATTTGCTTCAGCAAGCCCAAACTGCGCACCAACTGACTCCAGAGGGAAATTACTGTACTTTCATGGTATCGTCTTCATCGATAAAGTGATGGATTTTATGTGCCTTTTCTTTTTCTTTGATCACCTCTCTTGCTTCCTCTGTGCTGATACTCAAACTTTTTGCGAGATCGTCCACTGAATAACACGCCTGACCATCTGCTGCGTACCCCTTTGCCTGGAGGTCCGGGAAGCATTCGTGCGTTGCCACTCCTGAAGAGTTCAGGAGTAGTTCTCTTATTTTATCAGGGCCGTAGAGTATGAGCCATTCCACCGCCTCTGCCCAGAGTTTAGGGTCCACGGTCTGATGCTTGAGTACCTGCATGGCTGATTGAACATCCCAGCTATCTTTAAGTTCCATGTCTTTATTTTCCCATAAAATTCTTTTGTCTTTTACCGGCTTGTACTATAATTCCGATTAGGTGAAGATGCAATATGGCCTGTAATCAATGTCCTTCAATTTTTTAAGAATTACTGCCGATCATATTTCTAATTCCTGTTTCCATGATAGGTTTGTGACTATTTATTGTGGTAATATGCTGAAATATATTGGTAAAAATAATGGATAAGGTGTGTTGGGAAAAAAATCACGGCTTCAGTTAAATGACTAACGGGAGAATTGAAATGGTAAACCGGTTTGATAGTGCGGTCTTTCTTGAAAATATTGAGTGGTTTGATGAAACCGGTGATGAGATTGTCCATCGCCTTCCGGAAACCGGTTCAGGCGAAATAAAGTGGGGTGCGCAACTCACGGTTCGCGAGAGCCAGGCTGCTGTTCTGTTTTATAAAGGAAAGGCCTGTGATGCCTTTGGTCCAGGACGTCATACCTTAAAAACCGGAAACCTTCCCATTCTGACCAAAATACTCTCCATTCCATGGCGTGGCAGCAGTCCGCTTCGAGCTGAAGTGTACATGGTTAATCTGAAATATTTCACCAACCTCAAATGGGGAACCAGGAGTCCGGTAGCATTTAAAGACAGTGAACTCGGTCTTATTCGGCTTCGTGCCCACGGCGTCTTTAACATCCAGATTGTTCAGCCGGTCCTCTTTATAAATTCGCTGGTTGGTACTATGGGCAAATTTACCACTGATAATATTTCCGGGTACCTTAAGCAGGTGATTGTATCTCGTTTCAATGATTATCTTGGTGAAACCCTGGATACCATATTGAATCTTGCGGGGCAGTTTGATGAACTCTCCGTCGCACTGCAAAAACGTCTTGTTGGCGATTTTTCTCACTTTGGGCTTCACCTCAGCCATCTTTACATTACTTCCATTACTCCTCCTGAAGAGGTGCAGAAGGCTATTGATGACAAGGGCAGGCTTAGTGTAATCAGTGACATGGACAAATTTGTAAAGATGAAGGCAGCCATGGCCATGGAAAAGGCCGCGGAGAATCAGGGAGAGGCCGGTGCCGGTATGGGAATGGGTATGGGGATGATGATGCCTGCTATGTTTGCCGCAGGTTCTGCTGCCCAGGCTGGTTCGTCCCACAGGACAAAAACTGTTGCCTGTCCTGACTGCCAGAATCAGATTCCTGAAGATTCCAGGTTCTGCCCACTCTGTGGTCATCAACAGCTTGTGCTGAGCCAGTGTGCCAACTGTGGTAAAAACCTTGCTCCCAATGCTAGGTTCTGCTCTAAATGTGGCCACTCAACAAGTGAAAGGCCAGCAATGATAATCTGTCCATTGTGCCATGAGGAGAACCTGTCCGGAGCCATGTTCTGCAATCAATGTGGACAGAAATTATAAGTTTTTCCCAACAATGAATCTTCGATGTAGATATATTCGAATTTTATCCGGTGACTTGTCATGGATCTGACAATCCACCAGAATTGCCCCTCCTGTGGCGCAGGGATCGAACTGCATGAGGCAGACAGGCTGATTCGTTGCCCCTACTGTGAAGTACAGAATTTCATGATAACCAATGGGGTGTTTCGATTTACTCTCCCCGACAAAGCACCGGCGCATATTGATCGGAGGTGCATGTTTTATGCCCCGTATCTTCGCTTTAAAGGGAATATCTATTACTGCAAGGGGAAGTTCCAGAAGTTTAAGGTTGTTGATACCACTCAGCAGGGAATGAATACATGGGTTCTGCCGCCGTCCCTCGGGCTCAGACCCCAGGCCATGCCGGTATCCCTTGTGAGCAGCGATATCGAAGGGGTCTTTCTGCGCCAGACGATAAAGGCGCGAACCCTGCTTGAGCGTGCAGCTCTGCTCACAGTCATAGATTCCGAGAATATTGAGGCTCCCTTTTATCATCGTGCATATATTGGTGAGACACTGAGTTGTATATATCTCCCCCTCTATGTGGAAGATGGTATTCTTTATGATGCGGTTACCAACAAGGTAATAGCCAGTGGCGGATCGTCAGAATGGTTGATGTCTCAGGGATTCCGCTATCGTGAGATCTGGACGCCCCGTTTTCTGGCAACACTTTGTCCTCATTGTGGTGATGCCTTGTCTGGTGAGCATGACAGCCTTGTACTCTCATGTCACAACTGCCACTCCTCCTGGGAAGAACGGCGTGGAAGTTTCAGCTCAATAGATTGGGAGCGGGTGAGTTCGTCAGACAGTACTGTGTATTACCTTCCCTTCTGGAAGATCCAGGTTCGTTCTCCTGAAAACGGTCTGAAGAGTTTCGGGGACTTACTGCATGTAACCAATCAACCACGGGTGGTTATGGCAAAACAGACAGAAATGGCATTAGAGTTCTGGGTGCCGGCATTTAAACTGAAGCCTTCCACCTTTCTGCGCCTTGGGAAGACCGCAACTTTGTCTCAGGAAAGAATTCCCTCGGGTGATTCTGTTATGGCCGGCAGAATGCATCCTGTGACCCTGAAGCGGAAAGAAGCTGTACAGGCCCTGAAGAGTCTGGTGGCTGCTGCCGCATTAAACAAGAGACAACTCTTGCCTTTGCTCCCCGAAATGCATTTTCATCCTGTTACCACAATGCTCAGTTACCTGCCTTTTGCGGATCAGGGCCATGATTTTGTGCAGGAACATACCGGAATTTCCGTGGCAAAGTCTGTACTCCGTTTTGGCAGAAAATTATAATGTTGTTCTCAGGGGTAACATGCATGCTTTTGGATTTAGAGTTCTATTTGGTGGTGAGGTGAGTGATGCTGGATCATGATATATACATGGAAACGGCACTGGAGCAGGCCAGAGAGGCTTTGCGACAGGGACAATTCCCGGTGGGTGCTGTTTTTGTGGGTGCTGGTAAAGTCGTTGCCACGGGACAACGTGCGCACAGCTGCGGAAGAGGGGGAATGGTCAATGAGATTGATCATGCTGAGATTCTGGCATTGCGAAGTTTCCTGGTGGAGGATAGCGGGATAGAGAGCAAGGATCTTGTGGTCTACAGCACCATGGAACCATGTCTGATGTGCTATTCTACCCTGATACTGAATGGTGTTAGAAATTTTGTGTACGCCTATGAAGATGTGATGGGGGGCGGTACTAATCTGCCCCTAGACCAGTTACATCCCCTTTATTCAAAGATGAGAATAACCATTACCCCTGCTATTCTGCGTGCCAAGAGCCTGAAACTGTTTAAGCAGTTCTTCTCCAATCCAGATAATCGTTACTGGAAGGACTCACTACTTGCCAACTACACTATGAACCAGTAGGTTCTTTGTGAATTTTGGAGTGTCCCAGGCTTTGTCAGTAAGGGATACCTCGGCGGCATCCTCTTACAAACGTTAAAGAAATGACCTCACAAGCACAGACAGTGGCTTTTAAGCCCGGAGAGCGGAATCTCTTCTTTCATATTCTGACAGCCTGTAATCTCTCCTGCCGTCACTGCTATATTAACAGTGAACAGCACGGTACAACAACACTTTCCAATGACAGAATGCTCAAGTGGCTGGAACTTTTTTCTGATCCGGAAAAGAAAACCAATGTGATTTTTCTCGGCGGGGAGCCTACAATGCACCCCGGCCTGGCTCTTGGCATTGCAAAGGCAAAAGAATTGGGGATGGCAGTGACAGTGGATTCCAATGGTTTTCTCTTTCATGATCTGCTAAACAAAACCAGCCCGGAGAAGCTTGATTATTTAAGCTTCAGTCTTGATGGACCGGATGCGGCAGTTAATGATCCCATTCGCGGGGAAGGGGTTTTTGAAGTGTGTACCTTGAATATGCGTAAGGCCGTGGCAAAAGACTTCAATGTCTCTGTTATTTATACTGTTTCAAGTCTCAATATCAAACATCTGCATCGTATGTTGCCGCTGTTGAAAGAAATAGGCGTGAAGCGGTTCTTTATTCAGGTTATCGGGCTTCGTGGTAAGCCGGCCAGGGAACGTGCGGGTGGGCCGCAGGGTTGGCAGGTGAGTCCTGAACAGTGGCTGGCAACGGTACCAGGAGTTGCAGATCAGGCAGCTGGCAAGGGGATTCATGTAACGTTCCCCAGGGTATTTCTTGAACCGGATGAAAAATTTGAGTGCGCAGGTCTTGTCACTGAAAATTTCTTTGTATTTCCAAATGGACGGGTTTATCGCTGTCCGCTCTGCGAGGATCACCCCATTCATGCCCTTGAAATACAAAATGATATTCTGCTAACGAAACAAGGGCTTACAGAAAATGACTTTTTTAAATTGAATATCGCAGAGGGATGTGTCATGAATAAACTGCTGCAGCCTGATACCATAGACTATGATGCGGATGGCAAGCCTGAACACCGCATTTCCTGCTGCTTGCTGAAGCAGGAAATCAGACCATCACTTTGAGTCAGCTCCCAATATGCAGCTTGCATCCGTCATGTCTGCGCTCGATAATAGCAGCAGCATTTTGGATTTAAGAGATCTGCTGAGTACAGTTGAAAACTGAGCGTGAAGATTTACTTGGTGATATCTCTCTTCTTTTTTCCAAAGAGTGCCGTGAGAAAAACACCTGCTTCATAGAGGAAAAAAAGAGGAATTGCGAGGAGGCCTGTGGCCATAAAATCCCCTGCAGTGAGAAGAAATGCCATGAAAACAATGGCACCGTAAAAATACATACGTTTGGAACGGAAATATGAGGCCTCTACGAATCCTGCTTTTCCAGCCATGACCATGAGAAAGGGGATCTCAAAGGAAAGCCCGAATGCTAGTATGGTGCGAGCCACAAAGGTGAGGTATTTGCCAAACTTGGGAAGGGGGTCCAGATTTTCTCCAGCGTAGCTCATAAAATAGAGGAGCATTCTCGGAAGTACACCAAACAAAGCAAAGACAGCACCTGTTCCAAAGAGGAGGGTGGCCCAGAAAACAACGGTGACAGCGAATTTTTTTTCATTGCTGCGCAGTCCCGGAGAGATGAACATCCATACTTGAAAGAGGATAAAAGGAAAACTGAAGACAATTCCGACCAGCAGAGATAGCTTGAGGTAGGAAAGAAAAGCCTCCGGTAGATTAGTATATACCAGGTGGTCGAGATATGGGCTCGCTGCAAACAGCGGCTCCATAAAAAATCTGGCGATGTCTTCCGAGAAGAAGTAGGCAAGACCGGAACTGGTTACCAGAGCTGCAAATATTTTAATGAGCCTTTGGCGCAGTTCCTCATGATGAGGTCGAAATTGTTCAAGGCTTCTGACAAGGAGGGACACTAGCTCTGTGGCTCCCCTGATTTCGTGTTCTCTTGAACCTTGGCAGTGCTGGAGGCGTCAGCTGCTTTGGCTTCCGGTTTTTCAGCTACTGTTTCTGACTGAATGATCTCTTCATGGGAAGTTTCCTCTTTCTCTGGAGTGACCTCAATGATTGAGTCTTTGTCCTGATTGAGCTCTGTAAGTTCCGGCATTCTTGTGGGCTCACCACCTGTCCAGGTGTCCCTTGTTACTCCCAGGACTTCATCTGTCAGCGCTTTTGATGCTTTTTCAATTTCAGGTTTTATTTCATCAAGAGGATTACCGTCTTTGGTCAGACTCTCTTTGAGAGTGGTGGCAGTTTTCTTAAGTTCAAGGATTCCCTTAGCAACTGATCGTGCAAGGTCAGGTAATTTGTCGGGGCCGACAACAATCAATGCCAGAGCCAGTATCAGGATAAGTTCAGGTAAACCAATGCCAAACATTCTCGTAACCTCATTGTGCTACCGGAGACTATTCCCCAATTGAAATACCCCGCCGGTTGAATGGCAAATGTACGGTATTTGGAAAGGGGTGTCAACGTCATGAGCTTTTTTTGTGTTTGTCATGGATGTCCGATATCTCCAATCATCTGGTAATATCGTTGAAAGACTTCTACCGGAATCTCGCTGTGCCAGTGTCCGGTGAGTCTTGCAACAAGATAACAGAGTAAAAACAAGCCAATGGTGATGGCTGGCAGCAGCAACGGTTTGATCCTTTTTTTACAGGGAGTGGCGATGGTCAGGCAATCGTCAACAGGGCAGGCCTGAACACATTCGAGGCAGCCGATACATTCACAGTTTCGTACAGTCTTTCTCTTTGTAATATGAATGGACGCTGGACAGATTTTTTCACATTTTTTACAACTGATACAGGACTCAGGGTCACGTCTGACCTGTAATGGACTGAAAAGTGCGGCGATCCCAAGGAGGGCACCGTAGGGACAGAGGTGTCTGCACCAGAAATTTCGTATAACAAAGGAAAAAAAGACAATTCCCAGCATGATGGAACCTGCAAGGACACTTGGCTGGAGAAAAAAATGCAACATTTTGGCATCGCTTATCAGGTTGTAAGGGGAGCGATGGAAGTCCGTGAGTTCTTTGAGCCCCATTTCCCAGAGGATAAGATAGGCGAAAAAACCAAGGAGCAGATATTTGATTGTGAGAAGGGGCAGGTCTATCCAGCTGGGTAGGGGGAACAAAATCCCTATTTTTTTGCCAAATCGTTCAGCAAGGTTTGAGGAAAACCCTATGGGACAGATCCAGCCACAAAAACTTTTGCGTAAAAGAAGGCTGATCAAAATAGCTGTAATGAAAATAGTGAGTCCGGCTGGGTGAATTGTGTCAAATTCTGCACCAAGGATAAATCGTTTCAGGCTGACGAGGGCGCCGAGGGGCAGGAAGGCTTCCACTGCAGCAGGGCGGGCTACAAATGCATTGTCGGTCGGAGCGATGGCCCAGAGATAAAATGAATAAAACTGCCACCCCACGTAAATACAGAAGGTTGCAAAAAGAGATTGACATAGAAAGCGAAGCTGGCTGATTTTTCGGCCAAAGAGCTTGTCGTCATTGAGCTGTATCATATGGTAGTCCTTATCTTGTCGTGTTAACCTGTTTCCGTGATGGATCCGTAATTGTTTTTTTTTAAAAACATTTTGAAATGCATAGATAAAAGCAGCGATAAGGTATGTTTGAAAAAAAATCACCTCCCTTCGCCATCGAACGCTTATGGATTTAGAGTCAATAAGTAGTGAATCGTAATAAGCAGCATAGCAGAGGTGGCAAAAGAATAGCCTTGATTCAGATCAAGAACCAGAGATTTTTTGTGGAAATTATATTTTTCGGTGCTGGTTCCTGAATATCGATCTGCAAAAGATTGACTTTCACTGGTTGTCTGACTATATTGACGCGGTTGTCCATTGACAAATGATAAGAGTGCCCTGATCCTTGTGGCTTTTTCTTGCAGAATTGGGTGCAATAACAGATGTGTGAACAGGAGATAGAAATGTCCAGTGTTGTCGTTGTCGGTACCCAGTGGGGTGATGAAGGGAAAGGGAAAATAGTTGATCTTCTGACCCGCTACGCAGATTGTATAGTCCGCTTTCAGGGTGGAAATAATGCAGGTCATACACTGGTTGTGAGTGGCAAAAAGTTTGTCTTTCACATCATTCCTTCCGGCATCCTGTATGAAGAGAAACAATGCATGATAGGAAATGGTGTTATCATCGATCCTGGCGTTCTTTTGGGTGAAATAAATGAGCTGAACGAAAAAGGTCTGCCGGTTACTCCTGAGCGACTGCTGATCAGTGAGAATGCCCATCTGATTATGCCGTATCATCAAAGCATGGATCATGCCAAAGAGGAATCCTTGGCTGACGGGAAAAAGATCGGTACAACAGGACGTGGTATCGGGCCCTGCTATATGGATAAAGTTGGCCGTACCGGCATAAAATTTGGCGATCTTCTCGATGACTCCCTGTTTCGTGACAAACTTCAGGCGAATGTGGAAGAGAAGAACTTCATGCTCACCACCAAATACAACAGTGCCCCGGTATCATTCGATACTATTTATGCAGAATTTCAGGTATTCGCCGAAAAGCTAGCCCCGTATATAGGAAATGTTTCCGTTGAACTCGATGTTGCCCGTAAGGCTGGAAAAGACATCCTCTTTGAAGGTGCTCAGGGAACTCAGCTTGATATTGATCACGGGACGTACCCTTTTGTGACCTCATCCAACACCATTGCTGGAAATGCTTGTAATGGTTCCGGTTTTGGACCGGCCCATATTGATTCAGTTATTGGGATATTAAAGGCTTATACTACCCGCGTGGGTGAAGGACCATTTCCAAGCGAATTGTTTGATTCGGTGGGTGAGGAACTGCAGAGAAAAGGTGGTGAGTTTGGTGCAACCACTGGACGAAAACGCAGGTGCGGGTGGCTTGATGGGGTGGTTGCCGCAGATGCCGCTCGTTTAAATGGGCTGACCGGTCTTGCCATAACCAAACTGGATGTCCTCTCCGGTCAACCAGTTCTGAAAATGGCCAATAGTTATGACCTGGATGGCAGAAAAATATCAGCCATGCCATCCAATATAAGTGAAGCAGCCCGGGTCACCCCTGTTTATGAGGAAATGCCTGGCTGGAAAGAGGAAATTACCGGTATCAGGAACTATGATGATCTGCCTGTACAGGCAAAAGACTATATTAAACGTATTGAGGATTTCACTGGTATAGAGCCGGTTATTGTTTCTGTCGGTCCTGATCGTGAAGAGACAATGTTACTGAAAAATCCCTTTGAGAAAAAATAATAAGGCTGATAGCGGAATCGTTAACAGTCGATAATTATGAGATGACAGCTTTATGAGTCATCGTTAATAAACATTGAAGTGAGGTTTATGAATGGCAAGAATTACCGTTGAAGATTGTCTGGAGACCATTGGCGAGAACAGACGTTTTGATCTTGTGCACCTGGCAGTTGAGCGCATTCGTCAGCATCGGCACGGCGAGCCCTATCTCGTAGAGGGAAAGAATAAGGAAGTTGTAATGACCCTTCGAGAAGTTGCTGCTAACAAGGTAAGTTTTGATAATATTTGGACTTTGCCTGATGCTGATGATGAAAATACCGATGAACTTGATACTGAAAAAGGTGACGAGGGAAAAGTCACAGCCTGAAAAGGTTTGATCGTTGCTGCTTTTATTTTTATTCTGAGACTGTTGAGTCTGAATTGTGTGCTGGTCTTGCCCCATCTGAATGTATATTATTTTGCTTTGGTAACACAGAATAATATTTATTATGTTGGAAGCGGTACAGAGATTTCTGATGATTCAGGTATAACCCAAGTAGATATAAGAAGAAACAATGCCAAAATGTTATTACGAAGTACTCTCTGTTAGTAAATCGGCAGATGGTTCCGTAATTAAAAAAGCGTATAGGAAGCTTGCCATGAAGTATCATCCGGATAAAAACCCGGATGATAAGGAAGCTGAGGAGCGATTTAAGGAATGTACCGAGGCTTATGAGGTACTCAGCGATCTTCAGAAGAGGAAGATCTATGATACTTACGGCCATGAAGGCTTAAAGAGTAGCGGCTATCAGGGTCCTGGAAATTTTGAAGATATGTTCTCCGGCCTAGGCGATCTCTTCGGGGATCTGTTTGGTGGCGGCAGGGGGCGCAGCAGGCGTAACGGGCCGCAGCCAGGAAATGACCTTCGTTATGACATTGAGATCACCTTCATGGAGGCCGTTCACGGTATTTCAAAGGAAGTTGCAATAAACCGACGTGATACCTGCTGGACTTGTGAAGGCAGCGGATGTCGTCCAGGTCATAAACGTGAAACCTGTCCCAGTTGTAATGGCCGGGGACAGGTAATTCGTTCTCAGGGGTTTTTCCAGGTATCCTCAACCTGTCCTCAGTGCCATGGTGAAGGTGAGATCGTAACCAATCCCTGCAATGATTGTGGGGGCAGTGGCTTACTTGAGAAGAGAAGGAAAGTTTCTTTGAAGATTCCAGCCGGTGTTGACACCGGCGCTCAGATGCGGCTACGCGGTGAAGGTGAAGGTGGTCGCAGGGGAGGCCAGTCTGGAGATCTTTACGTTGTGATCCATGTTCAGGAACATGATTTTTTTAAACGAGATCGGCAGACTATCTATTGCGAACTCCCTGTTTCCATGGTTCAGGCAGCGCTTGGTTGTAAAGTGGATGTGCCCACAATACATGGAAAAAAGAAATTAACAATTCCTGCTGGAAGCCAGTCTGGTGAGCGGTTCACACTGCGTAAGGAGGGTGTTGCCAGTCTTCGCGGTTCTGGTCGTGGTGATATGATTGTACAGCTCCAGGTGAAGACACCGACGAACCTTTGTGAAGAACAGAAAAAGGTTCTTGAAAACTTCGATGAGTTGTGTCAGAAACATGGTCAGCACAAAGAACATGAAGGTTTTTTCTCTAAACTTTTTCATGAGGTACTTGGAAAGAAGGACAAAGACTCTCAATAAGAACCAGAGCATTCTATTATGGCCCAGAACAGAGAACAGGGATTCAGTCACTTTGATGCTGATGGCAATGCTATCATGGTTGATGTGAGTAAAAAGATAGAGACAGAGCGTGTTGCAACCGCAACAGGCAGTATAAGCATGTCGCAGAAGGCGTATGACCTTGTGAAGAGTGGTTCCATGGCCAAGGGGGATGTTCTTGGAGTGGCGCGGGTTGCAGGCATTATGGCAGCGAAAAAGGTTGATAGCCTGATTCCGCTCTGTCATCCCCTTGCTGTTACAAAGATAACAATTGATTTTATCTGCGTGGATGATTCCTGTCAGATAGAGATTGAAGCGGTTGTTGGAATTACTGGAAAGACCGGGGTGGAGATGGAGGCTTTAACTGCTGTTTCAATAACAGCATTGACAATCTATGATATGTGTAAGGCTGTTGATAAGGCAATGCTTATCAGTGATATTTGTTTGAAGAAGAAAACTGGCGGAAAGAGCGGGACATTTATTCGACCGGAATAATGTTTCTTATCATATTGAATGTTGTAAATGTTTAAAATGAGGGTTTTTTGATGGAACAAAAAGTAATGGATGCCTTTCAGGAGCAACTTGTTGCAAAGAAAGAAGATATCCTGCGAGAAGCTGAGAGGACATTGGCAGAGCTCACAGATCAGTCTGGAAATATTCCTGATCCTAATGATCGGGCCAGTGCAGAGTCAGTACGTAGTTTTGAGCTTCGGATCAGGCAGAGAGAGCAGAAACTTCTTTCCAAAATAGAAGAAGCTTTGCAGAGGATTGAAGATGGCGATTTTGGCGAATGTGAGAGCTGTGGTGAACTTATTGGTTTAAAGCGTCTTGAAGCCAGACCTGTTACTACGCTCTGTATCGAATGTAAGACAGCACAGGAATCCAAGGAAAAATCCCAGAGGAAGTAGCTTACATGCCGGAATTGAGAAAAGACCCTGTACTTGGTCGATGGATTATAATAGCCACAGAGCGTGGGAAGCGACCCTCCGACTTTGTTATCGCTGACTCTCCGACAAGTGGCGGATTTTGTCCTCTCTGCCACGGGAATGAAAATACGACTCCCCATGAAGTCCTAGTCTATGGGCGCGACAATTCCATTCCGGATTCTCCAGGCTGGAAGGTTCGTGTTGTACCCAACAAATATCCTGCTTTGGTAATTGAAGGAGATCTTAATCGTGAAGGTGAGGGGCTCTACGATAAGATGAACGGGATTGGGGCCCATGAGGTTATTGTGGAATCTCCCCGGCATGAGGATATCCTGTCAGAGCTGCCTACCGAGCACCTTGTCATGGTCTTGAGGGCCTTTCAGAATCGCATCATAGATCTGGAACACGATGACCGGTTCCGTTATGTCCTGATCTTTAAAAATTTTGGTAAGGCTGCTGGAGCCTCCCTTGAACATTCACATTCTCAGCTTGTAGCTCTGCCGGTTCTGCCACGGAAAATTGAATCTGAACTCACTGGCGCTCTTACGTATTTTAATTATAAAGAACGATGTGTTTACTGCGACATTATCAGCCAGGAACTGAAGCAGGATGTCCGCGTGGTCTGTAAAAATAAATCTTTTATAACTATTACCCCCTTTGCACCACGAACGCCTTTTGAGATGTGGATACTGCCAATCAGGCACTCGTCCGCATATCATGAACAGAGTGAGCAGCATCTCACAGATCTTGCTGAAATTTTGTCAGAAAGTCTTTGCCGTCTTGATTCCTGTATCCCGAATGTTCCCTACAATTTTGTACTCCATACCCAACCCCTGCGTTCGCAGCATATGAAACATTTTCACTGGCATTTTGAGATTGTGCCTAAACTCACTTCCATTGCAGGTTTTGAATGGGGATCCGGGTTTTACATTAATCCCATGCCCCCTGAAGAGGCCGCCTCCTATTTACGGGAGTCATTGGAAAGACTACCTTAAGAGGAATCCATGAAAAAAATTCTGCTTGTTGATGACGAAGAAGGTATCCAGATGCTCTATCGTGAGGAGCTTGAAGATGAGGGCTATGAGGTGATATCAGCATATACAGGTGAGGAGGGGATGCAGAAATTTGAAGATGAATCCCCGGATCTTGTTATTCTTGATATACAGATGCCCGGTATGAACGGCATTGAAACCTTACGTCAGATGAAAATGGCTAATCCAAAACTTCCTGTTATTCTCAGCTCTGCATACAATGAATACAAACAGGACCTTGGTGCCTGGGCATCAGATGAGTATGTTGTAAAGTCCTCTAATATCAGTGAATTGAAAGAGGCCGTTCGTAAGCATTTGTCGTAAAACCGCAGCTCAATCATGATTGCTCTGGGAATTTTTCATATATCTCTAAATCCGTGAATGTCTGACCTAACCCCCTACTTCCTGGAAGTAAGGGGGGTGCATCCTTTTTTTGCCCTGTTATGAAAGATATCCAGAACCAGGAAGACCATCGCCGAATAAATATCAAGAAGGTTGGGGTCAAAACCATTTCATACCCCGTCACAGTTCTTGATAAGGCGCATTCCAAGCAGCAGACTATTGCAACGGTGAATATGTATGTGAACCTTCCTCACCATTTTAAGGGAACGCATATGAGTCGGTTTGTTGAAATCCTTAATCGATATCATGGCGCTATAGATATTACAAAGTTCCATGATATTCTTGAGGAAATGAAAGACAAGCTCGAAGCAGAGGCAGCGCATATAGAGATGTCTTTTGCCTATTTTCTTTCCGGTGACAGTAAAGACCCGGGAACACTCAAGTCACGTCGTTATGAGTGTTGTATGCATGGATCTTTGGAAATTGAGGATGATCTTGAATTTCGCTTGGAAATTCCTGTATCCCTTCCCCTGGCAGAGAAGAGTGGTCAGGGACTACCAAGGTCTCTTGGTCATTGGGGACGTGCCGTCACAGGGGTCAAGTTCCGAAACTTTATCTGGATAGAAGACCTGATTACCCTGATTGAAGCCGCCATTGATGATGAGCAGGATATGGCTCCAATCCAAGGGAAGGACAGTATGTCTGTTGAATCCCTGACTCACAGAATCGCCAGTAGTCTTGATGGTGAGGAAGCTATTAAATCGTTTTCACTCCGCGTTGAAAATCTTGCTGAAGGGTATTCTACCTTTGCCACCATGGATTCCACCTCCTGAAATCAAGTGGAATTCCTGTGACTGTTAACCGGATGTTACAGTGTTAATATAGTATTTTAAAATAATCTGTTTTTACGACGTCATAAAAATTTACTTATTCCCTGATAATTAATTATGTCTGAACTACTTTTTGAAATTGGTACCGAAGAGCTGCCCGCCGGGTTTCAGAAACCTGCCCTGAGCCAGTTGAAGGAAAACTTTATTCGCCTTGCTGGCGAATTGAAACTGAGTCATGGCACTGTGGTGACCATGGGTACGCCTCGTCGCCTGGCACTCCTTGTTGATGATATCGCTGAATCCCAGCTTGATTCCAGAGAAAAGGTGATGGGGCCCTCGAAGCAGGCTGGGTTTGATGCTGATGGAAAGCCAACCAAGGCTGCCATCGGTTTTGCCAGATCAAGAGGAGCCAATGTCAACGATCTTCAGGTGATTGATACGGAAAAAGGGGAATATTTGATGCTGGTTCAGGAGACTCAAGGTGTTGCTCTTTCGGAGCTGTTGCCGGATCTCCTAAGTGATCTGATGCAAGGTTTTTCTTTTCCAAAATCGATGCGATGGGGAAGTTGCGCGGCAACTTTCGCCAGGCCAGTTCAATGGCTTGTTGCCCTCCATAATGGCTCTGTCGTTCCATTCAGTTATGAGGGGATGGCAGCCT
This sequence comes from Desulfobulbaceae bacterium, assembly GCA_026988015.1. Lineage (GTDB taxonomy): Bacteria > Desulfobacterota > Desulfobulbia > Desulfobulbales > Desulfocapsaceae > Desulfocapsa. Next base: position 21,825 of record JALSMA010000024.1, on the reverse strand, counting down.
CAAATATGAGCCGCGGCCATCGTTTTATGGCCAATAAGGACGTAGAACTCGAAAGTGTGGCTAGCTATGAAGAAGTACTGGCCTGCTGCTTTGTTGAGGCTGATCCTGCCAAACGGCGGGCTGCTGTGATCACTGAAATAGAGAAGGCGGTTGCTGCTACTTTAGATTCTGCCACCACAAAGGTTGCAGTTGATGAAGCGCTTGTCGACACCGTATGTAATCTGGTGGAAAAACCATTCGGCGTGTGTGGAAGTTTTGATGAGAAATTCCTCGAATTACCCGATGAGGCACTTATCACCTCCATGCGTGAACACCAGAAGTACTTTCCGGTGGTTGACACCGAGAATAGGTTAATGCCGAATTTTGTAGCTGTGAACAACACGGACGTAAAAGATATTGCTCTTACCAGAACTGGCCATGAACGTGTTTTGAGAGCGCGACTGGAAGATGCTTTTTTCTTCTTTGCCGGTGATAAGAAACTAAAACTTGAAGACAGACTGGACGCGCTGACAGGAATTATCTTCCAATCTAAGCTCGGAACCATGCTTGAAAAGACTGATCGTATTGTCAAACTCACAGGTTTGTTGGCAGAAAAGTTTGCTCCTGATGCTGTTGAAGAGGCGTGTCGTGCTGCCCGTTTATGTAAGACAGACCTGCTTACTGATATGGTTGGCGAGTTTCCCTCTCTGCAGGGGAACATGGGTCGTGCATATGCGCTTAACGATGGCGAACGTCCTGATGTGGCTCAGGCTATTCAGGAGCACTATTACCCCAAACGGGCCGGGGCAGAGCTACCTGCATCTGACCTAGGTGCAATTGTAGGACTCGCCGATCGTCTCGATACTCTTTCCGGGTGTTTTGGTATTGGTCAGGTACCCACCGGTACCGCAGACCCTTTTGGTCTGCGCCGGATTTCCATTGCCATTCTACACATTATTGAACACTTTGGCTGGAATCTTCCTCTTGCAGATGTGGTGCATAAAGCTCTCTCTCTTTATGGTGACAAGGTCAATGGCAGCAAGGAAACCGTGGAGCAGGTTGTCACATTTATCCAGGGGCGTTTTGTTAATGATCAAGTTGGACGTGGTGCCCACCAGGAAGCTATTGAGGCTGTGACCAGTGTTGGTTTTAATGATGTTAATGATACTTTGAAAAAGATTGCGGCACTCACAGCAATTCGTGACAAAGACGATTTCGCAGTTCTTGCAGCGTCCTTCAAACGCATTCGTAATATCATTAAGGACAATAAAGCTACTGTGGTAAGTGAAGAGCTGCTTACTGAAGAAGCCGAGAAGAAACTTGCTGCATTGTTTGAAGATCTTTCCTCCGAAGTTGAACCCATGCTTGAGCGCTATAATTACAATGATGCCCTTGCAGCAATGCTGACCCTGAAGGGGCCGGTGGATCAGTTCTTTAATGAGGTAATGGTTATGGCTGAAGATGATGCTGTACGATCAAACAGGCTTAACCTGCTCACTGCAATTTCAACGCTTTTTCTGAAGGTGGGGGATATCTCAAAGATGCAGAGCAGCACCTGAGAAGAGGAACAGAGGATAACAATTCTGCTTTTCTTTTAAGATTGGATATACGAACAAAAATGCCCATCATAAGCATTGCTTATGATGGGCATTTTTGTTCGCCGTGTTAGGTTTCGGGTAGTATTTGCAGTTTAGTTGGATCCGTAGCTGTGAAGACCTGACAGGAGAAAGTTGACCCCGTAATAGGTAAAAATAACAGATACAAATCCAAATATTGCAAGCCATGCAATTCGGGTACCACCCCAGCCGCGTGTGTAACGGGCATGTAGTGAAATAGCATAGATGAACCAGGTGATAAGGGACCAGGTTTCTTTTGGATCCCAACTCCAGTAGGTTCCCCAGGCAGAGTTAGCCCAGATGGCACCAGTGATGATACCGACAGAGAGCCAGAGAAAACCAAAAACCATGGTTTTGTGAGTGATGTCATCAATCACTTTAAGTGGTGGCAGGGTGCCAAGCAGAGTATGGTCATTGGTGGTCTGCCTGGAGTCACTCAAGTTTTTTATCAAATACATGATACCAAGTCCAGCTGCAACAGCAAAGGCGGCATAACCGATAAAACAGGTGATAACGTGGGCAAGCAGCCAGTTTGATTGTAGAGCGGGAACAAGGGGGGTGATCTCTTTGCTTATCCCTGTTGCAAAAGAGGCATATGCCATGGCCAAAAAGGCGAATGGTACGGCGAAGGTACCAATAACACGGGTTTTGAATTTCCATTCAATGAGGAGATAGAGAAAGATAATGGTCCATGCAAAGAAGACCACAGACTCGTACATATTGGTTAGAGGAGCGTGACCATATCCAAGTTGATATGATTCCTGCCAGCGGAGGAGGAGGCCGACTGTCTGGACCAGAAAGGCTAAAATGGTAAATATTGTGGCTGCAGGACCTAGCTTTTTTGCCTTGAATATAAAGATTACGGCATAAAGAATGGTGGAAAACATGTATGTAAATGTTGTGATACCCAAGAGTTGTGAACTGTCCATATGAAACTCCAATGTAATAATCGTTTTATCAGTCTGTCTAGTGTCGGGCCATAAATGCCCTTTTCTCTAACTCTGCAGCGTTGTAGTGAGAAAAAGTTTTCATTAACGAACAGACACTATCTATTATTTTGTGTCAGCTTCTAGTTCTGTTGCAAGGGTGGTGAATATCTTTTCAAATCCTGCCTTGTTCTTGTTGGCACTGCCACTTACAAGAACATTAATTTTACCCTCTTCTCTGGTGAGAAGCAGCCAGATTCGTCTGTGTGACATGAAAAAGGCCACAAAAAGACCGAGTATCATCATTCCGCAGCCAAGATATACAACCCATACTCCGGGGTCTTTTGCAACCTGGAGACCTGTTGCATACATCTGTTTTCCGGCAATGGTGTATTTGCCGTCAGGGCGTTCAACTGTGGCCTGTTCCCCGGCATTGAGCCAGAAAGTGGAGGCAGGACCAAGATCATCTTTAAACCAGACTTTCATGGTTTTCAGTGTCTGACCCATGGCTTGGGCATTGATGATTCCTATCTTAGTGTTATTGAGACTGCCCAGAGTTTGCTGCTGCTGGAAAGGCAGAATAACGGTTTCACTGACTCCAGTCTGTTGACTGGTTATAGTTAGCACAAAATCATCATATCCCTGATAACTGGATTGATAGAAGGTGATACCCTTGTAGGTCAGCGGGTCATTTACCACAATTGCCTTTTTGAGAATTTCTTTACCATCCTCAAAAACAGTAAGTTTGGAGCGATATGCCTTGGGCATTCCAGAATCATAGAACTCTATGTCAAAGTGGTCGCATTGAATAGTAAAACCAAGTTCAAGGCGGTCACCACTTCCAAACTGATAAATAAAGTTGGTCGCTTTTGTTTCGGGTAACATTATTGACCCTTTAAATCCATAGATCTCACCAATGATTGCCCCGATGAAAATAACAAGGATTGATGCATGAACAATGTAGACTCCTGTTCTTGTCATTGCACCTTTCTGGGCAAAGAGCAGGAGAGAATTGTCACGTTTGCGTTGTTCTGCCTTCCAGCCGCTTGCTGCCAGTTTTGATGTAAGTTCTGCGGCCAGAACTTCTTCAGTTTTGTCTGAACGCCAGCTGGCTGATAAGCGCATTTTTTGAAGGCGTTTTAAATCCGTAGCAAGGTTGTCGGCTTTAATCTGTTTCCAAACACCGGGGAAACGGTCTATGGAGCAGACAATCAGGTTAATGGAGAGCAGGCTGAGCAGGCCAAGAAACCACCAGGAATTATACATATCGGGGATGGAAAGAACCTGGAAGAGTCTCGCTGTTGTTTCACTGTAATTATGGATGTACCAATCCATACTTTCCTTCTGTGGAATCACAGTGCCAATAATGGATGTAACTGCTAAAAGAAAGAGAGTGAAGAGAGCAAGCTTAACAGAGGATAAAAAACTGAAAACAGGATTCTTTTTATTCATTTTGACCTTGGTAGTAATTGTTAGTTAATATTCCTTATCAGAGTCCAGATAGAAAAGCAAGATATTTGTCTGGTCTCCAATGATCGTTGCCGGAATAGATCGTGAAAGATCTGCTTCTGAGTCATGGTCGGTCAGGTTGATGTTAGATTATCTGTATTACTCTCCGGCTGCATTGATACAAGTCAAAAACTGTATAAATATACCGAAAAGACTGGAACGATCAACAATACTAGCCCACGCTTTTACTGTCAATAAAGCTTTTAACCAGAGAACGTGCAATTTTCGAGAATCTGCATCAGTCGTATTTCTCTTAGAAAAGTTCTTGCCATTCTTTTGGAAAACAGTTATAAAAAGCAGTTTCTCACTTGTCGAAGATGAATTGAAAAAAAAATTTTATGATTTCCGAATGTTGTCATTGTTTCGGAGTCAAACCATATAGGAGATCGTCATGGCTAAAGTTTGTCAAATTTGTGGTAAAGGGCCTGCCACTGGTAATAATGTATCCCATGCCCACAATAAAACACGTCGTCGCTGGTTGCCGAACCTGAAAAGAGTTCGCATGGTTACTTCCAGTGGCAGCGCTGTAAGAGCACGGGTATGTACTCGTTGTATTCGCTCTGGTGCTGTGGTTAAACCTGCCTGAGTATAGTTGCAGCAAGTTAAGTCGTTTATTGCTTGGTAGGGTGATAGGGATCTGGTCCTGATCACCCTTTTTTCGTTTATAAGGTGATAGAGATGAGTGAAGATATCAAATTTCTCCCTCTAAAAGAGGCAATTCAAATTGTTGGGGCTATTCAGGAAGAAGAGGATATTCACAATCAGGACAGACAGATTCTCACGGTGTATAATAAAGAGGACAAAGAGATCTGCTGGTTTGATTTTGAGGAACTGGAAAAAATAGTAGGTGAATGTCCCAAGGATCAAAAGAAAGAGATGATTGAAGATTACATTTTAAAGCACATTCCTGACTGGGTCCTTGAAATCTGAGCCATACTACACCACTTTGTTTGACAATCTAGTAAAAAGGTCAATTGATAGATGGCTAAGTGAAAAATTTTAGATACGAGACGTATGTTTTTTATTTGATTCCGGCGTACTAGGGTATGTCATGATTGAACAAACAATGCAGTAACGAAGCAGGTGTAGAGTTTTTACGACGTCATCTTGTTTTATCAGCTGTCCAGGATACCCTCAGGAAAAGGAGGGGTTTTCTGGCTTCCCAGGGTTATGCCTCCATCCATACGAACTACGCTTCCCGTCATATAATCTGCATCTCTGATAAGAAAGAGGCTTGTCTCCGCCACCTCATCCGGGGTACCGGTACGTTCCAGCAGGCACTGACTGCTGATGGCACTCTTTTCCCGTTCGCTGAGTTCCCCCCAGCCCCTGGTTCCCTCGCCATGGCGGTTTTGAATAAGGCCCAGCATCAGTTCATTTACCCGAACCGATGGGGCAGCTTCACGGGCCCAGGTTTCTGTAAATGATGAGACTGCCCGGTTTGCAGCACTGTAGGCGTCATTGAAAAATGGGGCGCAGGCACCACTTCTGCCGCAGATTCCTGATACTGACGAGATGTTCAGCACAACCCCGTCACTGTTTTTTTGCATGAGCGGCAGGCAGTGGTGAAAAAGAAGCCACTTAGCCTTCAGGGTAGTGGTGAGTTCCAGCTCCCACTGTTCAGAGTTATGGGGAAGGTCGTAGCTTCCGTGTACCACAGGCATGCCGCCCCGTTCAATATTATTTATCAGAATATGTAGTTTTTCATATTTTTCCTGGACTCTGTTCAGCATTTTCAGGATCTCTTTATCTTCTCTGAGATCCACAGGAAGTGAGAGGAAGGAAAAGCCTGCAGTTTTAAATTCCTCTTCCATTGTCACGATGGATTCTGGCCAGTCAAAGGTTGGGAGGATGAGGTTTACACCGCAGGAACCGAGTTTTCTTGCAATAGCTCTGCCAATGGGGCGTGAAGCACCCGGGACTATGGCGGTTTTTCCATTAAGTTTCAAGTTGTCACTCCTTTGCTGTTCTGGCCCGAAAGATGCTTTTCACTCTGGTCAGGTACATGAGACTGCATAAATATGAATGCATCCTTGCGCATGTGGTGAGATGAAGCTGATTTTACCGGCGCAGTGATTTTCCAGGAACCCCTGAAGTGCCCCCTGAGCCATCCAGTCTTTGTAGTTATGATAATGGTCAAGACCTGCAAGCCGTTCTATGAGGGGGATGAGGACTTTTCCGATAAGGGTGGAGTAGTATCCCTCTGGTATCGCAGCATAGTCAGCAACAATGATACGTCCATTACGTCTTAATATTCTCGAAGCCTCTTTGAAGATACATCGCTGCTGCTGGAGTGTCTTTTCATGCAGTGCCAACATTATGATTACCCCGTCATACTCGTTATCAGGAAAGGGTAGGCTGCAGGCATCTGTCTCGAGATAGTGAATGGCTGCCGGGCCTTTGTGTCGTGCCCTTGCAAGCATGGCATGCGAAATATCAATTCCGGTGAGAAACACATCATCATTGGCAAGCATTCGTAACTGCTCACCAGTGCCGCAGCAGATATCAATAATATTTGTTGCACCGTAATATCTGAGGCAAGTCCGGATATTGGTACGAATGGATCGTAATCCTCGTGAGCATAGGAAATCGTAGTAGGAGGCGGTGCGCTGATAGTCGTCCCTGATCTGCATTGTGTTTTACTTAGTCATCCAATTTAATCTTTTACGAGTGTATCTCCCTTGCTATTTGGCAATAATGTAGCATATTCTTAGTTCTGCTTCCATACATTCAAGAGTGGGAGTGTTAATTGAGTATTCTAACTGAACAGGAGGAGTAATGGTTCTGTATAAAAAACAGGTTGCAGCTGTTTTGGTCATTATTGTTTCATTGATGGCGGTATCATTGTGTGCAGCTACAGATGAATGTTTAACAACCGTATGGCCCCATGAGAAGAGTGATCTGAAGGTCGATCCGAGTATTATTTTTGGCCGGCTTGATAACGGATTTCGCTATGTTTTGAAGAAAAACAGTGAACCCAGGGATCGGGTGGCCATGTCACTCAATATACAGGCTGGATCCTTACATGAAAGTGACGAACAACGTGGTATCGCCCATTTCCTGGAACACATGCTTTTTAATGGCTCAACTCACTTCAAGCCTGGTGAACTTGTGAAATTTTTCCAGTCTATTGGGATGAGTTTTGGCGGCGATACCAATGCCCATACGGGATATGATGAGACTGTATATGATATTATCCTGCCTGAAGGCACGGTTGAGCAGATTGAAAAGGGGCTTCTGGTCTTTTCCGATTATGCACGTGGTGCCTTGCTGCTGCAATCTGAAATTGATCGAGAGCGGGGGGTGATTCTGGCTGAAAAGAGAAGTCGGGATTCCGCAAGGTATCGTGCTCACGTGAAAGAGACTGAGTTCTCCATGAAGGGTACCCTTATTCCTGAGCGTATGCCCATTGGCACTGTTGAAACATTGAATGGTGCTGATCATAATTTGATGAAAGACTTTTATGATGCCTGGTACCGGCCTGACAATATGATTCTGGTAGTGGTTGGAGATTTTGACCCGAAGCATGTAGAGCCTTTGATCAGAAAACGTTTTGCGCTGCTCACTGCTGCTGGTGACAAACCTGACTGTCCTGAAATCGGGCAGTTGCAGGAGATGAAAAGAGATTTTTTCTATCACCATGAAGCTGAAATGGGGCTCACTGAGGTGAGTATTGAGAGTCTCTGGAATGTTGAGCCACAGGATGACTCCCTGGCCTTTAAAACTCAGGAACTGACTGGGTATGTGGCTAATAAAATTATCAAGTACCGGCTCGATGAGATGGCCAGAAAAGGAGATACGCCATTTACTTCAGCAAACATTTATTCAGGTATTTTTCTTAACCGGATCAGGTATTCTGAGATTGGGGCAAAATGCGATGCTGATAAATGGCAGGAGAGTCTTGCACTGATCGAAAACAGCCTCAGACAGGCACTGGAGTTTGGGTTTACAGAGGCCGAACTTGAACGGGTAAAAAAAGAATTACTGTCAGAGTTGGACCAGGCTGTTCTTACAGCAGGCAGTAGAAATTCAAAGTCGCTGGCTTCAACAATCACTCGTGCTATAAACAGTAACCGGGTTATCCAATCACCTCAGCAGGAGAGAGAACTCATAGCACCCTTATTGGAGAAGATGAGAGTTGCTGAGGTACACGATAGGTTTCAGAAAAACTGGAGTCATGAGAGCCGCTTAGTGAAGGTCAATGGTACAGCCGTTATTGCTGGTGAAAAGCCTCTGGCTGCCATCGAGTCAGTCTACCGGGAAGCTGGAAAAACACAAATTACGGCCTACGAAGAAGAAAAAAGTGTAGATTTTCCGTATCTGCAGTTGAAAGGTGAGCATGATGTGGTGAGCAGGGAGCAGTTTCCTGAAATAAATGCCAGTCGTTTTGTCTTTGCCAACGGTCTCATTCTCAATCTCAAAAAAACCACCTATGAGGAAAATGAAATAAGGGTCTCTGTTAATTTTGGAGCAGGAAAAGCTGCTGAGCCCACACCCGGACTTGCTCTTCTGACCGAAGTTGTTGTGGGACAGTCGGGAACCGGGATTTTATCTAAAAGTGTCCTGGACAGAATAGTCTCTGCATCCAGTGTTGAGATCGGATTTCGTATCAATCCCACATCATTTTCCTGGCAGGGCAGGGCATTGACAAAAGATGGAGAGCTTTTGTTTCAGATACTCCAGAGTCTCCTCGCCGACCCTGGGATAGACCCGGATGCCTATCAGGTGAGTATGGATCGCTTCAAACAGGCGTATGATGGAATGGGCGCTGATGTTCGTGGGGCCATGAAACTTTACGGAGATTCCTTTCTGGCCGGAGGAAACCCTTTTTTCGGTATGCCGCCCCAATCGAGTTTGATGCAGTTGCAACTTGATCAGGTGAGGTCATGGTATCTGCCGGCAGCCGAGAAGAGTGGGCTTGAAGTCTCCTTGGTAGGTGATTTTGATGAAGAAACAGTATTGCGGTTGGTTAAAAACTACTTTTCAGTTCTATCGCCAAGAGAAGTTGTAACATCTGAAATGAAAGAGGTTTTATTTCCAGCGGGACAGTCCCTGGCACTCACCGTACCTTCATCTATTGATAAAGCAATGCTGGTGGTGGCGTGGCAGACCGATGACTTCTGGGATATACAGCGGACCCGCGGGTTACATCTTCTGGCGGAAATCTTCTCGGACAAATTAAGGCGTCTGGTACGTGAAAAACTGGGAGCTACCTATTCTCCACAAGTGTACAATCTCTCCAGCAAAACTTATAAAGGTTATGGTGTGATGCAGGCGATTCTCATTGTTGATCCTGCCCAAGTTGAGTTGTTGAGGAAGGAAGTACTCGATCTTGCTCGTGAGATAGGGCAGGGAGAGATTACGCTGGAAGAATTGGAGCGTGCCAAGGGGCCAATGATTACTTCTCTAAGGGATATGGTTCGCAGTAACAGGTACTGGCTGGAGTCTGTTCTGTCTTTATCATCCCGATATCCGCAGCAGTTGGAGTGGCCACAGACAATACTGAGTGGTTTTCAGAATTATTCCATCGAGGATATAGAGGTTTTGGCTAAATCTTACCTGAAACCTGGCAAAGAGGCTGTGATAACGGTGGTTCCCGAATAGGTTTTTATCACATTCTGAAATGCAAATATAAAGTTCACGGCCAGGGGGCAGGGGAGTGGTTGGAAATAGTTTGTAGTGTAAGGTGAGAATGCCTTTTTATGAACTAATGGGTGTGAAATAGTCATTACGCCTATTGGCAAATCACTTCATTGGATTTATTGTTACAGAAATGGGAAAGGTTCCTAAATGTAATGATGCCTTGGGTGAAACTTATGAAAAAGACGACTTTTGCCACGTTGCTGGCTGTAATTTTATATCTCCTTGTGGCTGTGTCTGGTGCTACAGCAGCGATTATTTCTTCTGATACGACTACTATTTACCAAACTGGTCAGACCTATTCAAAAGATTTCAGCGTTGCGGATACCTATACAAACGTAACCCTGAACCTTTACGCAAAAGGCGATTATGGTGTTTTTACAACGGAGTGGATAAAATTCTATGTTGATGGAATCCTTCTGGCAGACTGGTCTTTCAGCACTCCCGATATTACTGTTGTGACGAATAGGAGATATTATGACTACAGTATGAGTGGCACTATTGCTCTGGGAGACTCTTTTTTTAATAACAGTATAAGTAGTGATCGCCTGCTGCAGGTAAGTTGGGTCAACGGTCCTAACGTAAACCCCTATAATCAAAGCTATCTTGGCGGCCAGGATTATGTCAGCTGGGCTCTGCAGGGCGATGTTGCTCCTGTTCCGGAACCAGCCACTCTTCTTCTCTTTGGAACAGGTTTGATTGGAATCGTTGCAGGTGTCAGAAGAGGCCGTAAAAAGTAGTTTTCTGCCATGACAAAGGTGGCTTCACTACAGGTGATGCCACCTTTTTTTTAGAGATTTCTGGATCTGATTGCCATGAAAATGCAGTGTTAAAGATCCAGAGTCGTCACCGTATATGTATGTCCTGTTTAAGGGTTCCGGTTTCAACCGACAACCCACAGGGCCAGATCCTGAACATGCTTCATTGCTCTGTCGGAAACTCCCCCCCATAATCCCTTCTTTATATCAGATCCCCTTCTTCCTATCACGATGGTGCCGCAGCCCTGTTTTTCTGCTTCTCGGATAATACCATGAGCCTCTTCAAGGTCAGGGGATTTCGGTAAAATCTGGATCTGCTGTTTTGGTATACCTGCTGCAAGCAGGAGCTGGAGAGGGCCGTTAAACAGATCCGCCTCATCAGAAAGATGGGTGTCACACCACTCTTTATCCCAGTTGTGATAAAAGTGTTCAGGTTTATACTGAGGGCTCTTTCCAAAAAGTGTGCTGCAGTGAAAGAGACAGATGTGGATGTCAGTTCTCTTGTGAAATATGTGACAGAGGTGGTCAGTAGCCATTAGAGAGTTGGGCGAGCCATTTAACGGAACGAGGAAGTTTGTTGATGTTACCTCACCATCAATGATCCATAGGGGAATTTCATGGCAGTTCCGAAAGAGAGTAGTGGAAACAGAGCCCATGAGCATCTCACCGATTCCACCTAGGCCACGTCTTCCAACTACTATGGAGTCATACATCTTTTTTTCAGCGGTCTGCTGAATTGTGGCCCCTATGTTATAGCCGGAAACATTGATTGACGAATGGATACGATCTTCCGGGATACCAGCCCTCTCAAGCCTTCCTGTACTTTTTTGCAGGGCACGCCTGGCCGCCGCCTCCTTTTTTCCCTGGCCGCCGCCTGGAGGGATAAGAGAGCCTCTGGCATCAGCGGCTGAAGGCATGATGGAGGCAGTAGCGGTGATCCAGGTGTGGAGGTGGAAATGGACTTCAGGTTCTTTGCGAAAAAGGGTGCTGAGATAGTTCAGGGATTGATTGGAGTAGGTGGATCCGTCAATGGCGATAAGAATGTCCTTTTTCATATTATCCCCCTTGTGAAGCTGGTTTTTTTGTATTCGCGGGGGCTGCTTTTGCAGCTTTGTTTAGCGGAGCTTTTCGGGAAACTGTTGCTTGCCGGGCAGTCGCGGTCGGCCGCGCTTTTCTTCCTGGTGTAGCTGTTGTGGAAGTGGCTACTTTTCTCTGTTTTCTGACACTCTTTTTCAGAGCAGATTTTGGAGGTGACTTTTTCCATAAAGCAGTATCTGTAAAGCAGCCCCATCCCCAGCGTAACCAGTGAAGGAGTGATATCGCAAGCCAGAGTGCCCAGATCAGCATGCTGATCCGATAGACAAGGAGCGGTACCGAAATAACCCATGCGCTGGGGAGGAGTGAGGAGGATCTGTCCTGATACCATCGCAGGGTATGCTGGAAAGAGCCATTCCCGCCAATCTGCATGTCCGGATGTCCAAGAAGCCCCTGCTGGATAGTAAAGAACAACGCTCCCATGGCGGCGAAACTGAGGAGTACAAGGAGCACCTGCATGGTGTTAAATGTCGTGATGCTTCTGATTTCACTACCCCGTTTTTTACGCAATCCCAGAAGTAGAAGCCATGCTACAACGATTGCGGCGACTGGTGAGGGCACCTGGCTCAGACCAAGGCTTAAAAGCAGCCACTGCAGGGTATTTAAGGGGGTGAATGGAATACGGCCAAGAAGCAGGGCAATGATAATAATAGCTAGTAATTCTCCCCAGAAAAGAACGGCTGGACCAATGCGTGGCCCACCGGTAAGAAGAATCCAGCGTGAAGAAGGAACCACCATTTTGATGGAGGCATTTACACTCTCAGTGCCAAGGTTAACAGGTTCTGTGGTGAACTTTGTGACTATGCCCTGTTCGCTGCGCCAACTGATTGTTATGTCCTGTTTGCCTGGTTTTATAGGAAGAATAAGTGTGTTGTCTTGTTCCAGTTGCAGTGGCAATTCCCTGCCGTTAATGAGACTTTTCTGCAGGTCGATTTCAGGTGGGAGAGTGATGCTGTGCTGCATTCCACGGCTTGCAGTCAGAGAGAAGGAAAGTGTTGTTTCTGTTGCTCGTCGTCCGGGAGTGACAATACGTTTACTGCGATTGACAGTCATGGTTGGCCCTTGAACGCCCTGCGGCCGACTTGTTATCAGCGCCAGGGATTCTCCGGGATAGGGGCGGTATTCCGGGTAACGTTTTCCTGAAGGCTTCGTCTGGTTTACTTCTGGAATTCCACGGGTCTCCGCATGCCAGACAGGACTCACATCCAGAAACCAGATCTCTGTCCAGGAAGGTGTTTCCATGGCAGAAAGGATGAAGGAATCAACAGGAGTGAGAGATGAACGAAAGCTGAAAACTCTCTGGTCAGGCCCCATATTGATACGGATATATCTGTTCTGTATATTGAGCGCTTCAGTGGTGACACGTTCACCATCAAGAAGTGGAATATCAAGGGCAATGACAGTTCCGGGGCTGAGGCGGATGATTCTGGTTGATACCGACCATTTAAGCCCGAGATGAAGTGTTCTTTCAACTCGTACAAAGGCTGGAATCCGAATGTCATTACTCTCCTCCTTGTTGGTGTCAGCAGCACCCATTGTGGGGATTGTCCTTGTCAGGCTTAGCTGTTTTGCAAGACGACCATCTTCGTATAGTCCGTTGATTGACCATTTATCCACCAGGGCCTCACCAAATTTTGGTACCAGTGGAAAGTCAAAGGAGAGTCTGTTTGTGTTGAGGAGGCTTTTTGTCAGAACAATATTATGGCTTCCGGGTTCAAGGCGGACGAGGATGTTTCCCTTTGAATCGGTGCGGAGGATTTGAGCTGCTTTACCATCCACCGTAATTGAATCAAATAATCTGCCTCTTCCGGGAAGTGGAATTGCCCCCCTGACAAGAGAGTCTACCTGTAATACAACCTTCAATATGTCGTCATGGATTTGAATGGAGCAGGTGTTGATCGTGGCACAGTTGGTGCCACATTTTGGTGGTGCCAGGAGGCGCTTTTGGAGTTCCTGGAGAATGTCAGCCCTGGGTATCTCCGCATGGACATTTTGTGTGGTAATGGTATTTAGAGGGAAAAGAAGGCAGAAGATAATTGCAGCAAGGTTTGCCTTTTTTTTCAGATTTTTAAAGCTCTGTGTCTGCAGGATGTGGCGAAGAAATCCACCTGTCAGAATGATTAGAAGCAGGACTCTCAAAAAGGCAAGAGCAGTATTGGTGTGCGGATTAAGAAGGAGCAGTGAGACGCTTTGGGATGGGCTAACAGGTCCGTTCCATTGCAGTGTCTTACGCTCCCATTCCCAGTCAGGGAGCCCAGGTCCGGTTTGTATCATCTCTTCGGGATCCACCTGGGCAACTTTCAACTTAGCGGGAAGCTGGCTTTTGGCAAGAGAATGGGGAGTCTGTGATGTTGATCTTTTATAACTGCTGACACTGGTAGCGTCTGCCAGTGTTTCTGCTTGGGGGGCAAAGGTTTGGTTAACGTTTCTCTGCCGTGTTATATCCCTGACAACGGGCCTGTATGATCCAAATTCAAGCTGAGGGTATATACCGACTCTGATTTCATGAATAATATAGGGAATAGAAGCAATGATGATGAGAAGCAGGATTCCAAGACTGGCCAATCTGCAGATTTGGGCGGCTTTTTCTGCTGTGATAGCCTTGTGTATTGCTAGAAATGCGAGCAGAGGAAGCCAGAGAAAAAGAGGAGCACCCGTCTGGTGAAAGGAGAGGATCAGGAAGGTGGTAGCAACAAAGCCCCACAGAAGACCGAGTACTCTTGCTGTGGCCAACCCGGTGATGAGAACGAGGAAAATATCAAGAAGGGTCCACTTGTTGACCCAGGTGGAGACTTTGTCCACCCCCTTGGTGGTAATGAGTTTCCAGCCGGGAGGAAGGTTTAGCTCAATGGAAAGATTCTGAAAATTGTGATCCCAGCCCAGGGCAGGAATTTCAAGAAAACCATTGCTGGTAGTTGCTTCCAGGCGGGATTCGGCATGGAGATTGAGTCGGCCCTGTCGTACTTCAACCCCTGAATGTTTTTCCCCTTGCAGCCTGGTTATCAGTCTGGGGGTACCGTCCACATCTACTTTACCAAGGAGTTGTGAGGGAGCCACGTTGAGTCGCCAGCCACGGTTCATGGTGCCGCTGATAGTGTCATATGCTGTAAGGCCGGTACCATTAACGTCCAACCAGATTTTCCGATGTAATTTGAGACGATTGGGGACTGGATTTGGATTGCCACGGTTTTTCTGGCTGATGCTCATGCTCTCATTTTTTTTGATAAGATATGCGGGGAGGGTTTTCCAGTCTTCGGGGAGAGAGGTGCGACTCGGGTCTACAGGTGTTACAGATCCGACTTCGACCTGCCGCAGTTTCGGATCTGACTCAAATACCCAGACCTCTTCTGTGGGCCAGATGCCGTCGATGTCTCCCATGGTGAGCTTCTCAGGTGAGCTGGCCTTGCTGTTTCTGAGAGTCAGTGATATCTGCCACTGACCGGGACGAACCTGAAGTTGCAGCCTGTTGCTGCTGTCAAGGCGGACGGGGAGTGGGGAGTTTACCTGCAGGGGAATAAAGGGGCTTTCATTTTTCAGTCCGAGAGTGATCTGTCGTGGCGATCCGGAAACAATGAGTTGAATCCGGAGTTGCTGCGTCAGGGGCACACCATCGACAATCTTACGAAACACTTGAACGCTGACACTCTCATCATTGTTTTGTGTGATCTTTTTTTTGTGTCTGAGCCAGAGTTTCCCTTGCCGATCAAGCTGGATGTTATTTATTTCTTTTTGAAACAGGGTCAGTTTGACCAATCCTGTCTCCGGCGGAATCAGAATGTTTTCAGGCAGGGTTTGCCAGGAAAATTTCCCTGTTATGATATGTTTGCCTGGATCAAGCCAGATGGCAGGTTTTCCATGGAGGCTGCTTACAAGGACCTTTTTATTATCTGATTGTACCTTCGTTGGCCATAAGGGACTGTTTCCGGGGAGCGGAACAAGAGTCCTAGTTTCAATAAGCCATTCCTGACGAAATTCTGCTCCGTTCTCTTCCACCTTGAGTTCAAGGCTTGTAGGCCAGGTACAGTACCTCTTATTACTGTTGGTGCTGTCAAGGCTGCACATATTGGCTTCTTGTTCGTAGAGTACCCACGGTATCCATTGATGAAGTTCTTCTGGGATCCTGTTTTCTTTAGCACAGACTGGACTCTGCAGGATGAAGAATAAGAGCAGAAGGCAGGACGGGTACAGCGGAGTAAGGATCGCTCCGGATGTTTTGGAAGGTTTGTGCATGAAGACACCCTCGATACTGGTTATGAATCATGAAAGAGTATTTACCAGTATAGTGAGGATGTAAGAACTTTGTCAAATGAACAGGTGTTTAAGCGGGTGTTCTTTTTGAATCTGTTAGAGGTGTGTCCTCTTGAGAGATACTACAGATCAGTTATGAAAGGGTGTTGGGGGGCGTCCGGGATAGAAAAAGTCTGAAGCTGGTGAAAAAAATAAGGCGTGTAATCTGGAAAATCCTGAGAGAGCCTCACGGAATATCTCACTTTATAAGCTAAGCATCAAATATTCTGTAAGGCTCTTTAGCGTCGAAAAAAAAATTTTCATCTGCTTTGCTGCTTCATTTTATGTATAATTGCCACGTATCCAGGGCTGCAATAAAAAAGTACAACTATGAAACTGGACGGATTCAGGGTGGTATCGAAGCTGCATGTCAGACGGACGGATACCAACTATCGCTTTGTAGAACGTTTGAGTAAAATAACCATTGATTTTCTCAGTCGTTCGATGGAATCTCCCAAGAGTTTTATTTCGTCTTTGGTTGTAATGTTTACTGGTGTTCCTAACTTACCTTTGCTCATATTGCTTGTTATTTCAGTGAGATGAAGTAAGGGGGTGGTGATGGATTTTGCCAGGCCAATGGCTATAATCAGGGTGGAAAGAAAAACGATTCCTCCGAGCAACAGGAACATATTGCGAAAGGTTATAACAGAGCTGAAAACATCTTTAGTTTGAGCAACATTGACAATAACACCAAGCATCTTTTCTTTTTCCGTATCAAGAAAAACTGGTGTGGCAACAACAATATGTTCTCCGTGTGAAATGTTTTTTGTTGTTTTTGTTTCTATCAGCAGAGAGGCAGTATCGGGAAAATCTTTTTTTATATTAAAGCCTGTATCAAGATCTGCCGGCCCCCCCCACTCTTTTGTCGGATCAGGGTTGATATAATAAAACCCCTTAGGATCAGCAAAATACAGTTGATTGCCCCTCGTCTCCTTCTGTCGAAGCAGATCAAGAAAGTTATCGGCCTGTACATTAAAAAGAACAATACCCTTCAGCACATTGTCCTTATCAAAGACAGGGGTTCCGTATCTGATGACAGGGCGTCGAGGGCGCTCAACCTTTCCATTTTCCCGATTCAAGTCGAGAGGGGAAATCATAAGTTGTCCCTTGGCAAGATCTATAGTATCTACAAAATAATACCTTTTTTTCTTGTTCTGTAATTTGTCTCCAGTTATAATCGTACTCTTACCAAGTTTCCTGTCCACTCGGACAATCTCCATTCCATCAGGATCTAAAAACCGTATCTGATTGTAGATTTTTTTATGTTCTGAAAAGGCAAGAAAGTCACTCTGGAGACCGCGAATTGCAGATTGAGAGGAGAGTGGGTTACTCTCTATCAACAAGTGTAAACTGGAGGAATCGCGTAAGTAAAACAGGTCGGTGGAAACATTTTTCAAAAACTCTGTAATTCCAGACGAGAATGACGAGACCTGCCCCTCAAGTTTCTCAACACTGGATGATTCCAGTGATTTACTAATATTTAAAAGGCCGTAGCTACCGAGAATCACCAGCGGAATCAGTGAGACCATAATAAATGCGACAAGAAGTTTGTTTTTGATTTTTGACATATTGTCTTCTCCAAGTGAAGTAAATGATAAGGGTTGGCTTTTGTTAGGGAGGTACCACACTCTCCTGCACCGGAAAGAGTAACTAACAATTCCATCTCGACGGCGTTACCAGTAAATAGGAAAACTTCCCATATTACTGTCCTCCTGCGAAAACAGCAATATCAAAGGTACTGGAAAACGAACTTTCGTTATCTGGATGCAGGATAGAGGATTTTGTTTACGATTTTGATGCCTTTAATAATACGCCTGGTGGGTCTCGACACCAGCTGTTCGTCCACCAGGAAGATCTTTCCTTGCCGTATCGCTCTGATTGCTTGAAACCCTGGTTCCTCTTCTATGATTTTTACTGTGACACGATTCATTCGTCCCTGCTGTGCCAGAAAAATATCAATATTATTGGCATGGGAAAGGATTTGTTCCTTTCCATAAGCCGCAATATTACTGCTATTTCTGGCCTTGGCATCTGTTGCGATATTTCTTCCTCCTGCGTGTTCAAGCACAAAGATGGCGATGGAGGTGGGAGAAAAAGTTTTCATTTTAGAGTGGATGGATTCAAAGTATACCAGAGGACGATCTTCAATGGCTGTCTTGCTGGTTGACTTCTGTATTTTAGCTAACTCCTTGTTAAATTCTTCTATCATCTCAGTGGCTTTACTGTCCCTACCACTGAGCCTGCCAAGGGTCTCCCAGTAGATGAACATTTCTTCAATACTTCTTGGCTGCAGTGAGATCACAGTTATGCCGGCCCCCTCTAACTGCTCAATGAGCTGAGGAGCGGCCCGGGCTATCATGGGCCTTATCAATACCAGATCAGGCTGAGCTGCGATGAATTTTTCAGCATTGTCATGATGGCTGAAACGCTGTTTTGTGAGAATTTCAGGAGGGTACGTATCACTTGGCGAAATACCTATGAGTTTCTCTTCTGCCCCAAGTGCTGCAAGGTTCTCTGTGTGAGCAGGGTAGAGAGAAATAATACGTTTGAAAACAGTGTCAGCTGGCTCAGTGGCAGAGAGTGAGGCAACCATAACAGGTTGAAGAATAGCAGTGAAAAGGATCAGGCGAAGGAGTATGTTCATCTTATTGGTAGGTAAATTGAATTTTTGGGTGTCCACTTTTCGTGCTGTGCTCAATTTGGGCATCCACTGAAAAGACCTCCCGGAGCAGCTCAGGAGTAAAGATATCTTTCACAGGGGCGTTGGCATAAATATTTTTTTCTTTTAACACAAGGCAGTTGTCGCAGAAGGCGGCGGCAAGGTTCAAATCATGGATTGCAGCGATGACCGTGAGTCCTTTGTCCAGAACTCGTTGCCGTATCACCTTCATGATTGATATGGTGTGCTGGATGTCGAGGTTGGATGTTGCTTCATCAAGAATTAAAACTTCAGTTTCCTGGGCAAGTGCCCTTGCCATGACAACGCGTTGCAGTTCACCACCTGACAGCGCAATCACCGGACGGTTTTTCAGGTGACTGATATCCATGGTTGCCATTGCAATGTCAACCGCCTCGAAGTCATGGGAGGCAGGAGAGGAAAACCTAGGGATATGGGGGTGCCTGCCCATGAGAACAACATCGCTTACCGAATATTCAAAATCCATGCTGAAATGCTGGGGCACAAGGGCAAGGCTGGATGCAAGTTCCTGGCGTGAATAGAGGTGTAGTGCTTGACCTTTATAGTAGAGAGTCCCTGAGTCTGGCTGCAGTGTGGCCATAAGAAGTTCCAACAGGGTTGATTTACCACTGCCGTTTCCTCCGATAAGTCCATAGAACTTTCCTCGATGCAGTTCAATGTTAATATTTTCAAGAACCCTGGTACTGCGATAGCTAAAGGAGAGATTCCTTATCGAGAAAAGGTATTCCGGACTATTCATGACGTCAGTGCCAGCTGTTTTTTACGAAAGATGTAACAAAAAAACGGCCCGCCAATGAGTGAGGTCAAGACTCCGATGGGGATTTCTGAAGGCAGCCAGGCTCTGGTTATGGTGTCCGCACCCAAAAGAAGGGTGGCCCCTCCTAAGAAGCAGGCGGGGAGCAGTATCCGGTTGTCCGGTCCGAGGATCATTCGTAGGAGATGGGGGATGATAAGACCCACAAAACCAATGATACCTGAGACTGAAACACAGATGGCTGTAATCAACGAAGCGCAAACCAGTAGAGTTTTTTTCACTCTGCTGCTGTCTACTCCCAGCGTGTTGGCTGTGCGTTCTCCCAGCGCCATTATGTTGAGATCCCTGGCAAAGTAGAGGGTGAAAACAAGTCCTGGAATAACCACCAGTGCAGTGGTGCTAACATCCATCCAGGTTCTTCCCACAAAACTTCCCATGAGCCAGAAGATAATGATACTCACCTGCTCATCTGCAAGATATTTAATAAAACCGATTCCAGCAGAGAGGATGGCCGCAATTATCACACCGGAAAGGATGAGAGTGTTTGATGAAAGACGGTTGTCAGTTGAGGCCAGGGAAAAAACACCGATGAGAGTAGCCATGGCTCCGATAAAGGCAAAGACTGGAATAGAAAGCCAGGGCGGAATCATTATGCCAAATATACTGAGGATGATTGCAAGCGATGCCCCAAATGCGGCGCCTGAAGAGATTCCAAGAGTGTAAGGATCAGCAAGAGGGTTCAGGAGAATGGCCTGAAAAACAGCACCGGCAACAGCGAGGCCACCACCTACCAGGGCCGAGGTGAGAATACGTGGCAGGCGCACTTCCATAACAACAAAGGGGAATGTTGGATTGATGGAAGATGATTGCTGTCCGAGGAGCTTTAGCCACAGTATCTCAATAACTTCCAATGGAGTAATTTTTAAGAACCCCATCCCAGTGGCTGCAATAATGGCTGCACAGAGGATGATGCTTAATAGAAAAATAATAAAGAGAGGTTTTGCTGTGGTCATCTTGTACAGTTGATTGGGGTGGCTCACAGAGTGGCATGGACAGTGACCAGAAGTAATAGCGAGGATAGGTCTTTTTGTCAATTACCATGTACCCCTGAAAAATTTCTGACCCCGTACGTGTGTAATTGGGAGGAATATACGATTTGTCAGAAATGGACTTCGAGGAGAATATGGAAATGAATTGACTTTTAACGAGCAGTTATGTAATTTTGAGTTCTTTTTTCTCTCTTCACATCGTACTGTCGGTGATAGGGCATTGGCAGAGGTTCATGCGTGGAATAGTAATGTCCGGATTTTTAAGAAAAGCATTTACATGCTCTTCATGGCATGCTGCATTTTTACGGCTGGCTCCATTGAATAGCTAGTGTCTCTTCATTTATTGAGCGGGCATTATCTGACTACTACCAAAACTTTATTAGATTAGAAAATAGAATGAAAAATATACTTCCAATCTTACTTATAGTACTTCTTTTTGGTTGTTCTTCAGATGAACAGCCCAAAACTGACGATTCAATACCACCTGCTGCAGTTGAGCAGGCTCCCACAAATCATCCGGCTTTTCAGTCGATTCTTCCTACACAAGCCATGCGACTTATTGGGGAAAAATCAGATCTTCTGATTGTTGATGTCAGAACAGCCGGGGAAATCAGCCGTAATGGTGCTCTGCCCAACTCAGTGAAAGGTGATATAGGTATCATTGTCAAAAATGGTGTGACCAGCGATAAGTCCCGGCCGGTTCTTGTGGTCTGTGCTGTTGGTGGCAGGAGTTATGCAGTTGGAAAACTCCTAGTGCAGAAGGGATACAGGGAGATATACAATCTCAGTGGTGGACTTAATCGCTGGAAACGCGAGGGTTTCCCCGTGGTGTACCCTGGGCGCTGATCGCTGCGATTCTCTTCCTTGCCTGTCCCCCCCTCTTTTTCTTCCCCTATCCCCGCCCGTGAGCCACCGAACCTCACGGATTCAGGTGAATGACCTGGTTGACAGCACACTCTACCCAACAAATGCTCAGAATACTGTTGTTTGTTTCTGCTGCTATACCTGCCCTCAAAAACAAAAACGAATGTAACTGCTTTACGCTGATTTCTTCATTGAGAGAGCTGTATCAGAAAAATTTCTGAGGACGTTTTTAGCATCGGTCATTAACCGTACTTCAAGATCTATTGCAAGGTTGACGCATTTTCTTTCCTTCCGGGATGCTGAAGAGATACCGCAGTTAAAAAAATGGCAACCTAAGGTTTCGCTTGCAAATATTTTGGAAACAGTGGAATGGTCAAGTAAAAGTGGATATTTTATCAAGCGACTTTTTGTAAACCTCAAGTTTCGGAGTTGACCTAATTTGCCGTAACCACGTTATTATTTAAATGCAACCTTTGTCCGGTTTGAAGCATGTCGATTGCAATACTCATAACTGAATCAACAAGGGCAAGTGCTACATCTTCCGTAACTATACCTATTGATTTGATTTTCTCCATGGCAAGGCTAAGGAGCCGCTGCAGAGCCTCCACAAGACTCAGGTCTTTCATTTCATCGCTGCAGGCGAAGAACAG
>JALSMA010000023.1 GCA_026988015.1 Desulfobulbaceae bacterium | reverse complement strand
CGCTCAAAATTTGGTAAATTTTGAGGATAGTCTAATTTCAAGTCGAAAACAGGCATTTTGTCGTCAATAGTTTAATAAATTAACAAGTTACGCTGTCTACTATAAAAAACGTTGGGACAGCAGTGACCAAAAGTATTGTTCATAGCATTACCGCTAAACTCAAAAAGTAAGGTCACTCCACCCGTCGAGCTTGCGGTGAACTCCCATACAGAATCTGAAATATCACCCAACATATCACTGTACACATCAATTGACGATGAGCCATCGTTTGTTCGCTCATCCAGTGCTGCTTGTAACTCCGGCGTCGCTGGAAGTGTAAGTGACCAAGCGTTACCAGCCAACATGGAAATACCTGCAACTGCCAACAATGCACTTTTTAAAAATGTCTTTTTCATTTTCCCCCCTGGTGTTTTTATCCAGATAATAGAAGTATCCATACAGATAACTCCTCCGCCCACCGGTAATCTTGTTTCAGTGAACGAATACCATCTGACCACACCTTGTGGTAAAATAAAATAGGTGAAAATACCTATTTTTCCATGTTTTCCAATGCGTTGAGTATTGTAGCGCTGTTCAAGTGTCGAATTTAGGAAAATCTTCATTTGTGACCAGCATCAGCATCTCCTATCTGTTAATAGCAGCAGTATTAAAAAAAAGTCTTTCCTGTCCTGAAATTATCCAGAAAAGGCCCATACAAAACACATAGTATATTGTCCATGATTTAAGAGCTATGGATTCTCAGGGAAGCGGGATTTACTAATTGGAAATCAGATATACACACCACTAATGATGATAGTCTTGTAAAAAAAGTCAAATCCAGAATGGGCCTACAACTAAACGCAGACCCCGAAAAACTTTAGATGTAAGACGCCTGGAAAAAGGCCAACTTATTGCCAGGCACTATCTGGCTGGGATTGCAGTCCGTCATGAACGTCCAATGCCAGGATGGTTGGAATACTGAGTGTCACAGTAACACCGCCACGTATATTATTCCAAAGCTCCATCGTCCCGTTGTGATCCGATATAATTTGTCGGCAAAGGGCTAACCCCAACCCCATTCGTCCTGACCTGGTACTCGCAAAAGGATCCAGAGCAGCCTGTGAAGAAATCCCTGAAAACCCCCCTCCGTCATCTTTAATTTGAATAAGCAAATAATCGTAACAGAGTAGCACTCGTAACTCGATCTGCATCTCCTCTCCTGCCGCAGCGTCAAAGGAGTTTTCAAGTATATGCCACATGACCTGCCGCAGCAACGAAGGGTCAATGACAATCTCCGGAAGATCCTCTTCAACTCGACAGGAAAATCCTGAGTTAACGAATCGTGCTTCTAGCTGAGCAGCCTTGCAAAAGTCTTCAAAGAATGTATTAAGATCAACCAGTTTGAAGTTCGGACTCATGGGTCGGACCACATCACAGATGTCGGATACCACGGTTTCCATTTCCCGAATAGACCCAGCAGCCTTTTTGAGATGTTTCCTCACTCTGTGGGGCAGATCCGCGCGGATCATAGTTCGTCGAATGATTCCACCAGCTATTAGCAGCGGATTCCTGAGTTCATGGGTCAGTCGATAAGCCATTTCACCAACTGCTGTCATAGTATCCAGATTGGCAACTCGTTGCTCAAGGTGAAGTTTTTCTTCCTGAATACTTATAATTTCCCATAAAAACTGTGCTCCCAGATGATCCAGAACCTTGGTTCCAAGGTTCTTCTTTCTGAAAATTTCTTCAAGGATTGTATCCTTCCCAGTCAGTTCAATAATCAAATTCAGGCCGGAGATTTCCAACAGTGTTGTCAGGTCATCAAAAGTCGGGATTTTCTTATGCTCAGCGTATAAACGGCCAATTGCATCCTGACAGGGATCTGCTATCCCGACAACCGTGACAGCCAGATGCCTGGGCCGATAATTATTGAAAAGTTTCAGGAGTTCATAGCATCCATGACCGCCTCCAACAATACCGACATGCAAGAGTCGTTTTTCAGCAACAGCACTATTAGTACGAAGTTTATCAAGTGGCATCTGGGCACCTCTGTCAGTGATGACGAACAAAGTAGTTCAATGATGTGTCATTATACTCACTATCTGACAAACTCATAAAAAGATCACATAGCCGATGGCTAAGTAGGTATGCGCAGACTCCGAAAAATGTCAGGTGCATCCCAAGGGCCCAACGAAGCAGATAAAGAGTTTTTACGACGTCATCATTATCTCATTTATACAATTTTCAGAATGGCGTCACCCTGAAAATACAAAAAAACACCTCAACATTGCTTGACATCATTTTTGTGGTGCGTTAGTGTAACACCATTTTATTTTTCGTGTTACACTAACGCACCACAAAACATACTACCCTTGAGGACAATGCCATGAAACGATTATCTATCGGTCTGTTTGCTGCACTCGCACTGCTCACAACTGCCAATCAGAGTCAAGCTCACTTTGGAATGATTATTCCAGATCAGCCACGAGTTACCCCGGAGAAGCGCACTGTCGAACTTGCGCTTTCTTTTTCCCATCCCTTTGAAGAAATTGGCATGGATATGACCAAACCCGCCAGGTTCTATGTGATGAAAGATGGACAAACAACAGACCTGCTCCCAAACCTCCAGGAGACTAAAGTTATGGATCACCTGGCCTGGCAGAGCGATTACAAGGTAAAACGTCCCGGAGTCTATCATTTTGTCATGGAGCCTGTCCCTTACTGGGAACCAAGTGAGGATCTTTCCATCATCCATTACACCAAGGTAATTATTCCTGCATTTGGTTCAGAAGATGGCTGGGATCAGCCAGTGGGACTTCCCACAGAAATAGTACCCCGCCTGCGACCCTTTGGTAATTATGCAGGAAACAGTTTCAGCGGTCAGGTACTTCTTAACGGCAAACCTTTTCCTGGCGCTGAAGTTGAAGTGGAACTTTATAACAAGGGTCAGAAGTATGAAGCACCCAGTGATCTCCACATAACTCAGGTTATTAAAGCCGATTCAGAGGGCGTCTTCAGCTTTACCTGCCCTCTGCCAGGCTGGTGGGGATTTTCAGCACTAAGCACCGCAGACTACAAACTCAAAAACCCCCAGGGAGAGGAAAAAGATGTTGAGCAGGGGGCAGTTCTCTGGACGTATATGGATGCTTACATGGAACGGTAGGTAAATACCAGAAGACATGAACCGGGGGACATCAGTGCAGATTCCCCTGGCCATGAAGGATAAGGAACTAATTGACAAATTCCCTCTAAATGTGTAATTCCTATTCTCAGAAATAAATACCACTTTTTTTCACACACCATTGAATAGGAAGAATCATGACCTCCTCGCAACCCGATTACTCCGGACCAGTAGAAATTGCCCAAGATATCTATTGGATAGGCAATAGAACAGAGAAAAATTTTGAAAGTAATGCCTATTTACGGATTTTCAGAGGTAACGGGAAACAGTTTAATCTCCTGATAGATCCTGGACCAAGTCCGGACTTCAATGTCATAGCTGGCAAGATCGAGGAGGTCCTCGGCGCTGATTACAACCTTGATCTTGTTTACCTCAATCACCAGGATCCTGATGTCTGCATCAATACAGTGTACTTCCAGCGTCACTTTCCTAAACTTCAGATTGTCACGTCTGAAGATACCTGGCGCCTGGTTCGTTTTTACGGACTGAAAGAAAAACAATTCATCGCCACTGAGAACTTCAAGACCGGAAAAATCAAGGTGAAAACCGGCCACCAGTTACGGCTGATCCCCACGCCCTATGCTCATTTCCGGGGAGCCTGCGCTCTTTATGATGAGGAGCGGAAGGTTCTGTTTACCGGCGATCTCTTTGGTGGCCTCACCGAAACAGCTGATTTATACGCAGAAAAAGACTACTGGGCAGGAATGAAGACCTTTCACCAGATCTATATGCCCACGAATCTCGCCCTGAAGAAGGCTGTTCAGGATTTCAGACAGCAGGTTGGAGAAATGCAGATAATTGCCTCCCAGCATGGAAAAATAATCCGTGAAGATCTTATCGATTACTTCATGGACAAGCTGGAAGGTTTACCCGTTGGTCTTGACCTCAAAAATGAATCACGCATTATCATTGAAAATCACACCAAAGCGTTCAATGATATTCTTGACAACATCGAAAAAACAGTGGACGCATCCATTGTCAGCACCCTGCTCGATTCCTTTAAGTCAGACGGCTCGTTCCCCAACAACTTTGTAATCAAAAATAATCGTATATACAGCCTCAAAGTGGCCGTGGATGCAGCTTTTGAGATGTTTTTCTCTGAACTCTGTGATACCCTGGCCCCCGAGCAGAAGCCTGCTGTAAGAACCATCATCATCAACAGCCTTGCCGACTGGAATATTGCAACAGAAACGCCCTGCCCTGAAGACAGCGATTTACACCAGGAAAACATCTCCGCGGAAGATATACTTGAAGAGGGACAGAACAACCCAGCCCCTGCAAAGGACACCCCCCTTGACTTTGAAAAGAAAGAACTCGATAATCTCCTTGACGATCTCATGGGGGACTGATCGCAGATTTTTCCCCTACCTGAATCTGTGACCGTTTCATAATTGTTCCTTTAGTAACATGCTGACCGACTCGTAAAAATTCAGCCCCTGTGCCCCTCCACCGCGAACACCGTAAAACCTTCATCATTCGCCCTCCAGCGGATATTTACATCCCAGAGTAGCATTCCGTACTCCCTTGTACTGCCGCGCTGACTTGCCGGTCGTGGGTCCTGTAACAAAATTTCCACCACCAGAGCCCGCAGATTTCTCTTTGTCCGCTCCCGATAAGAACGACATCTTTCCTCTGCCTCTGGAATGAAAAACACCGCCAGCTTCCTGGTGGTAACACGAGCGAAGCCACTGCTGGCATCAGGTACAACATCGCTGTATGGGACATAAGGTTTGAGGTCGAAAACTGGCGTGCCATGCAGGAGATCCTGCTCACTAATATCAAGGTGCAGCTTCCCCTTCTCCCGTCGCAACCCATGATGACGAACCACAGAAAGCCCCAGGAAATTTGGACGATGCGGAGTCCTGCATGCAAAAAGTCCTACCCGCTTCTGGCCACCAAGCCATGGTGGACGAACAGTGGGGCGCCACCCGTCAGACACAGCTTCATGGAACTGAAACTGGACCCAGATATGAGAAAAGCTTTCAAGTTCGTTAAACATCTCCTCCCGGTCACAGGGTGGTAACATCTCAATGCTTCCACGAGCACTTTTAACCAGTCCGGGTTGCCTTGGTATGCCGAACTTCTCTGTATAACAGGAATGAATCGTCCCTATGGGTTTTATCGAAAACTCCATACCATATCCTCACAATCAAATTAGTGACAAGCCTGTTGACCTTTCTCTTGACAGGTGCTATATTAACACAAATAAAAAAAAGGTGTTACAGATGTTGAAGCGATTTACAGTCTCCATGGAAGACACTCTTCTTGAAGATTTTGATAATTTCATCAAGGAGCATCATTACCAAAACCGCTCTGAAGCTCTACGTGACCTGATCCGGGGCCGTATCATTGAGAAAGAGTGGCAGGCGGAGAAGGCGGTGATGGGCGTAATTTCACTTGTATATGACCATCATCAGCACCAGTTGCAGGAGAAGGTGACTGAACTGCAACATGATTACCATAACCAGATCGTCTCCACCACCCATGTCCACATGGATCACCACAACTGCCTTGAAGTTATTATTGTCCGTGGCAAGGCTGGTGAGGTTCGAAGGCTTGCTGACAGTCTCACGGCTCTACGAGGTGTACGAAATGGGAGTCTCTCCATGAGTTCCACCGGGAAAGATTTGCACTGATTTCAGAAAATAACCGCCATGCACATTTCAGAAGGAATCTTAAGTACACCCGTTCTCGCAGGGAGTGCTGTGCTCACCGTCATGGGTACAGCAGTTGGGTTGAAAAAGCTTGATTACGATCGCATCATGACTGTTTCCCTGCTCTCAGCCACATTTTTTGTGGCCTCCCTTATTCATGTTCCCATTGGCCCCGGTTCTGTGCATCTGCTTCTCGGTGGACTATTGGGGCTGATCCTTGGCTGGGGAGCATTCCCTGCTATTATTGTCGCCCTCTTCCTCCAGGCCATTTTTTTCCAATATGGTGGTATAATTGTGCTGGGGGCCAACGGACTCAACATCGCAGGACCTGCAGTACTCTGCGGTCTCCTTCTTCACCCCATGCTACTGGGCACCAGAAAACAACAGATGACGGCAGGTTTCCTTGCCGGGTTCTGCTCCATGTTTTTTTCAGCGCTTCTCATGGCAGGAGCACTCTTTCTCTCAGACCAGGGCTTTCTTAAAGTCGCAAGCCTTATACTGGCAAGCCATTTTCCTGTCATGATTGTTGAGGGATTGATAACCATGTTCGTCGTCACCTTTCTCGTGCGGGTACAACCTGAAATTCTTTCTTTGACCACATCACCACAATGAACTTACCAACACGATTGCTGACCATAACCATGTTTCTTAGCGGGATTTTCCTTCTCCCGCAACAGGTATTTGCACATAAAATCCACGTCTTTGCATGGGTTTCAGGAAACACCATCACCGTTGAGGCCAGTTTTTCAGGAAAACGCCCTTTGATTAACGGATCCATTACCGTAAAAGACAAAAACTCCGGCACGGTACTGCTCACAGGACAGGGTGACAAAAAAGGAATTTTCAGTTTTACCATCCCACCACAGGCCAGGAATGAAGCCATGGATCTTCTCATTGTGGTCACCGGAAGTGAAGGTCACCAGAACCAGTGGCTGGTTCCTGCAAGTGAGTATCTCCCCGAACACATACCCGAAAAAACCGTCCAGCCGAAACAGAAACCTCTCAGCTCTAAAAAAACAGTATCAACCGTATCAGACAATCAGGAGTTGAAACGGATAATGGAAGAGTTGCTTAAACAGGAACTTGCTCCCATAAAGAGAAGCTTGGCCATGGCTGAAGAGAGAAAGCCGGGGTTTCTTGACATCATGGGTGGTATCGGATACCTGCTCGGACTTGCGGGACTTGCTGCCTGGTTTCGATACCGCCGCAATCCCCACAATACCACGACATGATATCCGAGCCCTTCAGTTCTGGCTCAACTCTTTTTCACTGCAGTGATGCACGAGTAAAAGTCATTGGCGGAACAGTGCTCAGCCTGGTTCTTGCCACAACGACTTCATTTGCAGTGGCCATGATTGGATTTCTTTTCACATCGCTACTGCTCTTGATTTCACGACCATCCCCCGGACTTATTCTAAAACGGATTGCAACGGTGAATATATTCACCCTTTTTCTCCTGTTCTCCCTGCCGCTCACCTATGGCGGAGCAGATATTGTCCAACTGCAGTACTTCCAAATCAGTCTGGATGGAATGCGTATAGCCTGTCTTATCGCCATAAAGACCAACGGAATCCTCTTCTGTTTCCTGGCCCTCCTCGCGACCTCCAGTACGGTCAGTCTGGGCCATGCCCTTGAAAGACTAAGATTACCACGCAAATTGGTATTTCTCCTCCTCTTTTCCTACCGTCAGCTCTTTGTCATCCATCAGGAATACCTGCGACTGCACCGGGCAGCACAACTGAGGGCGTTTACACCTTCAAATTCCCTGCACACCTACCGTACCTACAGCCATCTCTTTGGCATGACACTGGTTAAGAGCTGGAACCGTGCAGAACGGGTTCATCAGGCTATGATCTTGCGTGGCTTTGATGGCCGCCTGATTCCACTCAAACAACCACAGCTGAGAAAGAGCGACTATCTTCTGCTGGCTAGCCTGCTCCTTATAAGCCTTATTCTCGCTGGGTTTTCCCTGAATAATCCTGTATAGTGTTTCCATGAATTACGAAACACCACCACTCCTTAGACTATGCAATATCAGTTATTCTCACCCCGGAACATCTGCGTCCCTGCTGCAGGACATCAACTTCAGTATAAATCGTGAGCATGTTGGACTGATAGGCCCCAACGGCTGCGGTAAAACAACACTTTTTCAGCTTATCATGGGGCTGTTAAAGCCGGACAGCGGAACAATACTTCTTGAAGGCAATGCTGTTACAAAATCCAGAGATATAAAAAAATTGCGGCGTAAACTGGGCTTCCTGTTCCAACACTCAGACGACCAGCTCTTCTCGCCCACAGTTCTTGAGGATGTGGCCTTTGGACCATTAAACCTTGGTCTTTCCCCTGATGATGCCCGTGATGTATCCGTCCAGACCCTGGAACAGCTTGGCCTGAAAGATTTTGAGGGGCGCATCACACATAATCTCTCCGGGGGCGAAAAAAAACTGGTGGCCCTGGCTACGATACTTGCCATGAAACCACAACTGCTCCTCCTTGACGAACCGAGTAACAACCTGGATCCTGCCACTCGGGAACGCCTGATAGAGATCCTGAGGGGGCTGGATCTTGCCCACATCATCATCTCCCACGATCTTGACTTCCTGGCCGCCACCTGTACGACACTCTATACCGTCCAGGATGGCAGCCTGCAACGTTGTGAACAGAAGCAGGTCCACAGCCATGAACACATCCATCCCTATGGCGATTATCCCCATCAGCACGGTACCTGAGCAGAAAAAATCACACTTGATACTTCTCCACAATATCATCCGGAACCCGGGCGGGGCGCCCACTATTAATAGCCACCATGGTGTAACTGACCTGGCCCTGTGCAGCAATCTTGTCTCTTTCTCCCTTTACTATCCAGAAATTAATAACAACCTTAGCGCCATGAAATTCCTCCAGCTGAGTCCGCACCTTCACCGTTTCATCCTGAAGAAGAATGGGCCGTTTGTAACGGATGGTAAGCTCTGAGGCCACCCAGGAAAAGCCCCGCACCACAAACTCCTCCATGGTCATTTTATAATCCTTTTTCATCTGGTCATAACGGGCCATCAGGATATAATCAAGGTATCTTGAGTAGTGAACATGGTTGTTCATATCAATATCATCGGGACGCACCGTTACTTCGGTCTCAAAGATGGAATGCATTTGTTTTCTCTCTTCTCTGTTGTTTTCGTAAACGACTGTACACCAGCCAGATACCACCACTCACAATACAGACCCCGCCAACCCATGTGGCCGCAGACGGAACTTCACTCCAGAAAAAATAACCATAAATCACCGAAAGCACAACAGAGGCGTAGCTTGAAGCTGCAATGGCCGGTGCTTTGTCGTGTCGGTAAGCCATGGTCAGCAGGTACTGTCCAGAGCTTGCAAAAAATGATATACTGGCGATAAAACCCCACTGTCGAAGGTTCGGGATCACAAATGACTGATAGCCCAGCAATCCGCTTACAGCCGCCAGCAGAAAGGTGAAGTTGAAGACAATAACCCCCGGGTTATCAGTACGGCCAAGCTTTCTCACAAACAGGTGAGCAATGGCCGATGTGGCTGCAGCAAGGAGAGCCACCCAGGCGGCACCGCTCCAGGCAAGACCGGGACGCATGATAAAGAGAGAGCCTGCCAATCCACAGAGGATGGCAACCCATGCCTCTTTCGGAGTACGTTCTCCCACAATAAAGGGAGCTGCAAGTGTCAAAAGCAGAGGCTGAGTCCGTCCTAGAAAGACACAGTCGGCAAGGGGCATATTGATAAGGGCATAATAAAAACAGAACATAGCCACGGATCCGAAAACAGTCCTCAGCAGTAATACCTTCCAAGCTCTGGTAACCAGTGGCTCACCACGCCTTACAAGGGACACAAAGAGAACAGGAACAGCAAGCAGACAACGAAGAAACATCAACTCGGGAAGGGGCACAGAATCACCCATTGCCTTAACCAGCGTGGACATGGTCACAAAACAGGCCGATGCGCAAAGCATCAGCAGAATACCTGTTATCTTTTTTTCACCTGATCCCATATTTCCCCTTATCAAACTGCAGGTATATCGATTTCTACTCCATAGCTACAACATCTCCCCGGCGCTCTAATCGGTTCCTGTTTCCTGGAAGAATATTGGATCCGTAGATGTACACGGTCAGTAGATTAAAAAACAACCTTCTTTTTGCTTTGGAAAGCAGAACAGAAGATGTAATATTATGGCGGTACCCTTCAAAACAAAAAAAACCGCCCTCACTTTCAGGAAACAACCCATGGTAACCGCTGGTATTGCTATCCTTCTTGCCACAGGACTCATTGCGGCAAAGCTGTCACAACGGATACATATGCCTTCGGTGACCGGCTATATTATTGCCGGTCTGCTCCTCGGTCCAAGTGGTTTTAATCTTATCTCAGAAGGATCGATTGGAAACAGCCTCGATCACTTTACCCGTATAGCACTTATGCTCATAGCCTTCGGTATCGGCGAACACATTGAGCTCAAGAAACTGAAAGAACATGCCCGAAGCCTCCTGTTTGTCGCCTTTTTTGAAACAACTTGTGCTTTTCTACTGGTTACCACCACCGTTTTCATACTCATCACCTATACAAGCCTGGGCATTGAAAGCTGGCAACTGAGAGAAAACCTGGCCCTTGCTATCCTGCTGGGCGCAGTCAGCGTTGCCACCGCACCTGCCGCGACCCTGCTGGTTGTCCGGGAACTCAACGCAAAAGGCCCCCTCACCTCATCTCTTCTGGCCATCGTTGCAATTGATAACGGCCTGGCCATCGCCATTTTTGGACTGGCTATTTCTCTCACCCACCAGATAATCGGACAGGATGGTACCCCCATACTCATGGCCATCGGCAGCGGGTTCCTTGAAATTTTCCTGTCACTGCTACTTGGCTGGATCACAGGATTCTGCCTGGAAGTGATACTTGAAAAACTCAAAAAAGAAGGAGAAATGCTCACTGCTGGCCTCGCCATCCTCCTTCTCTGCAGTGAGCTTGCCGTATACCTCAATCTTTCACCACTTCTTGCAGGTATGGTGGCCGGATTTACCCTGGTAAATAAAGCTGAGCGAGATGTCCGGGTCTTTCGAGTCCTCAACAACTTCGAACCACCGATCTATGTGCTGTTTTTTACCCTGGCCGGCACACACCTCGACATAAAAACCCTTGGCAGCGCCGGACTCATTGGACTGGCCTATTTCCTGGCCAGAATTGTCGGTAAAATTATAGGAGTCCAGATTGGAGCGCAACTCAGCCAGGCTCCTGATGTCATCCGGAAATATCTTGGACTCTCACTGGTTCCACAAGCAGGCGTCGCCATCGGCCTTATCTTTCTCATCAGTGCAGACCAGAGCCTGGCTGTATACTCTTCTATCATCACTCCGGTAGTACTCACCGGAGTATTCCTCTCCGAACTAGTCGGGCCGCTTGCTGCAAAATTTGCGGTTATCAGTGCCAATGAGACAATGGCACCGGAGTCAAACGGAAAAGATGAACCACGTTGCGAAGGGTTGACAGAGAAAGAGTGTCACCAGTTTATGAGATCGGAGGCAGGGGTGAAAATCCTTCCCTGGACATGGCGGAAACTGACACCTCCAGACAACCCTGAAAGTGTAGTCGTCTTCGGTGCAACCCGGCGTCATACCGTAAATGGTATAGCAAGGATTGCCACGATTTTTGCCCACTATTTCAAGGCACGCCCCATGGCTGTATTCGTCCGCCCACCAGATACCGTTACCGCAGAAAACCACTTCCAGGTCGAAAGAGAAGAGGTGGAAAGCATGGGCTACGAACTGCTCACAGAAGTTGTCCCAGATGTCAGCATTGCCTCGGGTTTAGTAGCTGCTGTAGAGTATAATGATGCCAGGGCGGTTGTGCTCAGCTATCCGCTCCATGATGAGGCATCCGATTTTTCCAATATCCTGGAGACAGTTGCCGGTAACGTCTCCTGCCCGGTTATTGTTGTCCAATTTTATGGAGTGCTCCATACTGAGAAGATCCTCGTCCCTATCACAGACATGGAGGATCTTGCGGAAGTTTATCCGGTTGTGGCAGCTCTGGATACCGTAGGAGAGCATCAAATTCAACTCCTCTGTCTTCTCAGTTCTGAAGCAGACCAGAGCGACCTTGACCTCCAGACAGAGAAAATCCGGACCTGGCTGAATAAACAGCCTGGCCTGGTGAAACTTTCCGTAAAATCAGTGGCAACTGATTCCCGAGTGGACACTATTAAAGAAGAGGCGGAAGGACATGATATCGTTGTGATGGGTGCCATAAGAGCGCACGGAGTGAGAAAATTCTTCTTCGGCTCACTGACAGACAGTATTGCCAAAACCCTCAAAAAACCACTAATCGTGGTCTATGATGCAAAGAAAAACAAATAGTTCCCTCAGTTTAAAAACACTCTCCCATCTAGAAGAGGAATACCATGGGTGACAACAAGAAGGCACTGCGACGCCTCATTGCCGAACGTGCTTATCAGGCTGAGGGCCACTTTCGTACCCCGTCTGGAATACTTACCGATCATTTTGACTTTTTTAAAATCTCCCTCAAGCACCAGGGAATCAGGCTGGCCGGTGAACTGGTCTACAACGAGATTAAAGAGTTGCAGATATGTGCACTTGGAGGACCGGGACACCCAATCGCTTCTATAATCTGCCGCGCCGCCTTTTTAAAAGAGATCGGGGTCTTTTACATTCGTGATTCCATGCGAAAAGACGGCAACATAATGGATCCAAAATGGATTGAATCACGCATAAAAGCAGGAGATAGAGTCGCACTGGTAGGAGATGTTGTGGCTACAGGCAGCCAACTAATCCGTGCTCTTGAGGAGGTCATACAGTTTGGAGCTTATATTGTTAAAATCATAATCATCATCGACAGCGAGGCTGGTGACGGCATGGCCAATATCCTAAACTTTGTGAAGTTAAATCAGATGGATAACTGTCAAGTGACAGCTCTTTTCACTCGGCATGAACTCTTGAGGTAAAATCATGAATGATAAAAGAAATTTCCCCATCACCCTCTTCTCATTCGGTTATAAATATAAACCGCCTCAAGACGTAAATTTTCTCTTTGATGTCCGTTTCCTGAGCAACCCTTTCCACGATACGAAGCTGCGCTCTTTCACCGGCCTAACCGAAGAGGTTGCAGACTTTGTTTTGGACAATACCAGCGGAAAGGAATGTTTACAGCACCTGGAAGTCATCATACGATTCCAGGCAAAAGAACTCCAGAGCAGCGGCAAAGAGGAGCTCCGGGTCGGTATCGGATGCACCGGGGGCCATCACCGCTCCGTGGCTGTTGTCGAAACCCTGGCAAGGCTGCTGAAAAAAGATTTCTCCGCAGTCGAGTACCATCACCGAGACATCAGCAGGGAAAGCCACTGATATCTTTTACAGGAATCCCTGCTCTGATATTCATCGAAACTGGCACCCGGCAACCCAGCTGAGTTCAGCCTTTTTCAATCACCAGCATCCGTTCCCATTTCCCACCATGGTAGCGCCAGGATATCATACCACTAAGGGTGGCTATGAAAAGAACAATACAGCCCCAGGCCATATAAATATCCATACCGAAATAGTTAATCCCGGTGAAGAGAGGAATCAGCATAACACAGAGAGTAGCCCCTGAGATTGCACAGAGAAGAAAACGGGTATCCCCTGCCCCCTTGAGGACTGCTGCAAAGATCATGTAAAAAACATCCAGGAGAATATACATGGCAACCAGCTTCAATAGACTAATACTCATGGCCAGAATGGCATCATACTCCCCCCCCATATCCCCCCTGTTCATAAAGATGGAGATAATAAATTCGGGCGCAAACACAAAAAGTACTCCCAGGGGCACTGTATAAAGCAGCAGTATATGAATACCGCTCCAGGCCGCAGACCGTGCCTCGTCAGGCCGGCCACGTCCAAGTGCCTGTCCGGTCAGGCTGCTCATGCCAAAAGAAAATCCCAGGGCCGGCATAAAGGCCAGGGAGCTGATGGAAATCACAATATTTGATGCCGCGAGAGGAATAATTCCCATACGTCCGACAATGAGAATAAAGAAGGTGAAGGCAAAGATATCAAGACTGAACTGCAAAGCACCCGGAACTCCATACCTGAGAAGTCTCTGCATGATCACCCAGTCCAGCCTCATGGTCTCCATAAGTTGAAATTCCTGTCTGAAGCGACTGGAGAAAACAGGAAGCCCAAGGCACAACACAACCACTGCCCAGGAAACAACCGTGGCCAGTGCTGCTCCCTGGATACCAAGCTCCGGCATTCCCCATACTCCGTTTATCAAGGCATAGTTCAACGGAATGTTGATAACCATCCCCACAATATTTGCAAGCATCACGGGCCTAGTCATCCCTCTGCCGGTAAAAAAACCGGACAAGGCTTGAATGGCAACATGGAGAATCCCCCCCTGGCATAAGATCTTAAAGTAATGATTTTCGAGGAGACGAATTTCCGGACTGTGACCAACCAGCGTAAAAAGAGGTTCTGTTACAAAAAAAGCTATACCGAGAAGAATCCCCCCTGAAAAAAAGGTGAAAAACAGTCCCTGCCATAACGTTATTCCTATCTTTTCCGGTCTGCCGGCTCCATGATATTGGGCGATGAACACTGTGTTATACCCGGCGATACCACCTAAAAAGCAGAGTATAAGAAAAGCACTGACCCCTGCCGGTACCACAGCAGATATAGCATTGACACTGTAATGAGATAGGAAAATACGATCCGTAAACTCCATGACTGTGGTTGCAGCCATTCCCATTACCAGAGGAATGCAGACCCGTGAAACTTCACGATATCTGCTTTTTTGACGCCAATTCTGCCACGTTGCTAACATGAGATTTTTTTAAAGAAGAATAAGGTGAAAGGAAAGAAAGATTTGGACATTTTATTGTAAACCATATATCCATAGTATACTGCTTACAACGGAGACCTGAAAGCTTTACGGCCCACCAGCTCCGCTTAAGATTCCTTCAACCTGTAAATGGTGTCATGGATACCCTCGAATGCATAAAAACCCGTAGAAGCATCAGGAAATTCACCGAACAATCTGTTCCCAGAAAAGATCTTGAAGAACTGATCGAAATTGCCCGGTGGAGTCCCTCATACAAAAATTCCCAGCCCTGGGAGGCAATAATACTCTCCGGCAACAAAAAGCAGGAACTCTCGAAAACTCTGGTCAGCCTGCTTGAAGCAGACAAACCCAACAAGCCGGATCTTGCCGCACCCACCTCATGGCCGGAAGCGGAAAACAACCGGATCAAGCACCTCCTTGCCAAACGAAAAGAACTCACAGGGATTGATCTTGGCGCACCGGAGATGATCATTAAGGCCAAAAAAGCCAACTTCAACTTCTATTACGCTCCACATGCCATTTATCTGTTCCAGGATGCATCGTTAAGCGACTGGTCCCTCTTTGATATCGGCCTCTTTGCCCAGAGCCTGATGCTTGCCGCCCACGCAAAGGGACTTGCCACGGTACCCCAGGCATTTGCAACAGATTACGCTGCAGAAGTCAAAAAAGCCCTTGGTATACCTTCCTCAAAGCGGTTAATTATCGGCCTCTCAGTAGGCTATCCGGATATGGAATCACCAGTGAATGGATATCGTACAGAGCGGGCTGAAGTTGGTGAAATCTGTCGGTGGCTGGAATAACAAAGACGGATACGATGGTCCCCAGGGAGCGCTGCCTGTGCCAGGCAGCGCTCCCTGCAACATCCGGACGAGAACTCCTGTTAAAAAGCATCATAATAGTAGCGGTTCAGGTCAAAGAGTCCTGACTGTACCGGCTGCTCCTTCTCGAAGCGCGCCTGAAACCAGTCATAATAACTCCAGAAATCCTTCTTTGACCTGTTTACCCCGTATTTGACGAAACGTCTGTGTACCTCTTTTTCATCCAATTTGTTGAGATTGGCCATGAGATCAAAAAATTCAGGAAGATCATCCTGGTTGATATCTATAAAATAGTTTGGATAAGATCCCAGGAACCCCGGAATAAAATCTGCGTTGTCTTTTCTTGTATCAAGGGCAGATTCCTCCCTGAACAGAAAGGCAACATTGTCATGCCACCTGTTAATTACCATGGACACGACAACATCTGTGCCATCATTCTTACGGATACGGATGTAGACCACATTGGCATTGAAATCATTCACGAAGTCAAAGAACTCTGTGCCCGGTTTTGACACCGCCCGGAATGCCTGCAGATAATCCTCCAGGGTTACATACTGGTCCGGAAGTTGCGGAAACCCCTCTCCTCCAGTCAGATAGTTAACCTTATCAAAGTGGATACCTGTTTCCGGCAGGATATGATTAGTCACAATCTCTTCCATAAATTCCCGTTTAGGATTATCTGTCTTATAGGTTATCCCAGCAGGTATCCCTGCATCAAAGTACATCACTTTTTTAGGATCAATTCCCTTGTACCAGGATTTCATCATGGGCCAGCGCTGTTCAACCGGCATGAAACTCAGAAAATACCCCTCTCCCTCCTCACGCAGACCATCCATGTAGAGCCTGGTGGCCAACTGATGACCGAGGGTGCCATAGACATCAAATCCTGCAACCAGTGCATAGTAAATCCTCTCCAGATGCGGGTAATCCATCACCCACAGAGTACGGGGCAAATCACCTAAAACACCCTTGTGAACAGAGGCACTGTCAAAGTGACGGTAGACGGTGAGAACCGGAGCATCGGAGGCCTTGCTCCCCTTCCAGATCGCATCGTATCCCTGGCCCTTGTAGTTTAAGGCCATATAAAATCCCTGACGTGCCCTGTAGAAGCGTTCCAGGGCTTTATCATATTTGTTGCCGATAAGATCAAAAACCGGAAATTTGCTGCCCTTTTCAATGGGCATCATCAGATTCTCTTTCTGTAACTTCAAAAAACCCGGATTCAGGACACTGAAATCATGATCCGGATCCTGAAACAGAACCCAGAAATGATCCTGAATAACATTGAGTGCCACCTGCCCCCGACACACCGGACCGCGGATAAATGTCATAATAATATAGTGCGAATTATCAAGAAGAAACTGGTAACGGGAACGTGGCGGTATCTGCTCAAAAGAGGCAAAGGGATTAGCACTGAGAACATGATCATATCCAACCAGGTGTGGTTCCTGTAACCACTTCGGCTCTATAAACAACTCTTTGAAACGGGCAAGCTTTGCGTCATCAAAGTCAAAAACCATATGGGTCTTATGTACTATGGTGGAATGAATTTTTCGAAATCTATAGTAGAAGATCTCCACTTCCGGGTCATCGTAGGGTCGTATAGTATCAATGAGTTTAATCGGACTTCCCGGGGGAGTGGTGGAGCGTAACAACTCATAATACTCATTGCTATCTGTTCCAAACTTTATATGGGCCAGAAACAGGTGTTCGTAGAGATATCGGGCGGTCATTGCATATTTGGGAGCCGGATTATTAAAAAAAGTCTCCCACTTTATAATTTCTACAGCATCAGCAGGTTCAGGTGTCGTTATCTTCTCCTGGTCTCCTGCTGACGGCCCCTTAGCCCCTTGTGCCAGCCATCCTGCAATCAGCTCAAATTCATTCCTTTCCAATGGTGGAAAACCAAAAGGCATCCCCCGATTGGGATGCTTGGAGAGGTAGCCGTCAAGCTCAATGGAAGTCTCGGAACAAGTCAGGTTGTCGGCCTCTGAACGATACTCTCCGGTTACCGCAGGGTTTTTCATTTTATGGTCCAGAATCTGAAGCATAAGTGAATTATTCAGGCCGTCAGCAGCCGTACTCTTTGTAACCGTATGGAAATTCTTCTTCCGCCACTCTTCAGTACTATGGGCGTCGACAAAAAGCCGGGTGGGATCCATGGTGGTCATACGAGTGGCATTATAAACCGGTATCTTGCTGCCTCCACGATCAAGCCCCTCATAAGAACTCAGTTTCAGCTGACAAGGCGAATTGTAGCAGGAGTGACAAACAGCACAGCGCTTATCAAGAAGGGGTTTAATTTCACCCAGATAATCAATGGGTCGACTTGGAACCTGAACGGCAATGGGTTCCGGTGCTTTTCTGGCACAACCAGTCACAACCGTAAGAAGAAGAATTGCTAGCAGCGATATGTTTTTCATGTGTATCCCGGGGTAAAGTGTAGTGAACAGGGTGACCCAAAGAGTGATTGATTTTTATTACAATAATCCTGAATCGGTGACAACATTGTGGTTGTTTTATCAGCAAAATACTGGAATACAGATATATACTTTTGATAGCGTCGTAAAAACTCTTCACCTGCTTCACTGTGTGCCCTTCAGGAAGTACCCTTGGGGTGCATCTGAAGTTTTTCGGAATCTGCACTTACGCCTACCTGCTTGGCACCGCTTATTTTTACTTTTAACGATCTTGTCAATTTTCAAGATTAGCAAG
This sequence comes from Desulfobulbaceae bacterium, assembly GCA_026988015.1. GTDB lineage: Bacteria > Desulfobacterota > Desulfobulbia > Desulfobulbales > Desulfocapsaceae > Desulfocapsa. The sequence continues at coordinate 197 of JALSMA010000023.1, read as the reverse complement.
TATATTTGAAGAAATTACTCGATTCTCCACGGGAGAATAGCACACTATCACATTAAAAATAGTAAAAACATCACTAGTGTCCCAACGTTTAATCAAATAATTTCAACTGGATAACGTTAGGCGGTTTCTCGTTTTTGTAAGCTGATCCAGTAACATACTGAACTAATGGAGTTTTTTTTAATACTGTGATACTCAAG
>JALSMA010000022.1 GCA_026988015.1 Desulfobulbaceae bacterium | reverse complement strand
AAGTACCACGGGTCACATATACAAATTTTCTCCTATCGTAAGCCCCACGGGGAGTCTATCCTCTCACCTCACAGAGAGCGTAATTTATAGCTTGTACTCCTGCCACCGCCTGGGGCCGTTTCTACAAAATATTTTTATTCACCAGGTCGACCAGATCACGGCTGGCGAATGCTGCTTAACTGAATGTCCACTTTTACTTGACCACCTCACTGCTCAACGCAGCTCGAAAAAGGTTCCAAAAGAAAACAAATTTTCAGAAAAAATGTTGCATTTTCACGATTACCGTTGGCTCTTCATTCCAGATAGTTGCTCATTAACCTTTTCAATCAACTGCGGGGACGGATTTGCTGCCAGGATCTTTTCAAAAACTTTTTCAGCCATCTCTGCATCCCCCTTATACTGGTAGATCATGCCGATATAAAAAAGTGAATCCACATGTGACGGATCTACATCAAGGGCCCTCTGAAACCGTTCTATGGCAAGATCGTACTGATTTATATTCAGATACAATAATCCAAGGTCATTCTCCACATGGACGGTTGCCGGACCAACTTCAGAGGCTCTTAAAAAGATGTCAATGGCCTCCTGATATCTGCCGGAATCAAAATAGACATCACCAAGCTCTGTCAAAGCTCTGATGCTGGTCGGGTTATTGACAAGAATAGATTTGTATGTTGCAATTTTTTCCTCAATCAGCATCTGCTGGCTCTGTTGTGACAAGATTGCAGTATCTTGAGGGCTACTCTCAGGGATCTTGTTTCCAGGGAGATTAATCACTGCAAAAAGCACCATCACTGCCGTTACCATCCCGAAAAAGACAATAACCACTACTTCCTTGGTCGTCCTTACATTAACCATTCTTAAAGCTCCTTTTCCTTTATCAGTTCTTCTAGCACCTGTACTCTTGCAGCAAGCAGATGCTGCTGCCGGGCGGCAAAAAAGACATAACCAAACACGCCACCCCAGATAACCATATACCCTGCGATCAAAAACAGTTCGCTGCTCATAGAATTCCTCCATCCAGTCGTTTTTCCAAGTTTTTCACCCTACCGGCCATGGTGAGTGTTCTCGTTCTATGGTACAGAAGAAGAGCCCAGAGAAGGGTAAAAGTACCAAGGGACACCAGGAGTGTTGTAATCATTGCTGGGGCCATATCAATTGAACCTGCCCGTATCACAACGGGATGAATGGTTCGCCACAGCCTGGCCGATAAAAAGACAATGGGTACATCAACAAAGCCGACAATGGCAAGAACTGCACAAAAAACAGCTCGCTTATCCTGTCTCTCCACCGATGAACGTAAAATAAAATAAGAGGCATAAATAAACCAGAGAATCAGTGACGTGGTGAGCCTCGGGTCCCAGGTCCACCAAGTATTCCACACCGGCCTTCCCCAGAGTACTCCGGTGATCAGAACAAGAGTTGTGAACACCAGACCGATCTCGACACTGGCCACCCCAACAACATCCCACTTCAAATCTTTTCGAATCAAGAACAAAACACCACTGACAAATGCCGTAAAGAAGGACAGAAAAGCCACCAGCGCACTGGACAAATGAAAATAAAATATCTTCTGGATCGGCCCCATCACCCTTTCCGTGGGTGCATAGACAAAGACAGTATAAATTGCAGAACAAAACAGTAAAGCAGCCACAATGACCACTATCTGGTCTTTCTTAATTGACATAAGTAATCCTGATAAATGCGTTTATTCAAGTTGATCCCTACTCTCTGACAACGTGACCCAGGAGCAAAAAACCAAGTCCGGTAAAAATACACCCGTAAGCGAGCATCACGTACAGCCAGGAGGAATAATCCTTTATCACAGCACCCTGAAATATCATTGATGTAACCTTTACCGTGATACTGATAAGTGGAATTACCAGTGGATAAAACAGCAGTGGGAGCAGAGCCTCGTTTCGACTCGTACCGGCGGTAATAGCAGAAAATAGTGTTCCTATAGCCGCAAAACCGATATTAGCAAGCAAAACGACCAGAACAAGCATTGGCAGAGACTGAAAAAAACTATCACCATAAAGAATAAAAAACAGTGGAACAATAGAACATTCGGCAAGAAGCATCAGCACAACGTTCACAACCATCTTCGCAGCAAAAAATTCTTCAATACTCACAGGACTCAGCAACAGTCCATCCATGCAGCGGTTCTCCTTTTCCTGACTCATGGTCCTGTTGAGACCAAGAATAGAGGAGAAAGTGATTGCCACCCAGAGAATCCCGGCCCCTGTTTCAGAAGAAATTTCTGAGCCCAGCGGAATGGCCAAGTTCAGAATAACCAGAAGCAGGAACCCAAAAAAGACCATGGAGATCACAGATTCAGGTTTTCTGAACTCAGCATGCAGGTCTTTCTGTAAAATAAGCCAGAAACCGCTCATGCCCTCACTGCTCCCTGAACATGCCTGAGATACTCTACTTCAAAAAGGGCGGGATCAACGCTGTCTCGTTCCTCCATAAAAACCAGACATCCTGCAGAAAGAATTCCAACCTTTGTTGCCGAATTCAGTCCATGATCCAGGTTATGGGTTACCATAATCACTGTTCGCTCTTTACTTTTCAGTTCAGCCAGCTGTTCTGTTAAAATAGCTGCGGCATACTGATCAAGCCCGCTGTACGGTTCGTCAAGTAACAACAGAGCAGGATCGTTTACCAGTGCCCGTGCTACACTGAGACGTTGCCGCATTCCCCGTGAAAACTGCCCGACCCTGGAATGACGTCGTGGATACAGTTCCACAACACGCAACAATTCGACGGCTCTATTTTCCGGGGCTTTGACCTTATAAAGGGAGGCATAAAAGATCAGATTTTCAAGGGCAGTCATATGGTCATAAAGTAGAGAGTTGTGGGAAATAACCCCCAGCTGTTTCTTAAACTGTTCCGGCTCCTCTGTGAGATCAAACCCTTTTATTTCGATCTGCCCGGAACTTGGAGATACCAATGTTGAGACAATACCAAGCAGAGTGCTTTTGCCAGCGCCATTTGGTCCGAAAAGGCTCAGGAAATCACCCTTTTCAAGACCGAAGTTGACTCCTCTCAAGGCACGGCATCCCTCGTACTCTTTAAAAAGATTTTTTACAGTCAAAAAACAGGACATTTCAGGCCCTGGCCTTTTCAAGCCTGGCGACAAGGTTTTCAAGCTGCGCCATGAGTTCATCATGCAACTCAACGTACTGGGCATCGTCCACTGCGCCGTTGTCCCAACCAGACTCAAGCTTATCAAGCTTTTCCTTGATATTGGCAATCTCTACTTCGAGTTTTTTTTGCAACTCAACCTGGCCGGATGACAAGTCTTGGGGTTCTTCAAGTGCGGGATGCTCATCATCCCGTAACAATTCAATGGCACGGATCGCTTTTGCGGCTTGAGCACCATAATGCAGCTTGAGGTCAGCGTAGTCCGAGTCATTAATTTTGTTGGAGGCATGCTCAAATTCAATATCTTTCATGGCCCGCAGATATGACTCTTTTTCTGCTTCAAGAGCCCTGCGGGCAGCTCCGTAATCCACGTCAGTCAGCCATCTCTCCGCAGGCCCCAGCAGAGGGGACAGGAAATAGGCAGAAACGCATATCATTATCAACATAAAAAAGCCTACAATCATTAGTCATTCTCCAGTTTCTTGAGCTCATCTTCCACCTGCTTTTCCATATCCTTATACAGGGCGGCAGCTTCGACATCTTCATTCCTTCCACCCCTGGATGATTTCCCTGCTGCCGCCCACTTCCAGACAAAGATCACCGCAACAACCAGTCCAATAAGCAGACCGACAAAAGGAGCTGCATAGGCAACAAGATTAAATCCTTTCTGAGGGGGGGCAGTGAGGATGCCATCACCAAACTGCTGTACGAAAAACTCCAGTATTGTTTCTTTGCTCTGCCCCAGAGACAACCTGCGGTCAATTTCAGCACGCATCTGGTCTCCACCACCACAACGATCAATATTTAATGGCTCTCCCGGACAGGCATAACAGATAAGATTTTTTTCGACTTCACTCCTTGTCAAAGCCTGCACTGTTGCAGCCTGGCTCAACAGGATTAAGGAGCACAAGATTATCCACATGTTTCTCATACCGCCTTTCTCCTTTTACCTGATGGAATAATAGCCATAATCCCACCAACAACCATGAATACACCACCAAGCCATCCCCATCCCAGTAAAGGATTGACTGCTGCCTTTATGGTGATCTCGTCATTTTTGCCGATCATTGGCATGGTCAGATAGAGATCTTCCTTGAGACTCATCCTGAGGCTCACTTCGGTAGTAGGCTGCTTCGCATTTATGTAATAACGCCGCTCTGTAAACATATCATTCACAGCCTTCCCATCTTTAACCACTCCTATGGTAGCAGCATAGACGGTTCGGTTCCTGTCCTGAAAGCTGTTAAAATCTTTGTACTGCAGAGTGTAATCACCAATACTCATGGTTCCACCACGCTGCAGGGTGACTTCCTTCTCGAGTTTAAATGCTGTGGAACCTGTTATTCCAATCACTACCAGTACCACTCCGAAATGAACAATATATCCACCATAACGGCGACGCAGTTTCCAGATTACTTTTGGGAATGCCAGCAGAATGACTTCTCCGGTGAGTTTTTTTCTGGCCCTTGCACCGCCGATAAATTCCAGCACGATGGTAGCGGAAACGAAAATTGACAGGGTAAAGGCAACCAACGGATAAAACTCACGAATACCAAGGCCAAACATTAGCACCCCTCCAGCGAATGCCAGCCCAAAAGGATACATGAAGTTCTGTTTTAGATTGTTAATTGAGGATTTTCGCCAGGAAATCAAAGGACAGAGCCCGGTTATAGCTAGAAGCAATAAAAACAGAGGGGTATTCACCATGTTGAAAAACGGTTCGCCTACCGTGAGCTTATTGCCAGTTACAACCTCTGAAATAAGAGGGAAAATGGTACCAAAAAAAGTAGAGAAGGCAATGGCCAGTAAAATCACATTGTTGAAGAGAAAGGTAGACTCCCTTGAGATAAGAGACTCCAGAGAATGTTCGGTTCGTAGATCACCATAACTCTCGGCAATAAGAATAATACTTCCAAGGGCAACCACAATCATAAAAATTAGAAAGTAACCACCAAGTCCGGTTGCACCAAAATCATGGACAGACTGAAGAATCCCGCTCCGCACCAGATATGTCCCGAAAATACAGGTCAAAAAGGTCAAAACAATAAGTGACATATTCCATACTTTCATAATATTCCGACGTTCCTGGATAATAGAAGTATGGATAAATGCTGTTGAAACCAGCCAGGGAATAAAGGAGGCATTTTCAACCGGATCCCAAGCCCAGTATCCTCCCCATCCCAGTTCAACATAGGCCCACTGACCACCGAGGATGATACCAATGGTGAGGAAAATCCAGGATAAAATATTCCAGCGCCTGGTCTTTTTCAGCCAGTCTGGATCAATTTCCCCTGATATCAAAGAAGCAATAGCATAAGCAAAAGGTATGGTAAAACCGATATAACCAAGGAACAGAGTAGGAGGATGAAAAATCATGCCCGGATTCTGCAGCATAGGATTAAGGCCATTTCCATCTTTTGGCATATAGGCTAAAAGATCAAAGGGAGAAGAAACGGTTATAAGGAGAAGGAAAAAGAAGCTGACAATGGCTGCCAGAACAAGATAAATATAAGGAGTGTTTTTACGGGTGGTCTCTTTTCTGGTATTAAAGGCCACCATGGCAATGTAAATGCTCAACACCCAGGCCCAGAATAGCAGCGACCCCTTCTGTCCCGCCCAGAAAGAAGTTGCTTTATAAAAAATTGGCAGAGCCCGATCTGAATAGGATGCGACATATTCCACCTGAAAGTTATCGGTCATAAAGAGGCGCGCCAGCGAAAAAGCTGCCATACTTGCAAAAACAGCGACTCCGGTGAGAGCACGACGGCCAGCCTCTATAAAACGCAGGTCATTTCGCATCAGCCCGATCAGCAGCAGGACCATAGCCAGAAGGCTGCATATAAAAGCCGCCGACTGCGACAGATTCCCCAAGGTTACCATAGTTACTCCTCTATCTGTTCAGTTTTTCCTTCATACTTTGAAGGACATTTTGCCAGCAGTGTTTCGGCGAAAAATGTATTCTGCGAAGCCTCATAGCGCCCTTCAAGAATCACCTCCACGTCTGCATCAAAAGCATCTGGTTTAACACCAATGTAAACGACATTCATTGTCTTTTCGGGTTCTTCAAGATCCCGCACCAAAAAGCTGAGTTTCAGTTCCTGCTGGTCATAGGTGATGGTTCCCCCCTCGACCTCTCCGCTTATCCTCACACCGCGTTCCTCAAGAAGAGTGTTATCAACAAGTACCTCGCTAACAGTCCGATAATAAACGCCAGTATCTGAAATCCCTTTTAAAATAAGTACTCCCACACCTAGCAGGATAAGCAGCAAAGCAATGCCTGTTTTCTTTGAACGCTTCTTCATGAAACCTCATTTCCATGGATTTTCTCTGAGATGTTCCCGTCACAATAAAATTATTCCCGGTCATCAGAGCACTCTTCCGACCGGGAATGAAGAGGAAAGGGAAAATGACGTGTAATCAGAACAGTGATTACAGGATTAGCAGATAGCAATCGCTATGCCATGCTGACGCATCTAAAGGCGTGACGGTAAAATTGTTGTAAAAACCTTGGCAGAACCGGGGAATAACATGATACAAAAAAAGTACAGCAGGACTGAGAAGAAAAACTAAAGAAACAGCCGAGGGCAGAATGGGACAATAGTGGACACAGAGGGACAAAATGTCCCTTGATCTGAAAAAGTAACGCTCAGTCTTTCAGGCCTTTCAGCCTGCGATGGATAGTTTTACGGTTAATGCCAAGGAGACTTGCCGCCTTTTTTTTGTTACCCTGACATTTCTCGAGCACATAACGGACATACTCCAATTCCAACTCTGCCAGTGGCTTTACCGTACCAAACCCTATCTCCTCTGTAATACGACAGCTCTCAAGCATATCATCTGGCAGGTCCCGAAGGGTTATCACCCCTTTATCGGCAAGGAAAACACAACGCTCTATTACATTTTCAAGCTCTCTGATATTCCCAGGCCACGGGTAATCAAGGAAGAATTGCAGCACTTCCCTTGCAACCTCCGCCCTAATACCACGTTGCTCATGGGCGCCCAGGAACTCACTGATAAGCAGTGGAATATCTTCTCTCCGTTCACGAAGGGGAGGAATCTCAATCTTAAAGATATTGAGCCTGTAATAAAGATCCTCCCGGAAGCTTCCAGCAGCGACTTCCTCTTTCAAGTTTTTATTACTTGCCGCAATAACTCGGGTATCCACGGGTACAGACACATTAGAACCCACCGGGCGGACTTCTTTATCCTGCAACACTCGAAGTATTTTAGCCTGCACCGCAAGGGGCATTTCCGCAATCTCATCCAGTAAAATACTCCCCCCGGCTGCTTCAACAAAAAGTCCGGTTTTAGACGCCGCAGCATCGGTGAAGGCGCCCTTGACATGACCAAACAACTCACTTTCAAGAAGACCTTCCGGGATAGCAGCACAGTTTACCGGCACAAAAGGTGCATCTCTTTTGCTGGAGGCCTGATGAATGGCATGGGCGATAAGCTCTTTCCCTGTCCCCGTTTCTCCTTGAAGCAGAACATTTCCGGGAGAATCAGCTATCCGATTTATAAAATCGAAGAGTTTAGACATCGCAGGGCTTTTCCCGACCAATCCATGGTGTTTAATACAGCTGCGATTAATCTGTTCCAGCTCTTCAATTCTCAGTCGCATTACGAGTTCAGCCGCAGCCTTGTTCACGGCAATCAGCAACTGTTCCATTTTGAAGGGCTTGATGATATAATCATAAGCTCCCTTTTTAATCAGCTGCAGCGCCTCTTCAATATCACCAAATGCTGTGATAAGTATAACAAAAGGTTTCACTTCTAATCTTGCATTGATCTCACCAAGCAACCGTTCACCTGTCATCACCGGCATTTTCATATCCGAAACAACCACCGGGAACACCTTTTCTTCAAGGGCACACAACGCATCCTTACCATTCACCGCCGTGGTGACACGATGGCCATGTTCAGTAAGTACCTCCCTGACAAGCTCCCTCATGTCCTGATCGTCTTCAACCACAAGGATATCTATTCCGTTACAATCACTCATCCAATTCCCGGATATCTGACAATCCCACCATCTTCACGCCTCTTCACCATCATCGCCCGGAACCACCAGGCAGACGGATAATAAAACGGGCCCCACCCCTGAACTCACCATCCAGCAGAATACTTCCTTGGTGTTCCTGGACTATGTTTGCCACCATGTAAAGACCAAGACCAGTGCCTTCCCCTATCTCTTTTGTGGTAAAAAAAGGGTCAAAGAGTCTGCTATGCAGTTCTGACGCGATGCCTGGTCCGTTATCTTCATAGACAATGACAATTTCATCCCGACCATCATTATCATGTTCCATTCTGATCCGAATCTGCCCTCCATCTGACATCGCTTGAAAGGAGTTAAGCATCAGATTCACAAAGAGTTGACGCAGCCCATCCTCATCGGCCATAAAATATTGATTTGAATGCTCAGTTATCAACTCAATTTGCGGAGAGCCTTTCCGCCTCTTCAATTGACATAGGGAAAAAGCATCATCAATGATCTTTCTAGGAGAAACCTGCTTAAACTGCGCTGTGGGCTTCCTGGAAAAAGCAAGCATCTGCTGCATTGTTTTTGTAATGCGCTCTGCCTGTCTGATAATGATTTTAAGGTTCCTGGCGTCGGGATGTTCACCATCCGCCTGCTGTAAAATATGTTCAGCCCGTCCACTGATAACATTCAGTGGAGTACCGATTTCATGGGCAAGACCACTGGCAAGCTGCCCGATGGAGGCAAGTTTATCCTGGTGCCTGAGTCCTCTTTCAAGGCTGATCTTTTCCTGAAACAGCGCATCTCTTTTGCTGTTCTGACGTTCAATATTGAACGCCATACGGTTGAACTCCTCAATAAGATCATCAAGCTCTGTTACTCCGCTTTTCTGGATTCTCAGCCGAAGATCTCCATGCCCCAGTTTTTCTGATGCCTCTTTCAACCTGGAAATAGGCAGACTGATACTCCAACGACTGACCAGATAGATCAGCACCCCGAGGAGCAGCGATGTAAGGAGAATAAAAGCAATGAATTTACGCATCAGGGCGGCCAGGGTATTATTTACGCTGTCCAGTGACAGCAGTACCTCAACCGTCCCCTGAAACTCGCCATAACTATTCATGATAGGACTGGCCACTGAAAAATATTCATGGGCCCCATTTTTTATTATCTGCTCACGTTCACCGGGAAAAGATTCCCCAAGTTCGCGCCCGCGTATAAGACTCTGTCTGTCTGTGCCATGCTCAAAGTTGAGGTTGATGCGTCGACCATTGCGGTCGTATATGTTCAGCAAGAGATTCTGAATATGATCGTCATGGGGCAGCACCGCATGGACCAGCTCCCCAAGACGCTGATGTTGATCATCCACATGATAATATTTAAACGTGGCAGCCAATGTTCTGCCAAGTGTCCGCGCAGTCATCTTCACAGCTTCCACCAGATGCAGGCGTTCATCCCGTACGGACAGGTAGCCAAAACCGATGGAAGTCAAGATCAGAAGACTTGAGATATAAAGAAACAGCCGGGTGGATATCTTCATACGTCTTTACAATCACATGATTTAATCATTCTTGCTCTCTAGCTCTCTACTGCAGGGAGACTCACCAGAAAGGTACATCCTTCCCCGTCGCAACTTTCCTCCAGGCTCAGTTCTCCGCCATAAGATCGTATGATTTTTCTGCTGATACCAAGCCCCAGTCCTGTACCTTCACCTGGATCTTTCGTGGTAAAATGATACTCAAAAATGTTCCTTTTGAGATTATGAGGAACCCCAACACCATTATCGGAAATACGAATTTCTATATTATTGCCACTTCCCTTTGTAATACCAACAACGATTGACCTGTCCTGTTCTTTCTGTTCCACACTCTGCATGGCATTTCGTAAAAGATTGGTGAACACCTGTATCATTTCAGTGAGATCTGCCTCAATATCCTGCGCCTCCTCCGAAATATTCCTGTGCACCACAATATTTTTTTTCTGCAGAGGATCCCGCAACAGCTCAATGGCCTCATGCAGAGGGACTGAGCACTGAAAACGACTGACAGAACGAGTCGTCAAGATCGCTTCTCGCAGCGTATTGATGATTTTAATAACCCTCTGTATCTGTTTAAAAATGAAATGAAAGTCTCCATAATGACGATCATTAAGAATTTGAAACCCCTCTAACATTTCTAACAGAATGCGCAGATCCTCTTCTCCGTATGATAACCCATTTTCGTTTTTTAAGGAAAAATAGTCCGCCAGGGTACCCTGTTTCAGCTCACGTTGCCAGTCGGCAAGGATCTCTCGGAGCCCCTTCAATGAATCCACCATTGTTGGATTTTTTGCAAGATTCCGTTCCACCCTGAACAGAATCGCTGTTATCGGATTCAGTACCTCATGGGCAACTCGCCCAGAGGTTTCACCGACAGCCGTGAGCCGTTCAGCCTTCAGCAGATCCTCCTGAAGCATCTGCAACTTATCAAAAGCCAGCTGAGCCTCCTTATTTTTCATATTCAACTCATCAGACTTCCGGGCAAGTAGTTCATTGGCGATACTGAGATTTTTTGAGGCTTTTTTTTCCTGTTCATAAAGAAGATCCACCTCGGATTTCTGCTGGCGTACTTTTGTAATCATAAGGTTGATGGATTCAACAATCTGGCGAATCTCCCGATCCTCAGGAACTGTTATCTTATCGGGATACGTCCCCCTTACCATCTCACTGGTAACAGCTATCAGCTGCCTCAGAGGAGAGACCAGTTTCCAAATCAAAAGAGAAAAGATTACCAGCCCCACAAACAGTATCAGTAAATTAATACGCAGCGAACTCCAGTATATCCGGGTTATGGCACTCCTGTTCTCTTCCTCGTTCCGAAGGGAAAGCACCAGCCATGAAAAGTTCTCAGATCGAACATACCCTGCACAGTTATTCTGATCGATAAAATAGAGGCTGTGGAGATTTCCAGTTACATCTTTGGCAGCAGCAGCAAGGGTACCATGAGGGAGACTATCCTTTATGTAATCCTGCATATCCTGAAGAAAGGGGGGGAGATAGAGAAGGTTATAGTTGTCATCGAGGATAAGATAAAATTTTTCCCTGTTCTGCAACTGAACCCGCATAGCCTGATCCAGAAAAGAGACAATACTCTGCCATTTTATTTTGGCTATCAAGGTATGGCGATTCGAGCGAACATCAAAAGGTGCCATAATCCAGAACACAGCGCGCTGGTTACCGTCTGCTCCTGCCTCGTAATATATCCTGGATACCCCATGTTCCATAACATCGCGATACCATGAGGACATGGAAATATCACTACCACGGTCACGGCTTCCAGCAGCTATTCGCTTTCCATCTCCATTTAACAATACAAACTCCAGGAAACCACTGAAGTTCTTCCAAGACTCAAAGAGTTCCTCAAGGAGAGTATAGCGGTGACGTTTAATGGCAATAGCCAAATTGACGTTTTCAACTAGCAGATTGAGCAGTTGCTGTTTCTGAAAGACATTGCTTTCCAATTGGCGATTAACCTCCGCCGCATCCTGAAGTAATTCAATCTCAGAGCGGTGACGCAGGTACCTCTCAAGCCTTGCTGATGTTGTCAAAGCTGCTGTGCCATTCAGGATAACAAACAGTAGGAAAACAATAGCTGACAGGATGAAAAGTTTGTTGCGTAAGCGATATGTCGTTGTCAACGGCGTTCCGGTTAATTCAAAGAAAATTCCTGGTACAATGTTTCCAGAGACCGGCGAATACCTGTAAGTGCCTCACGGCTCTCTGGTGCTTGCCCTTTCAGGAACTTACGGGCTTCTGTGATCTGCCCCTCCAGTGCTGTTATTTCCAAGCTCCTTGAGTTGACAGTTCCTGCCATCTGCTCCAGGTACTCTGAAATCTCACCCAACTCATCAAGAGCCACATCAAAACGTCCCTGCTCAAGAGCAGCCAAAGCTAGGTCAATATAATAGCGACTCGCAGTTAAGCGAAGAGGAACGGTGGCAAATATATCAAGAATATCAAACAGTTCCGGCTGCAGTTCAAGAAAACGCATTTCCACGAGTTTCCGATCCTGCAGCCTGACTCCCCTGTTAATTTCCACCAGGGAAAATTCAAAAGACTGCAGATGCGCAAGCGACACAGGGGCGTCCTGCTCTTCACTGAATTGCAGGATTTTATTATAAAAGATATCGATTTTAGATACTTCAAGGGCTGCTTCCTGCCACTGTTCATCTCGAAAGCTGTTTTCCAGAAGGTGGAGATGATAAAAAAGTTCTATCACAGTTTTTTGGAGTTCAGGTACCATATTAGAGCGTTCTACGATCTCGGCTATCCCTTCACCTTCTTCCTCTTCAGCACTGAGGTTCTCTACAAGAAAAAAACTCACGAACAACAAACAGAAGACAAAAACAAAATAGTGACCGGTAAACTTCATACGCTCCTCCATAAGGGAAAACATTTCAATTACATTGAGTTACTCTACGGAAGCCAGAACACAGCAATTTTTACCACTATTTTTGGCTTCATAAAGAGCACTGTCAGCTTTATCTATAATTTCAGTGAGAGTAGTCGTCATCGTGGGCGTCAGAACCGCAACGCCTATGCTGATAGTCACTTTCAGAGATTCCCCTTTAGCATTAAAAGTATGACCTTCAACCTCACCACGAATTCGCTGCGCTACTTTCATCGCATTTTCCGGTGAGATATCTTCGAGTAACATGACAAATTCTTCCCCGCCGTAGCGACTGATAAATTCATGACCACGCTTATCTTCACTCAAAACCTTTCCTATTTCCTGAAGAATCAGATCACCCATTGTGTGCCCCAGGGTATCATTAATAACTTTAAAATTATCCACATCAATCATCAAACAGGCAATGGAATGTTGCTGACGTAAGCAGTGGGACAAGGTCTGGGTAAAATACACTTCTAGGTAGCGCCTGTTTGGAAGACTGGTGAGGCCATCATAGTAGGTAAGCTTTTCGTACTGAGTACGAAGCTCTTCTGACTGTACAAGCTGTCCAGTAGTCTGCTGCAGTTTATCAAGGGTGGAGGTGAGCTGAACATTTGTATTGTGCAGCTCTTGATACATCTGGGAATTCCGGATCATGTTCACTGCCTGGCTTGCAAACATTTCCAACATTCTAAGATCCTGCTGTACCCCACCGCTTCGCTGAGCAAAGATAACACCCTGAATGACATTTCCAACCTGCAGAGGAGCCGCAGCCATGTCTCCCTGGAGCATGGGGGAACGAGAATGCATTGACTTTCCAGCAAAATCCCACTGGACTCTCATGGATGAAATTGTATCAACGCTGATTTGTCCAAAACAGCCTGCTCCGATTATCAGCTCGCTATGGTGAGGATCACCAAGCTGAACAAAACCATCACGCCCATCAAGCAGCCTTAAAAAATGGTCTAAAACACCTCTCAGCAGCGGCTCCAGCAACATGGGAGGTACTTTGTTCAGATCATGGACAAAGTTCAAAATACCAAAAAGATCTTCCCGTACTGCTTCGAGTTGACTGACCAAGGCCTCTTCACGACGCCTGCGGTTCCACGCAGAGACCAGGTGAAGGGCAGACTGGGAGAGCTCACCCATGGTAAAAGGTTTATTAAAGTATAACCAGTCTTCCTGGTTTTCAAATATTTTTCCGATCTGCATGGTACTGCGGTCGGTGTAAGCAGTTACCACGGCACAGAGTATCTGGCTGTCAAGTTCCCGAATCCGGGAGATTGTCTCCTGACCGTCAATACCTCCAGGCATCAGCATATCGAAGAACCCGACAGCAATTTTCCTGCCACGACTTATTTCATGCTGAACAATCTCCAACGCTTCTTCACCACTGGATGCAGTTAAAACACGAAAAGACGGCTGACTCTGTATCATTTCCAGCTTAGAAGGATCTTCTTTGATGTCCACACCGCCACGCCGTCGTCTGGCTGACAATCTATCCCGTATGGACATCCCCTGATCCCCATCTTCTCCCAGGATAGTTCTGTAAGCATCAAGAACACCGGGCTCATCATCAACGCAGAGTATATTCTTGTTTTTCAGATAACTTTCCATATACTGAAACACACCTGAGATTATTTTAACAAAAACACCCTTAGCCACCAGTTTATCTGTCTAAAATTCTTCTCACCTCTCGAGAGAGTAATTGTGGAGTTATCGGCTTATGAATAAAATCTACGCCCTCTTCCAAAACACCATGATGAACTATGGCATTTTCGGTATAACCTGACATAAAAAGAACCTTGATACCAGGAGACAGCTCCCGCATTTTTCCTGCCAGTTCCGGACCGTTCATCTTCGGCATGACAACATCCGTAAGCAACAGGTCTATGACACCATGAAAGTGAGAACAGACCTGCAGTGCATCATCACCATTTTCAGCTTCCAGTACGGTATATCCGAGGGCTCCCAGTATCGTCAGGCTCATCTCCCGGACCACAGTATCATCCTCTACAAGCAAAATGGTCTCCGTCCCTTTGTTATCGATGCCATTTTCACCTGAAACCTTTTCCACATCTTTTTTGGGAACTTCTATAGCCCTGGGTAGATAAATTTTAAAAACAGTCCCCTGTCCCGGTTCACTGTACACCTGTATTTGCCCCTGGTTCTGTTTGACAATACCATACACCATTGCCAGCCCTAGCCCGGTACCCTTCCCCTTGCCCTTTGTTGTAAAAAAAGGTTCGAAGATATGCTCTTTGACATTCACTTCCATACCATGACCATTATCAGAGATGGCAAGCATTACATAATCACCCCTGGTAATATCATAGTGTTCTTTCAGGTAATTTCCGTCAAAAGTAACATTCCCTGTCTCAATGCTGAGTTTTCCCCCCTGAGGCATGGCATCACGGGCATTGATAGCAAGATTGATAACCACCTGCTCCAGCTGAGAGCGATCAGCTTTCACAAGCCACAACTCCTCCCCTCTGGAGATATCAATCTCTACATCCTCACCTAGGAGTCGTTCCATCATCTTATAGGTATCATCAATTTCAGCGTTAATATCTATTAATTCCTGTCTGATAATCTGTTTGCGGCTAAAGGCAAGGAGCTGCTGAGTCAATCTGGCAGCCCGTTCTCCAGCTCCAAGGATAATCTCCAATTCCTCCCGATACGGACTATCATCCTCCATTTTCAACAAACATATCTCGGCATAGCCGTTGATTGCGCTGAGAATATTATTGAAATCATGAGCCACTCCACCGGCAAGGCGGCCTATGGACTCCATTTTCTGGGCCTGCAATAGCTGTTCCTGCAGCGCTGCCTTTTCAGATTCATCCCGCTTACGCTGATTGATATTGGTGGCAATCTCCATCCGGACAATACGTCCATCCTTCCAGCTGATGGCCCGGTCCCGGCACTCAAACCAGTCTCCTGTTACTTGGTTCTGATGTTCCCACACATAGGTCAGTCCAGGCTTACCATCACTGCTCAGGAGATAGTCATTGGTGCAGAAATCACAGGGACCATCCTGTTTTCCCTGCAGAGTCTGCCAACAAATCTTACCGGACACATCACCCCAGATATCACTCCCATACTTGTTGACGAATAGAATTTCATACGTCTCCATATCAGCCACATACACTAGAGTGTCAAGGCTATCCATTACCACCTGAAATCGTTCACTGGATTCTTGCAGTTCCGCATTGCTTTTCTTGAGTGCCCGGGTCCTCTCTTCAACTCGTTCCGCCAGGGTATTGTTAATATCCTGCAAGGCTTCCTCAGCTTTTTTCCGCTCCTCTATTTCTCCCTGCAGCTCATTGTGAACAGTGATAAGACGTTCCTGGATACCTCCGGTGTAGCGATAAAAAAAGAAAAAAAGCAGAATCCCCGTTACCAGCGACAAGCCTGCCAGCAGCCCTGAAAGCATCCGCAGGCTTGCCGTCTCTTCACTGATATTATTGAGAAGAATGACATCTGCAATATGGCTGTTGTCAGGATTGACTAAAGGCGTCTTCTTGGCCACATATACCTGATCGGCAAAACTGAAGGTAAAGGTATCGTTTCCATATTTCTGCAACGACTTATCCAGAATCGCTGTAAACTGCCGGGGCAGGGATTCCAGGGTAGAGGCCAGGAACTGGTAGCCTTTGAACCGGTACTGCCCGTCTTCTGCATTAGCACGTGCCAGGCGTTTCTGGATCTGCTCATTCTTGACAACGTCCATCCCTGCCAGAAAAACAAGATCCGTATCAAGCACCTCTTTCATTTCAGCCGTAATTCTGTCTATCCTTTTGGCATGGGCGAGGTAGCCCTGCAACTCCCCTTTTCGAAAAAGAGGATAGAGAACACGCAAAACCAGTTTTCCCTCAATACTGACAACGGTTTTGGCAACAGTTTTACCAGGACGAGCATCTTCAGGTTTTACAGAAAAATGATACAGATAATCCCCGTATTTATCGGGCTTATGGGAACGAAAAAAAACTTTGCCATCAGGTTCAAGAAAGGCAAAATGGGTGATCTGGGCTTCGGAACGCGATCTGAAGTAGAAACGATCATAGGCATCAGCAAGCTTCTTCCGGTCCCGCTGAGAAAAAGCCTGAACGATTCCAGCATTATTGCCATAGAGCTGCAGAAGGTTCCCCATGAGTTGTGCATCATGGGCCATATAGGATAAAAACAACTTCTGAATAGTATCATCCTGTCGTGCTATGGAGGTATTGATATGTTTTCGCTGCAACCACGAAAGGCTCAGAACGGCAATAACCAGCAACAGAATAAAGATAAGCACAACCGGAACTAAAATTTTCCTCCGGATAAATTTACTTTCGTTGAGTATCATATTCAGTGTAAAATAATACTGCTCACGCTGCTTGTTTCAGATTATATTCCCTATCACTAGTGTCCCAACGTGTAATCAAACAATTTCAACTGGATAGAACTGGGTGTCTTGTTGCTTTTGTAAGCCGACCCAGTAACGGCCTGAACTAATGGAGTTTTTTCAAATACTGTAATGCTTAAGACCTGTAGAATTGTGTAGAGATTTTCTTTAATTCCAAGTCGTTTTTTTATGATCGCTATGAGTACGTAAACGGACACAGCAATCCAAATTTGTGATTTGACCGCATTCTCCGATGTTCCGTAAAATGCTTTGATTCGAAGATGCTGTTTTATCCATTTGAAAAACAATTCTACCTGCCAACGCTGTTTGTATAGATCTGCTACCGTTTGAGCTGGGATTGTAAAATTGTTGGTCAAAAAATTGAAAGTTTTTCCGGTAACTGTATCGTGGTATTTTACTCGTCGTAATACTTGGGGGTAATCCACAGAAGTTTTCAACCCTGTAAGCACTATTGTCTGATCGCATATCACACCGGTCGAAGTGTCCGCTTTGTGTGAGTATCGCCGTCTGTACAGGGTGTTGGATTTTGCACGAATCAGGAAGAATGCTCCAGTATTGTTCATTGTGTAAAGGCGTTTGAAATCTACATATCCGCGATCCATTATGTAAAACGCCCCTGGTTCTGGAATAAGGATATCGAGAACGTTGACGTCGTGGACTTTGCCATCGGTTATGTGAATAAAAGTTGGTATATTGCCTCGTAGCTCCAGCAGAGTATGCAATTTGACGGCTGCTTTTGTTTTTCGAAAGGAGGCCCACGGGAACACTGATAAACATAAATCGATGGTTGACGCGTCGAGGGCGTAGACTGTGTTGTCGAGATCGAAGCCAAGATCTTCGTTGATATATAAATCGCGGGCGGTTGTAATCAATGATTGAGCAAGGTCGGCATATATCCGCCAGTCTCGAGTTTTGTTGGCATTCGCAAGAGTGTTGCGGGCTATCCCACCGCGAATGCCCATATGGTAAAGCTTGTTGTGCTGTGCCCTTAGACAGACTTCGATGTCTCGTAGACTTTCTCTGTATGTAAGTTGAGCAAATGCCATGCATAAGAACTGGTCGAGACAAGTAAAGTTTTTGATTTTTCGATTCCCATGGTAACGGTTTACACATTGTTTGAAGATGTGTTTGGGTAAATAATCCATTACCTGAGAAAAAATGAGTCTGCCGGTGTACATAAGTTAGATTTCCTTGCCCAAAATTTGGTAAATTTTGAGGATAATCTAATTTCAAGTCGAGAACAGACATTTTGCCATTAATATTTCACTAAATTAACATGTTACGCTGTCCATCTTAATAAACGTTGGGACAGCAGTGATTCCCTATCGGAAGAAGGAACTCTACAACACAAGGTTAACCTGCCTAGCTCAAAACGGATATTAAACAGGTAGCACCCATAGGTATATCAGTGCCGAACCATAATATCAAGGTCAGTTTACACAGTAGCCCAGCACCCCCATCAAAAAAACCTAACATAAACAGGAAGGTCTGGACAAGAGAGGAAACATTCTCAGAAGATAACTGCTTTGTTTTCAGTAAGGTAACGACCGCAATCGTATGCAGCAGCCTGAGCACCTTCCCGAATTAATTGCCAAACCACCAGTTAATGACTACCTCTTTCAAACATGTCAGATTACCAGTCAACCAACAAGAACAATGCGCATGGTTCGGGAGATTCAAAAAATCCCGACCGCCAGACCGCCGTTTTTTCAACAGATGATAAACAGGAAGCACTCTCCTGTTCTCTAGTCCTCTCTGCTGTTGGAATCAGTCACACCCTTCACAAGAAGCAGGACAACATTCTTCTTTTCGTCGTAGCAGATGATGCTCTCGAGGCAAACCGTCAGCTCAGGGCCTATCTTAAAGAAAACGAAAACTGGCCTCCTAGACCGGGGGCACCTGAACACAACTTTACACCGCTGCTGCAGCCACCAACCCTGCTACTGGTGGGCAGCCTGGTTCTGTTCTATACGATTACCGGCCCCTGGGCAGAACACTCCTTCTGGTTTTCTCATGGGGCAGGAGATGCGGAAGCTATCCTTAAGAACCAGGAATACTATCGCCTCGTCACCGCCCTCACCCTGCACGCTGATACGGTCCATCTTCTTGGAAACTGTCTTTTCGGGGGATTTCTTTTCCACTTTTTCTGCAAACTCACCGGAAATGGTATGGGGCTGTTCTCCATGCTCCTAACCGCCACCCTTGCCAATTACATCAACGTTGCACTCCACGGCAGTGATCACCTTTTTGTGGGGTTCTCCACCGCAGTTTTTGCGGTTATCGGCATGCTCTCCATGATCAGTGGCAAGTTGCGAAGTGACAAAAGATACCTTAGAATTCTTCCCTTTATGGCAGGGGCTGCTCTGCTCGCAATGATTGGCAGCTCCGGTGAACGAACAGACCTTGGAGCACACTTTTTCGGTCTTGGCTGTGGTCTGGGTAGCGGCTGGCTGCTGAACAGACCCATCGCGCTACAATTACGGGATTCACTAGCTGTCCAGGCAATCTTGTTCAGCATTTCAATTACTGCCATAATTGTTGCATGGCAACTGGCACTACCATAACCCCGAATCCGTAACTGACATCTTCGTAATTATTTTTTTTGATGCTTAAGTAAAATAAAACATTGCACTCCCCTGAAGAATCATTACCTTAATGAAGATTATTTGTTTAATGACCCTAAATCCTAACAACATACCAGGAGATATCGTTCATGCCCAATCAGGATCAACAGCCGCCATGGGGAAAAAAGAAAAAGCCCCAGACACCTGAAGAAATGGTGGCCCAACTCATCAAAAAGCTTCAGGATTACTTTTCTGGTTCTCCCAAACAAGATCGCAGCAAAGAAAGCCCGGGCGACTCCGGTCCCTCCAATCCCTATGCTGCGATTGGCAAGATTGTCGCCATCGTTGTGGTCATCTTAGTGCTGCAGGGCATATATTCCTCTTTTTACAAAATCAATCCTGCTGAAGTGGGAGTTGTGTTGCGCCTAGGCCAGTATAACCGTACCTCAGAGTCAGGACTCCACTTCAAGCTCCCCTACATAGATACTCTCTACAAGGTTGATGTTGAAGAGATCCGCAAAGAAGAGTTTGGATTCCGCAGCCGTTTTCCCGGACAAAAGAGCAGCTTTGAACGACGCGGATATGATATGGAATCACTGATGCTCACAGCCGACAAGAATGTTATCAATGTGGCCTGGATTGTTCAGTACAGGGTCAGCGACCCAAGGGAATATCTCTTCCAGATCAAAAATGTACGCCAAGCGGTTCGCGATCTCTCGGAAAGTGTCACCAGGCGTATCGTTGGTAACATGGATTTTGATTACGTTCTTTCCAATCGTGATCTGCTTGCCGCAGATGTCAAACAGGAACTTCAGAAAGAGTTGAAAAATCTGCAGGCTGGTATCGCAGTTGGTACCGTACAGTTCCAGGATATTAATCCACCCGATCAGGTTAAACCCGCATTCAATGAGGTGAATGAGGCAGACCAGGATATGAAACGCTTGGTCAATGAAGCTGAAGAAATTTACAACCAGACGATCCCCAGGGCTCGTGGTAAAGCAAAACAGATCATTGAAGAGGCGCACGGTTACGCTGTGGGTCGTGTAAATGATGCACGAGGAGAGTCACAACGTTTTCTTTCCATCCTGACAGAGTACAACAACGCCCCTTATGTCACCAGAAAACGGATGTACCTCGAAACTATGCAGAAAGTTATTCCTACAGTGGAATCTGTCTATATTATGGACAAGGATCAGCAAACCCCTCTGCCTCTTTTAAACCTCAGCCGGGGAAGCAACACTTTCGCCCCTGCTGCTAAATAGTGAGGAACCTATCATGAAACAAATTGTACAATTTTTTCTTATTGGCCTGGTACTGCTTGGCATTACCGTGGTCTATGATGGATTTTTCATTCTCAAGGAAGGGCAACAGGCCATGGTCACCCAGTTTGGTGCCCCAGTTGGCCAACCCAAAACAGAGGCAGGATTTCATCTCAAGCTTCCCTTTGTTCAAGATGTTAACTATTTTGACAAACGAGTGCAGATCTGGGACGGAGACCCCAATCAAATCCCGACAAACGATAAGACATATGTCTACCTTGATGTCTCTGCCCGTTGGCGCATCACTGATGCTCTCCAATATATGCAGGCGGTAAAGACCGAATCACGGGCTCAGTCACTCCTCGATGATATTATTGATGGTACAGTGCGGGATATGGTGAACAAAAACGACCTGATCGAGATCATACGCAGTTCCGACTGGTCACTGGCGACGATGACCAACCCCAGAAATAATGATGAGCCACCAAAGTTTGGGCGAGACGGCATCAGTAACCATATTCTTGAGGCTGCTGCGAAAGTAACCCCTCAGTATGGCATAGAGCTTCTCGATGTTATGTTTAAACGTGTGAATTACATCGAATCCGTTCGACTCAAGGTGTATGACCGAATGATCTCCGAACGAAAACGAATCGCTGCCGAAAAACGTTCGACAGGTGAGGGTAGGAAGGCTGAGATTCTGGGAAAAGTAGAGCGGGAATTGAAGGTTATTCTCTCTGAAGCCAACAGGGAATCTTCTGGAATTAAAGGTAAGGCCGATGCCGAGGCCACCAAGATATACGGAGATATTTACAATCAGGATCCTGAGTTTTTCTCTTTTTACAAGACACTGCAAAGCTACTCCACTGTTATTGGGAAAAACACCTCCCTGATTTTATCAGCGGATTCTGAATTATTCCATTATCTGCAGAATGTAGACAGTAAATAATTAAAACAAGCCGCAGCGTCCTACTCTTCTGTCATGAAGGTGGGACGCTGTTCTCTTGCATAGGGAATACGCCCCTTCTTCTGCAGCTTTTCTTCCAATTCCTCAAGTCTTGTTTCATCATTCAGCTCTTCCACCTCCAATTGCTCAAAACGACAGTTACAGCGATTCAACTGTCCCCCGCACCAAGGACAAACCTCAACCGGACAACCGAGGGTATGGAGCATACTGCTTTTTACGCCGCATGATGGACAGACATCCTCATCCATTCGCTCCAGTGGTAAATACTCACGGCAGTTTTCAATATTTTTTTTTATTTTCCCAAAGGATTCAGGACTTGAATAATCAAAAAACTTCAGCACCTGTTTATCACATATCCCCTCTTGCCACTCACCGAGAAAAATGCCACCTTCATCATTTGTTAGATAGAAATAATGATGAATGGCTGTGCTGAGAAGCAATAAAAAAACCTGCTCTTTTTCCTCCACCACCCTTATTTTCAAAAGGGTCTCTTCACGTGCATCCGGGAGGGTCATGTAGTAATCCTTGATAACATTCAGCGCAAACTCATCTTCCTTGAAGCGTTCAATAAACTCTCGAGCCTTCCCAATCTCCTGCTCCGGTACTGCAAACTGAATGAGAAGTTCAATCTCTTCAAGACGTTTTTTCAAGGTCTTCCCAGTATCAAGCATTAGTACCCTCCTTTCTTGCTGAAAGAATTTTATCCTGCCAGCAGGCTGTCTCCGCTGCAATGTCTACAGCCAGACTGATTGCGGTAACCACAGCGATCCTTTTTGCTCCTGCCAGGAGTAACTCATCCAGATGATGCTTCTTGATACCACCCATGACGGTGAACGGTAGCCTGCAGTGACGAGAAAAGTCACCAATGCCACCAGCACCGAGAAAGGTGTGCAGTCCCTCTTTCGTACCAGTCTCAAAAAGAGGACCTATATTGTAGTAGGAAACAGCACTCTTTCCCCTTGCGACCTCTTTACCCAACAGAGCCGTCTGTTCCTCTGTGTTACAGGAATATCCAATCAGAATATCAGGTGCCAGTTTTCTGATTTCCGCAGGCGGAATATCATTTTGACCAACATGCATCCCATCAGCATCAGCAAGCAGGGCAATATCAAGGCGATCGTTGAGGAGAAACAACACTCCGGCCTCTCTGGTTTTTTCTCTGAAGTAACGGGCCTTAGCCAGTAAGTCCCGATCTGAACTCTCCTTATCGCGAAGCTGAACGACCTTAGCCCCCCCTAGAATCACCTGGTCAAGCCACTCTCTATCATCACGTCCAGCAGCCAGCTTTTCACAACTCACTGGATACACAGCCACTTCATCCTCAAACTGCCTGAGTCTCTTCTCATATAACTGATTATTTACAACACCTTGCACTGACAACGACATAAATAAATCCTCTGCAACATCCATGAATCACGTTGCGATGCTTATAGACATTATCCCGAAACTTGCTTTTAGAACAAACTTCTGTTACATTAATGATTCGGGAGTAAATTTTCCTGTTAGAAATAGCAGTCCCCTGGCAGCCCAAAAACGTCAGCACGCCAAAACACCATAGTTTATGGCACTGATGTTTTTCCTTACTCCTGTATCTCAATTTTCCTGGTGCGGCATGAAGCAGCCAAACAACAATATGCTCTTTCCCGAGCACAGAAACATAGGTACACGATGTCCGAAAAACATGCAACATTGACTATAGAAGATAACAGTTATCAGCTCCCAATAATAACAGGGACCGATGGCGACAAGGCCATAGACATCCGGCAACTCCGTAACTCCACCGGATTCATTACCCTTGACAGCGGCTACATGAACACCGGTTCATGTAGCTCAGAAATAACCTTCCTCGATGGTGAAAAAGGCATCCTCAACTACCGTGGCTATGAAATTGATGTATTGGCCGAGAATTGTTCCTTTGTTGAAGTCGCCTACCTTCTCCTCATGGGTGAGCTTCCGACCCAGGCCCAGCTAAATGATTTTCGATCTCTGCTGTCTCGGTTTGCCCTTATTCATGAGGACATGATTCACTTTTTTGATCATTTTCCACCAAATGCTTCCCCCATGGCCATCCTTTCCACCATGGTCAACACTCTGCACAATTTCTACCCAGAAATGACAGGGGACTCAGGAGAAGAATTACCGGAAATTGCCGCACGGCTTCTCTCCAAGATCAGAACCATTGCCGCATTTTCCTATAAAAAATCAGTCGGTCACCCGCTGGTGTATCCCCGCTATGACCTCTCCTATTGTGGAAATTTTCTCAATATGATGTTTGATAAACCAGTAAAACCTTACGTGGTTCATCCGCAAGTTGTAGCCACCCTCAATAAGCTGCTTATCCTTCATGCTGACCATGAACAGAACTGTTCAACTTCAACGGTCCGCCTTGTCGGAAGTGCCGGGGTGAATCTCTACACCTCTATCTCTGCAGGAATAAGTGCCCTCTGGGGCCCATTGCATGGAGGTGCAAACCAAGCCGTAATCGAGATGCTTGAAGCCATCCATCAAGACAACAATGACTTCGAGAAATACATCAAAAAGGCTAAAGATCCTAACGACCCGTTTCGACTTTCCGGGTTCGGACACAGGGTATATAAAACCTTTGATCCGCGTGCGACCATCATAAAAAGGGCATGCGAACAGACACTCAAGGCTTTGAATGTCGACGACCCACTCCTTGAGATTGCCATGCAGCTTGAAGAGATCGCCAGAAGTGATGATTATTTCATCAGCAGAAATCTCTACCCCAATGTCGACTTCTATTCTGGAATCATCTATCGGGCCATGGGAATTCCCACCAATATGTTTACAGTGATGTTTGCCATGGGCAGGCTACCTGGCTGGATTTCCCACTGGATGGAAATGATGGGAGACACCAAAGACCGACGTATAGGAAGACCTCGACAGATCTATCGAGGTCATAAAAAACGGCCCTTTATTCCAATCCACGAAAGGGTATAAAAAAAGACTCCTGCAACATTTTGTCTGTTGCAGGAGTCTTTTTTTTGCCTCAAGAAAACTGGAAACTGCTTAATACCATGCAGTTGTCATGTGTTTTTGGCAAGGCTGGTTCCCACCTCAAAATTCACCACAAGCGGAACATCAAGCACCAGAGCATCCTCCATTGCTTCCTTCACCACTCCCTGTGTTGCCTCAAGTTCGCTTTCAGGAAGCTCAAAAACCAGTTCATCATGGATCTGTAACAGCAGTTGTGCTGACAGGCTTTCCCTCTGCAGAACTGGGACCACGCGAATCATGGCAAGTTTTATGATATCTGCTGCAGTTCCCTGGATGGGGGTGTTAATGGCCGTTCGTTCCGCAAACTCCCTCCTGGTCTTATTTTTAATATTAATTTCTGGAATATTGCGGCGTCGATTTAGCAATGTAGTGACATAACCATCAATGCGGGCCTGTTCTACAACACTTCTCATGAACTCTTTTACACCACCATAGAGATTGAAATACTTCTCTATAAATCTGCTTGCCTCCTTACGGCTGATATTGAGCTGGTTTGAAAGACCATAGCTGGACATACCATACACAATACCAAAATTTATGGACTTGGCAACACGGCGCATCTCAGGAGTAAGCAGCAACGGCGAAACCCCAAACAGTTCAGAAGCAGTTCGGGAATGAATGTCTTCACCATTACAAAAGGCGTGTAACAGTGCGGCATCCTGCGAATAGTGCGCAAGTACCCGCAGATCGATCTGAGAATAGTCTGCAGAGAGAAAGATCATGCCCTGTGCAGGAACAAAGGCGCCTCGAATCCGGTTTCCTTCCTCACTGCGGATGGGGATATTCTGCATATTAGGATTACTCGATGACAATCTCCCTGTTGCAGTTACCGTCTGATTAAATGAGGTATGTACCCTGCCTGTTTCAGAATCTATTAATTTTTTGAGTTTTTTAACATAGGTGGACTGCAACTTGGCAATAATCCGGTACCGCATTATCTTGGCCGGTATTTCATGTCTTGGTGCCAGCTTCTCAAGAACCTTCATATCTGTGGAATAACCGGTCTTGGTCTTCCGCCCATGGGGAAGCTGCAACTCTTCAAAAAGCAGAGTACCGAGCTGTTTCGGGGATTGGATATTGAAACTGTACCCGGCAAGGGAATGGATCTCCTCCTGCAAAGAGTCAAGTTCCTTCTGAAACTCTTCCTCAAGCTGTTCAAGGACAGAGACAGACACCTCAATCCCAGCCAACTCCATGTCAGCCAGGATTGGCAGAAGGGGCGTCTCAACATCTACAAACAATTCAAGCTGCCCTGTCTCTTTTAATTTGTCACGGTATTTTTGCCACAACAGCAACGATCCGAACACATCTTCACAACTGTAGTCACACGCCCTGATCGGGTCAACATAGGCAAAACAATTCTCCTTTTTAGGATCGTCCACCACCTCATCAAAAGAGGTGAGACGATAGCCATGCTCAAGGCAGAGTTCATCAAGCTTTATTGATCTTCTTCCCGGTTCCGTCAGATAGGCTGCAATCATAGAATCATACAAAGGACCCTTCATGGTAAAGCCACATGACTGCCTCAAAACCGAATAATCGTACTTTATATTATGCCCCAATTTAGGTAATTGCACCGATTGCAGTAGAGGCTTCAGGGTTTCTAGCACCTCCTCCGAAGACAACTGCCCAGACACAGGAGAGCCATCAGCAGAACAATGAGACAAGGGGACATACCAGGCGGACTTCAGAGAACCACAGAGGGAAATACCAACCAGGGAGGCCTTCCTGATATCGAGAGAGCTTGTCTCTATATCAATGGCCAGGATATCTGCATCCTGCAACTGGACCACCACAGCCTGCAGTTCACCAGCACTCCGCACCAGGGTGAAACCCTTTGTTGGCACAGTAACAGCCTTGGTTTCCTCCTTTACCATGCTGTTAAACCCCAACTGAGTGTAAAGGTCATACAACTGTTTCTCATTCGGGTCACCGGGAAGATATCCACTGAGCTGCGTCGGTACTTCTGCGTCATACTTTAATCGAATCAGGTCTCTTGAAAGAAAAGCCGCATCTCTGTTATCACCAAGCCGCTCCTTCAACTTTGATTTTTTCATTGCATCAAGAGCAAAATACACTCCCTCAAGACTGCCATGCTCATTAATAAGTTTCTCTGCAGTCTTAGGCCCGACCCCCGGAACTCCAGGAATATTATCTGAACTATCCCCCATGAGAGAATAACAGTCCAGAAGCTGTTTGGGCGTAACCCGGTATTTCTCTATCACCGCAGCAGCATCCATGATTTTATTCTTCATAGGATCCCACATTACAACCTGATCATCAATAAGCTGGAGCAAATCCTTGTCCCCGGACACTATTATTACTTTCACACCCTGATCACTGAGAATCTTTGCTACCGAGGCTATTATATCATCCGCCTCAATTCCGGTGCGTTCAAAGCAGGGAATGCTCATGGCTCTTACAAGTTCTTTTATATAAGGGATCTGCACGGCCAGATCATCCGGCATGGAAGGACGGTTTGCCTTATATTCTGGATAGATATCATGACGGAAAACAGGGCCGCGCACATCAAAAGCGACTGCAAGATACTGCGGTTCCTTCTCTTTAAGAAGACGTTTCAGTATATTCAAGAATCCAAAAACAGCATGGGTTGGCATCCCCTCATCGTTGGATAAAGGAGCAATGGCATGGTAGGCCCGGTAAATATAGGCACTGCCATCAACAAGATATACTTCGTCACTCACAGGCTTTCCTCAATAGAAATAGTAAGATGGCAATCCTTCTACCCAGGATCCCAGGACAGAAGGTTTTACCGTAGCAGGATCCACGACAGTCTGATTTTTGACGGGTCATACGACAAGACGTTTTTTTACCATTGCACCACCGGAATGGCAAGTGGCCCGCAAAAGAATAAGGCCCAGTGCTGACATTCAGCACCGGGCCTGATTATGTAACACTAACGTTATTTTTTATTTTTTAACGACTTACCCGTACCCATGAGGCCTGAGGTCCCTTGTCGCCGAGACTCTCACCATACATCACAGTATCACCCTCAGTGAGTGCATCTATGGAGATATCCTTAAGAGAATTCTCATGAAAATAGATTTCTCTGGCATCCTGGCTCACAATAAAGCCATATGACTCGTAGGGGGACAACTTACGAATCACCCCATACTGGGCACCTTCAGCAAATGAGGGGTCAGCCCCCTTCTGGGCTTTACGTTTCTTCCGTAAAATCTCCTTCATCTGTAGAGATAATACATCAAATGCTTCCACAAGCAGGGGACCGACATTCTCCCCTTTTCTTGTTACAACAACCGTATCGTTCGGAACGGAAGCCACAAGTTTCAACTCATACCCTCCTTCTTTGTGATGGGTCGTTGCCGCGATGGAGACACGGAGGTGGAGAACGAAATTGGCGAAATGTCGTACCAGCTTTTCTTTTTCTTCATCTATCTTTTTCTGCCAGCCTTTTCGCAACTCAACATTCCGGGTTTCAACCTTTAAATCCATACGGTTCCTCCATTAAGCTACAATGATGATCCAGAAATAAACCACCATCACCAGACGCATCCGCAGACACGCTCCCTGACAAAACTCAGTCGTCCAGACAATCAACAAGCATGAACTTCCAGCCTGACATTGATCACAAGACAACAAACAAAAGTATGCCTTACTTTTTATTATATGTTTTATGGTAGGATAATCAAGATCTGTTCTGAATTTTCACTCAGTCACGGCAACATCATTTCTCTTTTCCACTGCCATGCACTCTGGTATATAGATACTATTACTCCCTGCAAATACAAATAGACAGCAAACAGTGGTAACAGCAATGACAACAGTAGCAACAGGCATAATACTCCTGAACATGGGTGGCCCCGAAAAACCTGCTGACGTACGCCCCTTCCTCTACAATCTCTTTTCTGACCGTGAGATTATCCGCTTAGGTCCGTTTTTCATGCAGAAACCTCTTGCCTGGTTTATAGCCAGAAAAAGAGCACCAAAAAGCATAAAAACCTATGAAAAAATTGGGGGTGGCTCTCCTCTTACCACCATAACCATTGCCCAAGCACATGCTCTTGAGGAGGAACTTCGCTCCCACGGAAACTTTACTGTTGTTTGTGCCATGCGGTACTGGAAACCGGATACCGACAGTGCCCTGCGACAACTTGCAGCCAAGGGAATCAGGAGCATTATCGCCCTGTCCCTTTACCCTCACTACTCCTGTGCCACCACCGGTTCCTCTGTCCAGGAACTTAAACGCGCAATCAAAAGGTCCAGCCACGATTTTTCCCTCTCCCTTATAGAATCCTGGCCCACCCAGCCGGACTATATCAGGAATGTAGCCGATAACATCTTAGAGTCTGCGGAGAAATTTTCACCTGAACGACCAGAAGTTGTTTACAGTGCCCACAGCCTTCCAATCTCCTTCATCGAGGAAGGAGACCCCTATGTTGACCATATAAAGGCAACTATCAAGCATATTGAAAAGATAACCCGCCTTCCAGGAAAACTCTGTTTTCAAAGCAGATCTGGACCCGTTGAATGGCTTTCCCCGTCAACACCTGACATGATAAAATCACTTGCTGAAGATGGTTGTAGCAATATTCTCATGGTTCCTATCAGTTTTGTCTCCGACCATGTTGAGACCCTTTATGAAATTGACATACTTTACCGGGAACAGGCAGAAGAGTTTGGTATACTCCTTCGATCCACGAAATCCCTGAACTGCGATCCCAGATTCATCACCGGGCTCAAAAAACTTATTCTGAGCTGTGTGCAATAACAACACTCTGAACCCATACGTGTTCGATGGGAGGCAAATGATTTTTCCACACATAGCTGATTACGAATTTTATTGGTAATTCTCCACATGTCATCAAAAAAACATCCTCGAATTCTTCACGAAGTCAAGAACAAGACACAACATGGTGACCCCCTTCCCACCATCTATCTGTCCCGCACTGTTCTCAATCGTCCGATACAATACAGCATACGCCTCACATTCTGGGATTCCAAAAAAAATGTATTCCGAACCACGAGTTTGACCAACCTCGGCACAGACCCTGGCCAGTACCTTCACTATCCCAACGACACCTGCTTTCATTTAGACACTGACCTGGTTCACCAGATTAAACAACTCTGTGGTCGCGATATGGAATCAGAGCTAGAACATCTCCTGTGGCCCTTTGTTGACCCTGGGATACAACGGAAGATGAAACATTTTTTTTCACGCGGCAACCAAGCCTCTACTATAAAGGCAGGCACAAAACTGATTTCCATCACTGGTCAGGCAGTTCATTCTTTTGATAAAAGGCGGCTCCACTTTCTTCGGTTCGGGGCCACCAATCAGGGACGGATATTTAAAATGCCACCACGCCTTGAAGCAAAGCTGCTTAACAGATCACGCGATGAACTCGAACAGTACTTCCTTGAAGAAGAGTCACGCCTCCGGAAACATGAATTAAAGTCCTACCTCTACGCATCCTTGAACCTGCAGAAGCATTTCTCAGAGAGCTTTGCCAGAAGCATTCCCCAAGCCCTGCCGGCTGAAAAAATTGAGGAAGTATTTCTCGAAGAGATCTGTCTCCTCAATGACAACCGGGACTTCTGGCAGGATCGTTCTGACTTCAACCGCCTCCATAACTACCTGATACGCTACACAATCCTCTTTTTTGACTCTAGATTTCCACGCCACAACAGTGGATTTCAGAAAGCACAGGACTTCATAAATGACCATCGCAGCTTTCAATGGCCAAATGGGAAAAAGTATGTGAGCAGGGATACAATTGCAACAATTTTTGAAGAATCTGAAGAGACGTTGAGGAAGGCAGACAAACAGGAGATCACCAGACTTTATCGCCAGAAAGCTAAGTCTATCCACCCGGACGCAGGGGGAGACCAGGAGGCATTTATTCGTCTCACCGAGGCTTACGAAGTACTGTTGCGCCAGAAAAACAATACGTAATATTTCCCTGGACAACACTCCACAGCAAAGCTGGGAAAACGCAACAATCTGCTGTCATTTCATCTTTTCGATATTCTGTCCTGTCTGAAATCGACGCATCCGTACATTCATCAAGATCCCAAGGGAAAGAAGAGTTGTCAGCAGAGATGAACCGCCATAACTGACGAGCGGAAGAGGAATCCCCACCACAGGCAAAAAACCAAGAATCATTAGAAGATTGATCACTGCTTGCCAGAAGATCAACATCACCACACCAAAAGAGAGAAATACGCCAAAACGGTCACGGGCAGTCATTGCAACGTAGAGCCCCCAGAACAACATTAAAAAGTAAACTCCTAAAAAGAAAACACTGCCGACAAACCCCCGCTCTTCACCCCACACCGCAAAGGCAAAATCAGTATGTCGCTCTGGCAGAAAGTGTAGATGTCCCTGGGTTCCCTCGAGGTAGCCTTTGCCGCTAACCCCGCCACTGCCAACCGCTATTTTGGACTGCAGGATCTGATATCCCTGCCCCATTGGATCTTTGTCAGGATTGAGCAAAGTCTCAATCCTCCTTTTTTGATAATCCCGCAACAGATAAAACCAGGCAAAAACACCCATGGAACTGCCAAGGATTATCCCAAGGCCATATGTCTGCCAGCGAACCTTGGCAAAAATGGTCATGGACACAAAAATGATCCCAAGCATTAATGCCGTACCAAGATCCGGTTGTTTCAGGATCAAAAGAAATGGCACCAGAGTCAGCAGAACCGGAGTAATCATAGCTTTTATCTCGTAGCCATCACTCTGCTCTTTGCGGGAATAATAACTGGCAAGTGTGACCACCAGCATCAACTTGGCAAGCTCAGAGGGTTGCAGTTTAAAGAGCCCAAGATTGACCCATCGTTGGGCACCACCTGCACTATTTCCAATGAGCAGTACCAGCACCAGAAGAAGAATAATAAAGATGTATAAAGGATAATTCCAGAAATGCAGGATCTTATAATCAAAAAATAGAATAAACAGGACCGCCAACATCCCAAAAAGAAACAGATAACATTGCTTGAGAAACGGTGGAATCCCCCAGGGAGATGGCGGGTAAGAGGCACTGTATAGATTCATCAGCGCCATACTGCTGACACAAAGCACTAAAACCAGAAAAATCCAGTCAAAACTATGAAAAAAACGTCTGTCTATGCGCAACATTGGTGTCCCGTAAGTTTTATCATATTATCTCTCCTGCCCGGCAGCTTCGGCCTTGGCCTCTTCCACAGCTGCCGCCTTCTGCAGGCGTTCTGCAAAATAACTTTCAAGCAGAGCTCTGGCAACCGGACCTGCGACTGAACCACCATGAAGCCCATGTTCCACCAGCACAGTAACTGCTATTTCAGGATCATCCGCCGGAGCGTAGCAGGTAAACCAGGCATGATCCCTATATTTATATGGAATATCTTCCTCTTTGAGATGTTTATACTGTTTCAGGCGAACCACCTGAGCAGTGCCTGTCTTTCCAGCTATGGTGACTCCATCTATTCTCACTTGCCGCGCAGTACCGCGCTGTCCCTGAACAACCTCTTCCATCCCTTCTCTAATCTGCTGCAGCAAAGCCTTGTCCCCCTTTAACTCACTGACCACCACCGGCTTAAACTGTTTCAGAACTTTCCCAGCAGGATCAGTTACCTTTTCAATGACCTGTGGAAGCAACTGCTTACCACCGTTGGCAATGGTTGCGGTCATAAGACAAATCTGCAACGGTGTCACCAGATTGAAGCCCTGACCTATCGCCACCGAGAGGGTTTCACCCTCCTGCCACTTCTGGCCACGCCTTTTCTTTTTCCATGCCTTGGTAGGTGTCAGTCCACTTTTCTCATGCTCCAGCTCAATACCTGACTTATGGCCCAATCCAAATTTATTTGCCATTTCAGCAAGCTTGTCAACTCCAACTCGCAGGCCAACCTGGTAAAAATAGACATCACAGGATTCTGAGATAGCACGTTTCAGGTTCACAGCGCCATGTCCAGACCGTTTCCAGCAGTGATAACGACGCTTCCCAAACTTTAAATGCCCGGGACAGTAAAAGACAGTATCAGCATTGATAACACCAGCTGTCAGCCCTGCCATGGCTGTTATCATTTTGTAGGTTGAGCCGGGTGGGTACATGGCCTGAACAACCTTATTTATAAGAGGGTGTTTAGGGTTTTCCAGTATAGCGTTCCAGTTTTTGTGAGAAATCCCTCCTAAAAATTGATCCAGCGGCAGGACAGGGTTTGAAGCAAGTACCAGCATCCGACCGGTTTTCACTTCCATGGCCACCACCGCGCCTGCCTTATCCTCTGAATCCATCAGGTCTTCTGCTACTTTCTGCAGTTCAGCATCTATGGTCAGCTGGATATCGTTTCCAGGAAGTGGCTCAATATTCTTTAACAGCTGTTGTTCAAATCCTCTGGCGTTAACTTCGGAAGAACTGCTGCCCTTTTCACCACGAAGATCTTCCTCATGCAAACGCTCCAATCCCATTTTCCCTATAAGATCTCCGCCGGTATAAATGTCACTATTACGTGCAGCAAGCTCCTTTTTGGAAATCTCACCCAGATAACCGATTACGTGGGCGGCCAGATTTCCATAGTGGTAGACTCTGGCTGGAACGGTTTCAATACGTATCCCTGGAAATTCCTGATTATGATTCTCCACATAGGCAAGGGTTGCCCAGTCCACATCCTCAAGCAGTCGTATGGGGATATGCCGTGGTTTTGATGAAGCCTCTCGAATTTTTTCCCACAGAACAGAGATATCAAGATCAAGGGATGAGGCCAGCTTCTTCAGCAGTTTATCAACATCATTTGAATCTTCACGAACCAGCACAACATTAAAAGATGGACGGTTGGTGACCATTTCCCTGCCCTTGGCATCCAGGATATTTCCGCGAGGAGCAGCAATAGCACGCATTCGGACACGGTTATTATCAGCGCGACACCTGTATTCCTCACCCATATGGATCTGAAGAAACCAGAGCCTTCCAAAGATGATGGCCATAAAAAAGATGATAACAAGACCCGCAAAAGTAATGCGCCGTTTTAGCAGATCAAGATCAGCATCGTCATGTTCACTCAGTTCTTCAAGGTTTTTATATCCGGACCACTTCATCTTTTCACTCACCGAAACCGGTTACCACCACTGCGCTTTAATCTCCTGGAAGCCAGTCGCCTGGTAGTTATTTTTTCATACATCCAATTAAAGAAAACAAAGCAGGGAATAGAAGCCACAAGGAGAATCAATGTCTCCTGCACTATTTTTGACCAAGACCATGGAGGAAGGGTACCTGGCTGGGTTATTGAAAAAAACAGGTAGAAAAAGCACTGAACACTAAAATAACTCACTCCAACCAGAGGAATTTGAAAGACGTTCTCTCTCACTGAACTATTCTGACTCAAGAATTTCACAATGGAAAAAACCGTCAGCACAAGAAGCAGATAGGTTCCTGGAAACACTCCAGATGTTACATCCATGAGCCATCCCAGGAGAAAAGCCAGAAGCAGACCAGGAAGCCAGCCGAACTTATAACCTGAGAAGACGAGCAGAATAAAAGAGAGATCAGGTCTGCCGAGCCAGTGAGGGAAATAATGAAAGAAGGTCGTCTGAATCGCAATAAGAATAAAACCAAGAAGAAAAAAACTCAGGACAACCATTCTTACTCTCCGGCGGCAGAAGATGTCCGATTCAGTCCGTCAATCACAAGTTGTTCCTCTGAGAGGTTGATAAAAAGAAACTCCAACCGCCCGAAATCCACAGCTGGTTGAACCTCTATCTCCAAAAACATCCCCCGCCGCTTGGAGCGAACCTTTGAAACAGTTCCAAGGGTTATTCCCTGCGGAAAGACGCCGCCGATTCCTGCGGTCACGATAACGTCGCCCTCCTGAACATCAGCATTTTTCAACACATATTGCAAAATATAGCCCTGCCTGTCAGCACCCTTTAGTATACCGCGAACCCTGCTCTTCTGCACAATAGCGTCGATGGCACTGGACGGTGCGTTGGCCAAAAGAATCTTAGAATAGTTATCCGACACCTGAACAACCTGTCCGACAACCCCCCGAGAGTTTCTGGCAACCATCCCTGTGACAACCCCGTCATTCTCACCGCGATCAACAATAAGTGTCTTAAACCAGAAGGAGGGATCTTTGCCAACAACCCGTGCCATAAGAGCAGGAAATGTTTCGTTCTTTTTAAACGCCAATTCTGCTTCGAGAAAGCGATTCCGGGAATAGGCCTCCCGGTACTCATCAAGCTTGGCATGGTAGATATCCAGTTCATGACGCAGCTGGTCAATCTCCTCCTGAAGATTCCAGAGAGTGATATACTTATCTTTCAATCGAATGGTATTTATGGAAATACGAGTAAATACGGTCTGAACAGGACCAAGAGCCTCCAGAGTCATCTGGTGGAAAACGCCAAAACGGCTGCCGGCAGTTGAGCTTAGCAGCGCCAGGAAAAGTGCAACAAAAAGAAAGCTGAGTAGAAAGAGACGGGTAAACCGAAAACGCGCTACCTTCTTTCTGTCATTATTTTTTGGTCTCAACATTCTACTCTCGGCAATCCTCACATCCTTCCACTCAATAACAGGTGCCCCCGAACACTGTACCGTCTCAAAGAGACTCAGCTTTTCTATTCGATGGTAACTTCACGGAGAATGTCAAGATTGTCAAGTGCTTGTCCGGATCCCAACACAACAGAAGAAAGAGGGTCGTCGGCCACAATAATCGGCATCCCCGTTTCCTCTTTGAGACTCTTATCCAGATTTTTCAGGAGTGCTCCACCACCTGTTAACACAATCCCCTGGTCCACTATATCGGCAGAAAGCTCGGGAGGAGTCACCTCCAGTGCCACCCTTACAGCCTCGATGATTACATCCACCTGCTCCTGTATGGCAGACTGAATTTCATCAGCTGAAATTGTCAGGGTTTTGGGAACCCCCGAGACCAGATCACGTCCCTTGATGTCCATTGTTTCGAATGGCTCTTCAGGCATCACATTTCCGATGGTGGTCTTGATCAGCTCAGCTGTTCGTTCACCAATTGCAAGATTATGTTTTCGCTTAATATATTGCAGAATCGATTCGTCCATTTTATCCCCGGCAACCCTGACAGATTTTGCATAAACGATACCGGCAAGTGATATCACAGCAACTTCTGTAGTCCCTCCCCCAATGTCGATAATCATGTTTGCGGTGGGTTCGGTTATGGGAAGATTTGCCCCGATGGCTGCAGCCATCGGCTCTTCAATAAGATACACTTCCCTTGCGCCAGCTGACTCGGCCGATTCTTTCACGGCACGCTTTTCAACCTGGGTAATACCTGAAGGAACTGAGATCATAATTCTGGGGTGAACCAGAGTACGGCGATTATGAACTTTATTGATAAAATAACGAAGCATGGCCTCAGTCACTTCAAAATCAGCAATAACTCCATCCTTGATGGGACGAATGGCATTTATAGTTCCGGGAGTTTTTCCAAGCATCAGTTTAGCTTCCTGACCAACAGCGAGAACCTTATAGCCTCTTGCATCCTGACGCACCGCAACTACAGAAGGTTCCCGGAGAACGATCCCCTTACCCTTGACATAGAGTACAGTGTTTGCGGTTCCAAGATCAATCGCCAAGTCGTTGGATAACCAGCCAAACAGAAAATTAAATGGTGAGAACATGAATTTTTCCTTTTATATTGAAGCACCCAATGTGCTATCCAGTTAATATTTATGCAAATAACGAACCAGAATCGGTCTTCGGAAGATGATCAAACTATCGCTTGAACAGTGGTGACATCACCCCCTCGGCACTATTGACACATCAAAATTTCAATTCTACCAAACCTCTCTCTCATTTTCAAGAAATATGGGCCCTGTCGTACCAAGAAAGCACCTGAAAAAAGTTGACACCAGCTGAAAAGGTTGGTAAAGAAGCACTTCTAAGATTTGAATGTAGTAAATATTGGGGCTGTAGCTCAGCTGGGAGAGCGCATGACTGGCAGTCATGAGGTCAGGGGTTCGATCCCCCTCAGCTCCACCAAATAGAACAAAGGGATTAGGGCAACTTGCCTTAATCCCTTTGTTTTGTTTCAGCTCACTTCCAGGATTTCGCAACTAGTCGGTATAAAGGTTGGCTCCTTTTTTCTTCCCTCAGTCCTTCAACGCAGCACACTGGCAGAAATAGGTACCTGCGTATTTTCCTGAGCGTACTGCTATTATCCTTATTCAACGCGAGACTTCTCAACAGCACCCCGCACCGACACCGGATAAGGATGACGATCACGAAGAAAAATGGGCATATTGTTGCGGGCATTTCGTGCAGCGGCCATACTGGGATACACCCCATAGAATACCATAAAAACAGGAGGATCGGAAGGTTTCCTTAACATCACCAGCTTATCAGCTACAGACTGATAATCCGGCTGAGCCAGAATCCTTTTCAAGTTCTCTTCAGCTTTCTTGGACTTCAGAGCCATGAGCTGAATACTGAAACTGCTGTCGAATTCACCTGCAAGCCACCTCTGCCCCGCGACAAAGAACTGTCCAAGAATCGGATCCTGGGGTACTTCAGGGGAAACCTTCTCCATAAAAGTAGTAGAAACAGGTATCCGGCCGGGCAACTTTTTTTTCTGATCGCTCACAAGGCGCGTAGCAACAAGACGTTTACTTTTATCCGCTGTTATTTTTTTATGTGATTGAGACACAGAAACATCCGCATCGGGAGTGGATTTTTCCACTATTTCCACCGGGGAAATATCAACCGGAGTGCGCTGCACAGAGTTTCGTGATATTTCAGTCGCAACGGGTTTGCTCTCCACCTGATCCACATCCTGAAGAGCGTCATCCTCATCAGCTGCAAATGGACCTTCAACAATATCCCGTCCCCCAACCTCTGAGACCTCCCGGGGTGCGATCAGCTCATCAGGCTCCCCCTGAAGCTCTTCCTCCGGGACTTGTACTGTCTCTACCGTGTCATCTGGAAAATCTCTCTCTGGAAACACCGGCATTGTTGTGATAACGGGATTTCCCGTGTCAGTTACAGCAATTTCAAGGGGAACGGATTCTTCCTCCCCTTTCAGGAGGAAAACCAGCATGACAGCAATAAGAGCAGCAGCACCGCCAAAAAGATATTTGGGGGGGAAAGGCAGCCGTGACCAGATATCGGCAACAGGAGCTATGAACTCAGAATCAGGAGTATCATCCTTAACATGATCAAGAAGAACAAGAAATGAGGTATCCGCATTGGATGAGCGCAGCGATTCATCTGCATACACATTGATCAGACGCAGGTTTCCTCTTCCCATGGAGGCAATCTTGGCAGCAGCCTCTTTGGTAAAAACCTCCTGATTTTCCGCTCCCCGAAGCCCCTGCACGCAAAAATTAAGATAACTCCAGGTTTCGTTGTCATCAAGCGCAGAAAGGAAAAACTGTTTTTCAGTAATCCTGTTAAAATCACAAAGTGCAAGCTGTTCAATGTTGCCGCTGAGACTCTTGCGTCCAGAAAAAAGTAGCTGCAGCCCACCTCCTTCAGCATTCACATCATCGAGAATTTTGCGAATCCTTTCAAGGGTTGCCAGGTACATCTTTTCAGCCTCATCGCATATCAGAAGCAGAGACTCCCCCTTTGCCCTGAGCGTTGCAATAAGGTTGAGAAAAATTTTTCTTGCATCAGCCCTGTTTATATCTACAGGATATTGAAGATTACACTCTTGAGCTGCGACCCGAACGACATCCTCAAAAGATTCAACTATCTGTGGCAAAAAGAGAACCCTGTTACCCGCCCCCCACTGTTCCTGCAACATCCTACAGAGCATGGTTTTGCCACTGCCCTCTTCACCAATAAGAGTCACAAGATCAACCTTTTCCTGAAGAGCAGTTTTTATATCATTGAGAATGGCCCCACGTCCACCACCAACGAAAAATTGTGCAGTATTACACTCTTCCTGAAAAGGAGCCGCATCCGATCGTTTCTGCTCAACATCCATATGATTCGTTTTCGCACCCCATAGCAATTATTCTGCTGTAAAAAAAACTTCATTCCAAAATAGTTAGTATCTGTCCTGTACTGAGATTTATTCTCTAAATCGAGGCACAGGGAAAAGGTTATTTTATAGACAGGTACTGGCTAACACAGTCTATTAATACGCCGTCTTTCCATAAAAAAGGCCTGATGTTTTGTTATACGAAACGACTTTCCCCATCAGACTCTAACTCCACGATTTTTTTTTTCGAGGCATGATGTTTGACAGTCTCGTAAAAAGGTCACTTGATAGATAAGTAAAAAGCTTCAGATGCGAGGCGCATATTTTTTGTTTGATTTCGGCGTATCAGGGTACGTTGTAATTGAACATAAAATGCAGCAACGAAGCAGGTAAAAAGTTTTTACAACGCCATCATGTTTAATATATTGATCAATCAGCATAAAGACAACAACAATCAGATGCAAACAATTCAGCCCTCTGCAGAACGGCCGCTGAAACACCAGCCTTGTCCTTTTGAATACCCTGATATATCATCCAATTGCTCACAATCCTGAATCTTTCACGGGTCCAAGGCTCAGTAACAGAAATGTATACAGAACAACGCCGCCGTTCAAGGAATTTAGATAAATGCTTACTCCTTTACTCATCAGCGCCATATTTCTTATTGCTGGATTTGTCCAGGGGATGACCGGTTTTGGCTCTGCCCTGGTGGCCATCCCATTGCTCAGCCTCATCATTGATATCAAAAGCGCAGTACCGCTCTGTATCCTCAACAGCATTGTTATTACCACATACCTTTCGCTGAAAATGCGATCCCACCTTAACATCGGGAAAATATTGCCACTGTGCATTGCAGCTATCCCTGGTATTATTGCAGGTTCCACACTGCTCAAACAGGTCAGTTCATCTCTGATACGAATCAACCTCGGCATACTGCTCGTCGCATACTCACTCTACAGCCTATACAGCAGACCGGCACCACGCAAATTACACAAAATATGGTCCTACGTTGCAGGATTCATGTCCGGGGCCATCGGGGCAGCATTTAGTGCAGGAGGACCGCCAACAATTATCTATGCAACTCTCAGTGACTGGAAAAAAGATACCATCAAGGCAACCCTGAGCGGATTTTTCCTTTTCAACTCCTATCTTATCGCCATTGTTCACGCAGTGAACGGCCTGACCACCATCGACGTGTTTACTCAGTTCATGATCTCTGCACCGTTTGTACTGCTTGGCACTGTACTTGGAAACATCAGTTATGGTATGATTCCGCGTGAACGTTATTTACAGATCATATTTGCCTTTCTGGTTTTGATGGGTATCATAATGATAATAACCTGAAACCATGACCATTAGATGGTTATAAGCGTGGTTGCTCAAAATACCACTGATTTCGTTTTTTTTACACTATATTTTCAGTTAGTTACAAGACACAATGACCCGCCGCAGATTCAGGTTCAAATGAAAGTAGTTAAACAGTAACGCCACAATATAATCATCGAGGCAACCATGAACGGAGCAGAACTTCTAATTCAATGTCTGGAAAACGAAGGAGTAACAACAATCTTTGGCATCCCCGGGGAAGAGAACCTTGCCTTCCTTGAGGCCCTTCGTGGCTCTTCGGTTCGACTGATTCTTACCCGGCATGAGCAGGCGGCAGGTTTTATGGCCGCCACCTACGGGCGGCTCACCGGCAAACCCGGAGTCTGCCTCGCAACCCTCGGGCCAGGTGCTACAAATTTTGTCACCGCAGTATCCTATGGCCTTCTCGGAGGGATGCCGGTGGTCTTTATTACCGGCCAGAAACCCATCAAAAAAAGCAAACAGGGTCGATTTCAGATCCTTGATGTGGTGAGCATGATGGAACCTCTCACCAAATTCACAAAACAGATCGTTAACGCAGGAACCATCCCAACCCTGGTTCGTGATATTTTCCGCATAGCAGTAAATGGAAAATCAGGACCGGTCCATATTGAACTACCCGAAGATATTGCAGCCGAAGAGATCAACAGCCACCCCATCGAAGTACATGCAGTTCACTACCCGGTCGCAAACCCGGAGGCCAT
Organism: Desulfobulbaceae bacterium; assembly: GCA_026988015.1. GTDB lineage: Bacteria > Desulfobacterota > Desulfobulbia > Desulfobulbales > Desulfocapsaceae > Desulfocapsa. The sequence continues at coordinate 18,670 of JALSMA010000022.1, read as the reverse complement.
TCAACAGGCGGCCGAATTGATCAAAAAAGCACAATACCCCCTTATCCTCTTTGGGGCAGCCGCCAACAGACAACAGATATGCCCCGTGGCCCGTGAACTCATAGAAGCCACCGGATTATATTTTTTCACCACCCAGATGGGAAAAGGAGTGGTTGATGAACATTCTCCCCGATGCCTGGGAACGGCTGCCCTCTCAGATCATGACTACCTTCACTGTGCCATAGACCATGCTGATATCATTATTAACGTTGGTTATGATGTCGTCGAAAAACCACCGTTCTTCATGAATCATGGTGAGATGAAAGTGATCCATGTCAACTTTGCACCAGCTGACATTGACGAGGTGTACTTTCCCCAGCATGAGGTATTAGGAGATATTGGCCACACCCTTAAAGCACTGCAGGAGGCACTAGCAGACACGGTTCTTGAGGAAAATGATTTCTTCAAACGAATCCGCAAGGAGATCAATGCTCATGTTTTTCAGGATCAGGGACACGACAAGTTCCCCAATACCCCGCAGCGTATTGTGGATGACATTCGAAAAACAGTGGCCCATGATTCAATTGTTTCACTGGACAACGGAATGTACAAAATCTGGTTCGCCCGTAACTTCAAGGCAACCCACTCCCACTCCCTGCTCCTTGATAACGCACTGGCCACCATGGGAGCAGGTTTCCCGGCTGCCATCAGTGCCAAGCTGGTTCACCCTGACAAACAGGTAATTGCAGTCTGCGGCGATGGAGGATTTATGATGAACTCCCAGGAACTCGAAACCGCGGTTCGCCTTGACCAGAACATTGTAATCATTATCCTGCGTGATGATGGCTATGGAATGATCAAGTGGAAACAGAGAGGAATGGATTTTCCTGATTTTGGCCTTGATTTTGGGAACCCTGATTTTATACAATATGCTGAGAGTTACGGGGCCAAAGGTCACAGAATCTCAAAAAACGGCCAATTTACCCAGGTACTGGCCACCTGCCTTAACACCCCTGGTGTCCATCTGATAGAACTCCCCGTAGACTACTCTGAAAATGACAAGGTATTTCTACAGGAACTGAAGAATATTACTTGCTTATTGTAACTGTTGTCCACAACCATAACTTTTTTTTGCAGGCAGGCCCACCCGCCTATCAGACAGTATGCGTAAACCATTGTCTAACTATCGCCTGATTGCTATTGCCATCTGGCTTCTTGCTGTGGCCACGTCACTTACGTGGAACACACTGGATGACATCCGTGAACAGGAAGACATTGCCAGCATTACAGCCAGGGCGCTCTTTGAACAGATTATTGCCTCAAGACAGTGGAACCTCATGCATAACGGTGTATACGTGTACACCACGGAGAACAGCCCACCAAACCCCTACCTCCCAAAAGAAAGCCAAACCATACGTGACGCTGACGGACGATCGCTGACCCTGTTAAGCCCCTCTTACATGACAAGACAGCTCGCTGATATCAGTAAAAAGAACGGTAAGGTCAGCTTCCACCTCACCAGCCTTACACCACTTCGACCAGAAAACGCCCCTTATTCCTGGGAAGTAGAATGGCTCGAATCTTTTGCACGGGGCAGCAGGGAACAGAGTTCCTTTGTCACAGAGAAAGGCCAGAACGTCTTCCGTTACATGGCCCCCCTCTATTTCTCCGAATCCTGCAGTTCCTGTCATCTTCCAGAAGATCAGCCGGACGGAAACATTCGAGGTGCCATCTCAATCAGCATGCCAATTCCCTGTCGCACACCGCGCTGGCCGTTACTATTAAGTCATCTACTCATCGCAGCAACCGGTATTGCCGCAGTTCTCTTCTTTGGTGACCGCCTCGCCATCAGCAGGCGAAGTCTCATTGCAGCAAACAGACAACTGGCCAAGGAGATTGAAAAGCACAAGCAGACTGAAAAGGAATTGATCAGTACCCAGGAAAACCTTGAAAACATTGTAGATAACCGCACCACCGAACTTCGCACCACCAATGCGATGCTTGACAGTAAAATACAGGAACAACTTAGGATAGAATCCTCCCTGGTAGCCATCAACGATGAATTTATCCAAATATTCAACAGTGCCCCGGATGGAATGCAAGTCATTGATCGTGCTTTTAATGTAATCAGAACCAACAAGGCATATTGTCAGCTCACCCAAAGGAGTGTTGAGGAGATTCAGGGACACAAATGCTATGAGGTTTTTACGGGCAAACTCTGTCATACCGAGAAATGCCCCCTGACCCAGATAATAAATGGTACAGAGCGAATAGAGGTTGAAGCACGAAAAACCCGTGCCGACGGCACAGCCATCCCCTGCATCGTCACTGCAACTCCTTTCAGAGATCCGGGGGGAAAGCTTACAGGTATTATAGAAGTTACCAGGGATATAAGTAACTGGAAAGAGATAGAACAATCACTCTCGGAAACTGCAGAACACCTTCGGGCAAGAAATCTGGAACTTGAAGATTTTGCCCATGTGATATCACATGATCTCCAGGAACCATTAATTCTCATCAAAGCATTCAGTGACAGAATTCGCATAAAATGTGCCACATCGCTTCCACAAAAGGCAATCACCTACCTCGAACGAATTGAAAGTTCAACCAAGCGCATGCAGAATCTCATTGACGGATTACTGCTCTACTCCAGGGTCAGCAGCAAGGCTATTCCTTTTGAGAAAGTCAACTTGCAGGAGGTTATCCACTCAGTCCTCGACGATCTTGCCATCAGGATAGAAAAAAATCAGGCCCAAATTCATGTCGATCCTGATTTACCAGTCATAGAAGGGGATCCCTTGCAAATTCGTCAGCTCTTTCAAAACCTCATAGGAAACAGCCTGAAGTATACAGACAAGTCTCGTAGACCGAAAGTCAACATTAAACGCATCATGTTTCCTGACAACTATGACAACCAGAGATTTGTTCGCCTCTGCATAGAGGACAACGGCATAGGTTTTAAGGAGGAACACAAGGATATCATCTTTGATATTTTCCAGCGGCTTCACACCCGAAAAGAATTCAGGGGAACTGGAATCGGCCTTTCAATCTGTAAAAAAATTATTGAACGACATCGAGGAACCATCACTGCAACAGGATTCCCTGGTAAAGGGGCTCAGTTCACCATTACTTTTCCTCGGCAGCAACAGGAACTTTTCAACAACAAGAAGCCAAACAACAGCTGCATCGACATGGTCATTAATCGTCGTTAAAACGGCATATCATCAAAATTAGGTATTTTTACCTATTGACCATTCCTTTTTAGAAATGTAGTTTACATAAAATAGAGGCGGGTAAATTCTACTCTCCATACTAATCTACAATATCTATTTATCTAAAATCACATAACAATGCATCTCGGAAAAGAACGTCGCCAATTTGCACGATTCCGTCCCAAAGTAGGTACCATGGCAGTGAATCAGCATGCCCTCGGTCCTGTTATTAATATCAGCATGGGTGGGTTGTCCTTTCAGTATATGGGAGAGAGCTCCACTAAGCCTGTTTCCGATGTCCTTGGGGTTTTCCTCGGATCCGACAACGTCCTCATCGACAAAATCCCCACCAGAATCATCACCGACAAACTGGTTTCCCACGGCTCTACTTTTCTACGGACATCCACCAGACAGCGATCCATACAGTTCACTCAACTCTCCAAATCACAACAGGAACATCTGGAAGATTTTATCAGTAACAAAACAACAGCAATATACTAACCCTGCATCTGTGATCGTTCGATTTCCTCAAACATCCCTGATTGTGCACCTCGCACAATATATCCAACAACTTACAAAAGAATCAATCTGCAAATCGTCACAGATTCTGGTTAACCATATTCTCCACCTTCCACTGATTTAGATCTTCAGGACAGCAAACGCTATTCCAAACTGCAATCCAGTGGTTTGCATGTTTTTTCAGCCTTTACGGTGCGGTTGCCAATTGACAACAACCACGCTTCTCGGTAAACTTGCGCATGGCAATATTCCAGCTCACAGATGCAACAGTTTTTCCGGATCCGAGACTTGCCAATGACAACGGCCTTCTTGCAGTTGGGGGAGACCTTTCAGTGGAACGGCTGGTAACCGCCTATTCCAAAGGAATTTTTCCCTGGTACTCAGAGGGAGAGCCACCACTCTGGTGGTTTACAGATCCCAGAATGGTTTTATTCCCCGAGGAATTCAAAGTGTCCAAGCGGTTGGCGAGAACTCTCAGAAACACTCCTTTTAAAATCACCTTTAACCAGGAGTTCAGTCGGGTAATCAAATCCTGTGCTGAAATCAGGACTGAAACTGGAGAAGGAACCTGGATCAGTAAAGAGATGAACAAGGCTTACAATAAAATGCACCTTGCAGGTTTTGCCCACTCCGTTGAATGCTGGCTGGAAGGAAAACTTGCAGGTGGACTATACGGTATAATGCTCGGCCAGGTCTTTTTTGGCGAGTCCATGTTTACCAGAATCAGTAACGGTTCCAAGGCTGCGCTGGTTGCACTGGTTGCTCATCTCAAACAACAGGACATTGCAGTAATTGACTGCCAGATGACGACGGCCCATCTTATGGCATTTGGAGCCAGAGAAATTGACGGAGCAGCGTTCCGCCTGCTCCTGCAACAACATATATCGCTTCCCATCCCCATCCCTTAACCACAACAGCAAGATGACACCAACAAAATACACAGAACGATGTGACGGCTGTGGAAAAAATGCAGATCTCACAGAAACCCATGGCAATGAATTCTGTCAGGAATGCATGGAACTCGCGGCAACCATTAAGAAAAAGCCGGAGACTATCAAACGCATCTGCAGTCTTATTAAATCGGATCTGCGACATAATGAAAATGCTGACTCCGAATGCCGGCTTTCAATGCTCCAGGAACTCCCTGAAGTACTCGACGCGGTCCGTTACCGCACCCGAGACCGGGAATTGAATACCTGGTATGTCTCCGTCAGTGAACTGGATGGTAATCCTGTGGAGATATTTGCATCCACAGCTTTTGACAGAGATGACCACCTTCAATCCCGTATTTCTAATCTGACAACCATCACCAGACTGGTCTCGCTCATCCTGCGAAATGTTTTTCTAGGCGAAGTACTCACCTTGGAAAAAACAATCAAACAGCTCCAGAGAAGTTCAAGGCAGAAAAACGATCTCCCGGATATGCTGACTGATGTCCTGAAGAGTTACCGGAAGGACGTGGAGGAATAATATCTTTTATTCCCTGATTCCGGATAGAACAGGGATCGGTAAGCATTTTTATTTTTCAGTACTCAAAGTCAAAAGCGTACACCAGTGCTGATTTGTCAAAATGTCGTAAAACCTTCCTCAGCACATAGAGGGTGGGAACCTGGAACCATATTTCCCATGCTGGGTTTGCAGTTGGGGTCTTGGAAAGCAGGTTCACCTCAAGCAGTCGCATCTCTTCAGGGGCAACACCGAGTAACATCATAATCCTGTGCTGGGTGGCGGCCATAATCACCAGCGACTGTGGCTTATCAACCCTGCTCTGCCGCAGTTTCCAGCGTAAATCGACAATATCTTCCCGTTGAAACTTTGTTTTCTTCAGCTGGGGACACTCTTTTTGATGAATGGACAGTCCCCTCTCACTTAAAAAAGCATACAGACCTTTATCGGTTGGATTCGGTTTACAACAAGCTGAAATTTTAATGGTAACAGGATCCAGAGTGGTGAGTTCCACCTTATTAAGCTGGCCGGTTGGTTTAACCAGCGGTGACTGCCCTTGGTACAGCTTCTCCTTGATCTGATAAATCAAAGTGGAGAGACGAAGGCGCCCCTCTCCAACATGGACATACAGCTCATCGAGATCAGTTAGAGAAAAGTGACTTAGAAGCCTCGGCAGTTCTTTATTTTCCAATAACTCAAATGGCAGCCCATAACGAAGCATCTCCTGGGTCACAATGGACAACCCAACCACTTTGGAAAGTTGCTGCCTCCGCACTCGGAAAGTCCTTGAGAGCTCTGCTCGAGCCCTGGGTGTCCGGCAGCGTTCCAGCATGGATTGCTGAAACTGCAGAGGATGCTCTGCACGAAGCACCCGAATAACATCACCATCACGGAGCTCATGCTCACTGGGAACCTTTTTACTCCCAATCATTGCCCCGGTACAGCTGTTACCTATGTCGGTATGTACCCTGAATGCAAAATCCAGCACAGTGGATTGTGCCGGAAGACAGAACAAGTCTCCACCGGGGGTATAGGTGTAAATTTCTTTTTTGCCGCTGGCTGCAATAACGTCTCTATAAGAACCTACTTCACCGGATCCGATCACATCAAAGAGTTCCTGGATCTCTCTGATAAAACGTCTCTGGGTGCTGCTTTTGGAGCTCCAGTCCTTAAATAACCCGCGCTGGGCCCGGCGAGCCATATTCTCTGTTCGTATTTTAAAGAGATACTTATGGCCTTTTATATTTGCCCTGGCGTGCAGCCCCTGGTATCCTGTTGGTTTTGGGTTTGCGATAAAATCCCTGATGGTCCGTGGAATAGGAGGAAAGGTTTGGTTTAAGATGCCGAGCACTGAGTAGCAGGATTGGGTACTATCGGCGATTATCAATATTTCAAGTGGATTGTCTATCTCTTTCCGCAAAATCCTATTTGAGGGATCATAATAGGCCCAAAGCCCTTTTGTACGTATTCTCACGTTGGAAGTAAGCCATACCTCTCTGGTTTTTCTTTCAAGCCGATCTACTATTTCAACGGCCTGGGGTGACTTTTTTAATTGTCGTATTTGACTGAGAAGCTTTGCCCCCTGTTTTGGAAATTTATAGGAGAGGGCCAGATTATACATTTCCCGTTTCAGACTGAACAAGCCAAAAACAGTCGCAAGAGGTGCGTAGATATCAAGGGTTTCATCGGATATCTTTTGACGTTTATGCTTAGGCATGGCGCCAAGGGTTCGCAGGTTATGGAGCCGGTCTGCAAGCTTTACCAACATCACCTCAGGCCGCAGAGCTGCTCCTGAAAATATTTTACGGTGGACCTTTTTTGACAGGGCCTGTTTATCACTGGAATCCTGAGTAACCTTGGTACAACCCTCTACTATGGCCGCAACATAGGAACCAAATTTTTCCCCCACAAGCGCAGTGGTAACATACTCCACATCCTCCACAGTATCATGAAGCAGTGCGGCTGACAGGATTTCCGGGTCAACAACATCCATCTCCTCTGCAAGAATTTTTGCAACAGAGCAGGGATGCATAATGTATGCTTCTCCTGACCTGCGCCATTGGTCATCATGGGCATCTGTGGCGAAATCCAGAGCATCCCAGAACACGTGAGCTTTGGGTGCCGCCCCCAGCAACTGCCTCATCTGGCTGCGATACAGCTCTAAATCAAAAGGAATATACTGCATAAAAAACCAGAAAATATCGTTCTTTTATAGATATCCCGTAGGAAATCCGGAAATAAAATTGCTTTTAAAACAATCGTGACTATGCTACTCAACAAAGAGATCGACGGATTACTAAGAAAAAAACAAAACAGGAATCCTGCCGTTCATGATTTAACTCTACCAAATTAAAAGCTTCTTGGAAAAACAAAAAAAATAATGCAAAAAAAAAGACACTCTAAATATAAAAAAAAGAACAAACGTTCAGCCCATAAACATCAGCCCCAAAAGCAGTTTACCCATCAAGACACCCTGTACCGACAGGTCTTGACGCTTCTTTACAAAACCAGCCCCCCGTTAACTACAAAGGAGTTATCCAAAACACTGGAGCTCCCCCTGCCCAGCAGGAAGCCGCTGCATAAACTGTTAACCCGGCTCACAAATGAAAAAATCCTGGAACAGCTCGATAAGAACAGTTATGGCCCAGGCCCCAGGAATGGCTTATGCGAAGGCATCCTTGACCAAAACAGTAAGGGATTCGGTTTCGTCAGTGGCCTCACTTCCCGGCTCAATCCTGTACAATACACAAGGGATGCCTTTGTTTCCCCTGGTAACATGGGAGATGCTCATCACGGGGACAAGGTGCTGATCAGAGTATTCAAAGTCAAAAAAGATGGCCGTCCCGAGGCAGAAATACTATCCATCATTGGACGGGGACGAGTGCAGATGGCCGGCTTTGTCTCTTTCCATGACAGAAAAGCCGTTGTTCTCCCTGAAGACCCCAGGTATCCATTCTCCATCCTCCTCAAAGATCCCCCTTCAAAAAATCTCCATGAAGGAGACGCCGTCATTGTAAAACTCAGTGGAGAGCGTGATGGCCATCACGAAGAGGGAACGCTGGTGGAAATTCTCGGGAATCCGGATCTGGTTGACGTACAGATGCGGCTTGTCATAGAAAAGCACAATCTTCCCCATAAGTTCAGCCCGGAAACCCAGGAGTTTGTTGAGGCCATTTCTGATGAAATAGCCCCATCGAAAAACAGACTTGACCTCCGTGATATCCAGCATGTCACCATCGATGGTGAAACAGCAAAAGATTTCGATGATGCCATTGCTGTGACTAAGACCCGAAACGGGTATCAGCTCCATGTCTCCATTGCAGATGTCTCTCATTATGTGCAGCCCGGCACCCCCCTTGACAAGGAGGCATATCAGCGTGGCACCTCAATCTATTTTCCGGGTAGGGTCATCCCCATGCTTCCCGAAAAATTATCAAACGGCCTCTGCAGTCTACTGCCTAGAGAAGACCGCTATGCCTTCACAGCCATCCTGGATTTTAATCGCCAGGGTCACTTGCTGAAAAAGAAATTTTCCAAATCCATCATCAACTCCAAGCAACGATTCACCTACACCACTGTTCGCCAGATCCTGATTGACAAAGATTCCGACGTCAGACGTGAACACAAAGAATTTCTGACACCCCTGAAATGGGCAGGGGAGCTTGCCACAGAACTCATGAAGCTGCGGGAGGCACGGGGCTCTATAGGGTTCACTATCCCTGAGCCATTCATAACCTTGGATGATGAGGGAAAAATTGCTTCCATCAGACGCTCCGAAAGAAACTTTGCCCACAAGATGATAGAAGAGTTTATGCTTGCGGCCAATGAAGCAGTGGCTGAGACTTTTACCGAAAACCACCTAGACGGTCTCTATCGGATCCACGAGTGCCCATCTCCTGAGAAAATTACTGAGTTTGTGGAATTTGGCCGTTCCCTTGGCCTTGACCTGCCGCCACTGCGCCAGGATCCCGACTGGTTTGGCCAGGTGATTACTCTGGTTGCAGGAAGTCCCAAGGAGTATGTTATCAACAACCTCCTGTTACGCACCATGCAGCAGGCAAGGTATGATAAAAAAAACGTTGGCCATTTTGGTCTGGCAGCAACCGACTATACCCACTTCACATCTCCCATCCGCCGCTATCCTGACCTCACTGTACACAGAACACTGCAGGATTTTCTGCAGCGCAGGACAAAGGTGAAAATCAGACAAAAAAACGGTCAGACCTCTGTTAAAGATATGGGAGTTTTCCTTTCGGCCAGAGAACGCATTGCAATAACTGCCGAGCGCGAAATGAACGACAGACTTAAAGTCCGTTTCATGCAGAACAAAGTTGGTGAAACGTTTGAGGCTGTCATATCAGGAGTTACCGGGTCGGCAATATTCGTTGAGCTCACAGACCTTTTTGTCAGTGGTGGAATTTCTCTTACTTCTCTGAAAGACGACTATTATGTATTTGACGCAAAACATCACCGTCTCTCAGGAAAACACAGCGGCAGATCTTTTCAAATTGGGAATCTCATAAATGTTATTCTGCTCGACGTTGACCTACGTCGTAATCGAGTCTATTTCGGACCGGGTGCAGACAACAATGAAATAACATAAGGGGAAGCTTTATTATTGGCACTTGACTTGAATGCGTATTTCGCATAAAAAGTTGATGAATGACTGTAATTAAACTGATAAATATGTGCTCTATCTTTCAAACTGCCTTTCTGGAGGACCTCAACTATGGAAGAAGCAAACTGGCTCACCACAATCATCGCAAACCCCTTTGCCAAAGGCCTGGCCATTGGTATTTTCTTCTGCATTGTCATTCTGGTACGTGGGTTTATGCGACGTCGGGAACTCACCAAAGAGGTTTCAAGATTACGTACCCATCTGCACACAAAACTTGAAATTGATTCTAAAGAGAATGAGAGGCGAAAGCAGGAACTTGAAATTTTGAAACAGGAACGGGACAATCTTCGCATCACAGTCCAGTCTCTAAACCAGAAACCTGGACGCAAGGAAATTCGCCAGTTTTATGTATATCAGACAGCACTCGACATGATGTTTGAAAAGGCACCCGGTTTTGCACCTGCCTGGCAGATCACCCTGAAAGAGGCTGAAAATCTCTTTGAAAAATCAGAAAGAGGCGTAGTTCCACTGCTGAAACGCTTAATGCCTACCAACCCTGACAAACAGGTCGAAGAGTATGAAAAACTGAGCAGGGTCTCCCTTGAGGATACCATAGGTAAATAGACACAAGGTTTTATAATCCCAAACCCACCAGCAGTAATTGAAATTCGTGGCCATGAGACAGAAGTATCTGCTTCATGGCCATTTTCTTTTCTCCCGAGTTCAACTGAACAATGCCACAAAACAACGGTCTTCTCAACAACACAGCCATCGTCCTCTTAAATCCGAAATATCCTGAAAATATCGGATCAGCAGTACGAGCGGCATGGAACATGGGTATTACCTGGATTGTTGTGGTAGCAAAGGAGTATCCCGACCATCAGCGTATGGTAAAACTTGCGACTCATAATGCTGCGCACCTCATAGATACCATAGAGTTCCATGAAGATCTCAGCAGCGCGCTGAAACCTTTTTCCCGGGTTATCGGAACCACTGCCCGAAAAGGACGACACCGGGGGCCAGGAAACAGTCCGAGGGATATCATGAAGATCATCCTCCCACTGCTGCCGAACAATAAAATTGCCTTTTTATTTGGTGCTGAAGATCGGGGTCTGACCAACGAGGATCTCAAATACTGCCAGTACCGCTCAGTCATACCCACCGCCGGGTTTTCCTCCCTGAATCTTGCCCAAGCAGTGGCAATTCACTGTTATGAAATTTTCTACACCGTGGTTCTCGAACAGAAAGATGCTGCCCCAAAAGCAAAGCTGGCTTCATCCCATGAAGTCGAAAAGATGTACCACTATGTAGAAGACAGCCTCCACAAAATCGAGTTTCTCCAAGACAAAAACCACACCTACTACATGCGGAATATCCGCCAGTTTTTTGGTAGAATGGAACTCAGGTCAAAAGAAACAAAATTGATTCGTGCCATATGCCGCCAACTTCTAACCCACCCCGACAAGAACACCAAAACGTAATCCAAATTTCAGTATTGCCATACCTTTTGTCATTGGTAATTTGCAACTGGCATCTGCGTGCCACCCACACAGAGCACATCTTACTGATTTTTCGTTTTTTGTAAGATTAAATAACACATATTATTTTCTGGCACTCTTTTCGCAGAAGCCAAGCTATACATGCGCACGAATATTTTGTGCTTACAATACTTTCTGGGTGAAACAATGATATCCGCTGTAAACTCTGCGCTCTCAGGACTTCAGACCTTTGGCACCAAAGTCAACTCCAACGCCAATAACGTAGCCAATGCATCAACTGAAGGCTACAAGAAAACCCGCGTACTCATGTCTAGTCAGGACCCGCAGGGCGTCAAGGCAACCGTGCAACAGGTAAACAACCCTGGTTTCATGAGACTTGAAGAGACAAATGAAGGCAGCGAAATGGTGGAAAGCTCAAACGTTGAACCAGCAGAAGAGCTGCCGGAATCACAGTTAAACAGTCTTTTTTACCAGGCAAACTTAAAGACCCTGAAAACTACCGACGAAATGACAGCAAGTCTCTTGAGTATAAAAGCATAAGAGATTTCACACAATCTTCCCCTAAGTCTGCTTGCAGGCTACTTCCCCTCCACCCGCTGCAGCGGACATTCGCTGCAGCGGGGTTCTTTCTTTTTACAAAACTCCTTCGCCACAGAAACAATCAGCGCGTGGAACTCATTAAACAGTTTCACATCACTGGGTAAATTGTCCATAAATTCCTGCTGTAACCTGAAATAGTCCGTATTTTCTTCAACAAGCTGATGTCTGGAAAAGACCCGATGAGTATAGGTATCTATAACAAAAACAGGTTTTCCTGCAGCATAGAGTAGAATCGAGTCAGCTGTTTCCGGCCCAACCCCTTTTACCTTCAGAAGATTTTCACGACTGGACTCAAGGCTGTCGGCAAACATAAAAGACAACTCACCTTCATACTCATCTTTTACCATCTGTAGTAAATTTTTGAGTCGGCGGGCCTTCACATTATAATATCCTGAAGGCCGGATATACTCGGCAAGAATCTCCTGATCCATGTCGTGAAGGACAGCAAAAGAGAGGCATTGATCTTTTTTAAGATTCCCAATGGCCTTTTCAACATTCCTCCAGTTTGTGTTCTGGGTCAACACCGCTCCAACCAACACCTCAAGTGGGGTATCTCCAGGCCACCAGCACTGATCACCATAGTGGTCATGGAGTCTCTCATACACCCGCAGAAAAAGATTCGAATTTTCTTCTTTCATTGACAGATCAATCTCCCAGGCAGATACCTATTTCACGGGCAGTAAAGACTTTGTCATTTTTAAGATCCACTTTTTTTCGTGATTTGACCGCATCTTCAAGTGGAACAGAACTCATATTCGGAGAGATCAAGGCGACCATGTGCCCGAAAACACCTTCTTCAACGAGTCGAACAGCTGCTGCGCCAAAACGCATTGCCAGTAACCGGTCGAACGTTGTCGGTGAACCACCACGCTGCAGATGTCCAAGCACCAGGGACCTGGTATCCTTTCCAGTGCGTTTCCTGATCTCAGACGCAACCCATTCACCAATACCACCAAGCAGCACCTCACTTCGCCCAATTTCGGCCATCCCCTTACTGATAACCTCACCTCCTGCTGCAACGGCCCCCTCTGCAACAACCACAATGGCGTAATCCTTTTCATGGAGCGCATTGTCCATGATTTTTTCACAGACCTTTTCCATATCAAAGGGCAGCTCAGGAATCAAAATAACATCCGCCCCTCCTGACACGCCGGAATAGAGCGCAATCCAGCCGGAATCCCGCCCCATAACCTCCACCACCATAACCCGATCATGGGACTTTGCGGTGGAGTGGAGTTTATCCAAAGCTTCGGTGGCTGTGGCAACAGCAGTGTCAAATCCAAAGGTCCGATCAGTGGCTTCAAGATCATTATCTATGGTCTTAGGAACTCCAATTACCGGCATCCCTTTCTCGGAAAACTTTCGGGCAATTTCGAGACTGCCATCACCACCAATGGCAATATGACAGTCAAAACCCATTCGTTTAAAGTTGTGCAGGATCTTATCTGAAACATCAACAACTGTTACCTCCCCTGCAATATTTTCAACGGGCATTGCAAAGGGGTCACCCTTATTGGTAGAACCAAGAATTGTCCCTCCGGTTGAGTAGATATCAGCTACATCAGAAAGATCTAGGCGCTGCAACTCATCCATATCAAGCAGTCCCTTGTATCCACTACGACTACCATACACCTCCCATCCCCTTCTGTAGCAGGCATGAACCACAGCATAAATCACCGCATTCAGACCAGGAGCATCGCCACCACCAGTGGAAATAACTATTTTTTTCATGCTGGAGACCTTTTTCCTTCACTTTTTCTCAATAACATGGAATACTGCAGTATTCACAAAACACAGTTACTCAACACGTTATATTGGATAATCGTTACCTCAGCCGGCAACGCTCGCAAGGTTGTTAGTTTTGATAACGATTTTCACACCACAAAGATTGACATCTTTAAGTGAGTTATTATGATTGTATAATATCATTTTCACCGATGATGAAAAGTACAAACTGACATATCGGCCAGATAACGATATTTTCAATTGGCAAACGAAACAAAGGTTTTTCCTTTGCTATTTTTTTATTTTACAGGAGGTTTTCATGTCTGATTTTACAGTAACAGACCAAGCGGTTGAAAAGCTCAAGGAATACTTGGAACAGAACAATATCAGTTCTGCCCTTCGTATTGCCTTGATGCAGGGAGGCTGAGCAGGCCCTTCATTGGGATTGGCTCTGGACGAGCCAAAAGATAACGACAAGGTATATGACCAGGATGATCTTACATTCCTGGTTGAAGAAGGATTAATGAACACCTGCGGTGCCATAAAAGTCGAGTTTATCGACGCTGGCCCCCGTTCAGGTTTTGGAATCACTTCCACCAACCCTATCAGCGGTAGTGGTGGCGGATGTAGCTCTGGTTCCTGCGGGTCCGGCGGCTGCGGCTGATCCTGCCAGTTGTTCCCGGTGGTGGATCCAGGCATGGATTCACCACCTTTCCTCACAGTGCATAACAGCACTTATTGCAAATTTCCTGCCAAAAACTTGACACACCCCTTTTTCGTCCTTAATTTTCCCTACAAAGAAAATGACACCAGGTTTAGTAACCTGTTTTTATAATATTTTTTTGTTTTTTATGTTTTTTCATAAAAAAGAAAGGGGGACCAGATCATGCAATTCGATAAACTTACAATTAAATCCCAAGAGGCTATCCAGGCAGCTCAACAGTTCGCCCAGAACAGCAACAACCAAGAGATACGAATTTCACATCTGGTGAAAGCAATACTGGAGCAGCCAGAAGGTGTAGTTGTCCCGGTACTTCAAAAAATGGGAATCGATCCATCGGTCGTTCTGATGGAAACCGGAAAACTTATAGCAAAAATCCCGCAGGTCAGTGGCAGTGGCGCTGGACAGGCCTACCTATCAAACGACCTACGCAAAATCATTGACAAGTCGTTCAATACAGCAAGCCAGATGCAGGATGATTTTATCAGCCAGGAACACCTGTTTCTGGCAATTATCCAGGATGGAAAATCACCCAGCGCCAAGATGCTCAAAAAATTTGGTATTGATGAAAAATCGTTCCTCAACGCTCTCACAACCATTCGGGGAAACCAGCGGGTAACAGACCAATACCCTGAAGAAAAGTACCAGGCACTCGAAAAATACGCCAGGAACCTCACCGATATTGCCAGACAGGGAAAACTTGATCCTGTGATCGGCAGAGACGAGGAGATCCGCAGGATTATCCAGGTACTCTCCCGGCGGACCAAAAATAACCCCATTCTCATCGGAGAGCCCGGCGTTGGCAAAACAGCCATTGCCGAAGGCCTTGCCCTGCGAATCGTAAACGGTGATATCCCTGCAACTCTTGATGGAAAACAGGTCGTATCACTTGACCTGGGAGCTCTCATAGCAGGAGCAAAATACAGAGGAGAGTTTGAAGACAGGCTCAA
Organism: Desulfobulbaceae bacterium; assembly: GCA_026988015.1. Taxonomy (GTDB): domain Bacteria; phylum Desulfobacterota; class Desulfobulbia; order Desulfobulbales; family Desulfocapsaceae; genus Desulfocapsa. Next base: position 3,401 of record JALSMA010000022.1, on the reverse strand, counting down.
AGCGGTACTCAAAGAGGTAGAAAAACGAGCTGGAGAGATCATTCTCTTCATCGATGAAATCCATACCCTAGTTGGGGCAGGTGCGGCCGAAGGTTCCATGGACGCCTCCAACATGCTGAAACCCGCGCTTGCCCGCGGAGAGTTACATTGTATAGGTGCCACGACCCTTGACGAATACCGTAAATATATCGAAAAAGATGCAGCACTTGAACGACGTTTTCAGCCTGTTCTGGTTCAGGAGCCAAGTGAGGAAGACACAATAGCCATCTTGCGCGGAATCAAGGAAAAGTACGAACTGCACCATGGTGTCCGGATCCAGGATTCTGCCACTGTTGCTGCAGTAACACTCTCAAGCAGATATATCACTGATCGTTTTCTTCCGGACAAGGCTATTGATCTTATCGATGAGGCAGCCTCAAAACTACGCATCGAAATCGATTCAATGCCTGCAGAAATCGACAACCTTGAACGAATCAAGATAAAACTGGAAATCGAAAAAGAGGCCTTGAAAAAGGAGAAAGACAAGCCCTCTAAAGAACGACTTGAAGAGGTCAACAGAAAACTTGGCGAGCTCAACGACGAACTGACATCCCTCAAAGGGCAATGGACCATTGAGCGTGATATAATCCAGTCCATCCGCCAGGCAAAGGAAGAGATCGATGAGGCCAAAATAGAAGAGCAAAAAGCTGAGCGTTCCGGCGACCTGAGTCGTGCCGCAGAAATTCGCTATGGAAAAATTGTCGAACTCCAGAAAAAGCTGGACAGTGCCAATGCCAAGCTTCACGAGATCCAGGAAAATAACCAGATGCTCAAAGAAGAGGTTGGTAGTGAGGATGTGGCTGCAGTTGTGGCAAAATGGACTGGAATTCCCGTAGACAGACTTCTTGAAGGCGAAAAAGACAAACTGGTTCACGCTGAAGATGAACTCTCAAAGAGGGTCATAGGCCAGGAAGAGGCCATCCAGTCCGTATCCAATGCGGTAAGACGTGCCAGGGCAGGACTGCAGGATCCAGACAGGCCGCTTGGCTCTTTTATCTTTCTTGGCCCCACCGGCGTGGGTAAGACTGAACTTGCAAGGAGCCTCGCTGACTTTCTTTTTGACTCTGAACAGGCCATGATCCGCATAGACATGTCAGAGTTCATGGAGAAACACTCCGTGGCAAGGCTCATTGGAGCTCCTCCAGGATACGTTGGATATGACGAAGGCGGATATCTCACCGAAGCGGTGCGAAGGCGACCGTATGCCGTCATCCTGCTCGATGAAATCGAAAAAGCACATCCGGATGTCTTCAATGTCCTGCTCCAGGTACTAGATGACGGGCGTATGACAGATGGTAAAGGCAGGACTGTAGATTTCAGAAATACCATTATGATCATGACCTCTAATCTAGGCAGTGACCTGATCATTAAAATGGCCGAAAACAAAGAAAGCCAAAGAGATATCTCCAACCAGATCGAAGAGATCCTGCACCAGCAATTTAAACCTGAATTTTTAAACAGGATAGACGAAACCATCATTTTCCGCAGCCTGTCGCGGGAAGACATGTCTGGAATCATCGACATCCAGCTGCAACGATTGAAAAACAGACTGCTCGACAAGAAGATCTCCCTTGAAATCAGCGACAAGGCAAAAGCTCTGCTGGTGGAAAGTGGTTACAACCCACTCTTTGGAGCAAGACCTCTCAAAAGGGCCATCCAGAGACACCTCGAGGATCCCCTGGCCATGGAGATCCTGGCAGGGACTTTCCCCGAAGAGAGCAAAATCCTAGTGGCCGTGAGTGGCGGTGAACTGACTTTCACTGCCAGTTAAGAATGTAGCAGAAAGGGGAATGCTGCGACAGGGCCGCTTTCCCCTTTCTTTTTTATGCAGGATATGTTTGATAGACTCATAAAAAGATCAATTGATAGATGGTTAAACAAAAAATGCAGCAATGAAGCAGGTGATGAGTTTTTACGACGCCATCATGCTTAAATTACCACTATTATTCCATACATTTAGAAAGTAATATATCATCTTGGAGCAGATAATGAGCAGTGATGTGAACGATATCACCATACAGTACGAAGAGGATGGACAGGTTCTGGTTCAGGAACTTGACAAAGAAATCCTCACCAAAGGGGCATGGGCGACCATTATCTTCAGATACCAAAACTGGAGCCGTGCTAAAAATGAGTTTACCAAGGAGATGTACACCATTAGACGCTACCAGAAACGCAATGGAGAGTACCTCCCAAAGTCAAAATTTAATATCTCAAGCTCCGACCAGGCGAAAAAAATCATCGCCACCCTTCAAAAATGGGTTGATTGATACCAAAAGGGGAGCTGTATGTATTTTCCGGTGGCCGATATTGAGATTTCTCCCTTTATCCCGCCACTTGTAGCATGTGTTATATCTTTCTTCACATCCATGGCCGGAGTATCAGGGGCTTTCCTCCTCCTCCCCTTCCAGGTCTCCGTCCTTGGTTTTACCAGTCCTGCAGTAAGCAGCACCAACCACCTCTATAATATCATAGCAATTCCCGGTGGTATCTACCGTTTTGTCAAAGAAGGCCGAATGCTCTGGCCATTAACCTGGCTGGTTGTTATCGGAACCCTTCCAGGTGTCATTGGCGGGGTTTTTATTCGAATCCTCTACCTCCCCTCCCCTGAAACATTTAAAGTTTTTGTTGGATTGGTCCTTCTGTATATAGGAACGAAACTTTGTATTGATATCATAAAAAAAGGAAACACCAAAGAAACCCAGGACTCCACAAATGATTTCAGGATAAACAAAACCAGACTCAGCCTTCATTCACTTCATTACCACTTCAATGGCATCCATTACCAAATACACACCTTTTCCATAATAGGCCTCAGTCTGATTGTTGGCCTCATTGGAGGAATCTACGGAATAGGGGGCGGTGCCATCATCGCACCTTTTTTTGTAACCATCTACAAACTCCCCATCCATACAGTCGCTGGTGCCAGCCTTATGGGAACATTCATCACCTCTTTTGCCGGAGTATTGCTATTTCAGTTTCTCTCTGCAACATCTATTTTCACAACAGAAGACATCGCCCCTGATTATCCACTTGGAATCCTCTTTGGTCTTGGCGGTATTGCCGGAATCTATCTCGGAGCAAAAGCACAACGACACTTCTCTCCCAAGGCCATAAAAGCAATCCTGTCCATAATAATTCTCTCTACCGCAACAAAGTACATCTTCTTCTCCTGAAAAAAACATCGTGCATTCAGGGCTTCAAATAGATTCACCTTTCCAGACATAAATAAATTGCGAATAAACGTTGACAGGAGTGAAGTGATTGGGTAGTTTGCCGCGGTCGCTGAGTGAGGTGGAAGCATGAGATTGCGAGTCCATCTACAAAGAGCTGGCAGGGTCAAATTAGTTATTGACACATCT
>JALSMA010000021.1 GCA_026988015.1 Desulfobulbaceae bacterium | reverse complement strand
AAGATGAAAAGTATGAAGACACAAAAAAAGGCTTTACCCCAGTATTACTGGGATAAAGCCTTGAAATTTAAATGGTGCCGAAGGGGAGAGTCGAACTCCCACGAATATACATCCACTAGACCCTGAACCTAGCGCGTCTACCAATTCCGCCACTTCGGCATCGCTAGTAAATATGCTTGTCCTGAGAGGTTTTGTCAAGACATTCTTTGTGCTAATATTAAAAAGAATAACTTTGAGAATTGATGGTTTCGTGAAAATTCTTCATCCGCTTCACTGCTGCATTTTTTCTTTAATTGCGACCTGACTTAGTGCACTGAAATAATAAAAAGTTAAGGCTATTCGTGTTCGAAGTTTTTATACTTAGCCATTCATCAATAACCTTTTTATGAGTCCATCTCAAAATAGAGTAAAATGAAAATATATAGATCTCTTGATCAGATAAAAGAACCTTTGCCGAATGCCTGCGTAACCATCGGAAACTTTGATGGTGTTCACCTTGGCCATCAGTTGCTCTTCAGTGAAGTGGTTGGTCGTAGTTACAGGTGTGATGGAACCAGTGTTGCAGTCACCTTCGATCCCCACCCTCTCCAGGTTTTGCGCCCAGAGGGAATAAAACTTATTTCCACCTGCGAACAGAAAACAGAGTTGATAGAACATGCCGGAATTGATGTTTTGGTGATCATTCCCTTCTCGATGAAAATGGCTGCTATTACAGCAGATTCCTTTGTTGATGATATCCTGCTGAAAACCATTGGGGTGAAAGAATTGGTTGTGGGCTATGATTATGCCTTTGGTAAGGGGCGAACCGGAAATATTGATTTCCTCAAAAAACAGGGGGCCGAAAAAGGGTTTTCAGTAACGGTGGTGGATGCTCATCATGAAGATGGACTGCTGGTGAGCTCAACGAAAGTTCGTGAGTTGGTAGCTGATGGGAAGATGACATACGCACGAAAATTGCTTGGCAGGTATTACCAGATCAGGGGGGAAGTGCAGCTTGGTAAGCAGCGTGGTGGGAAGGAGATAGGGTTTCCCACAGCAAACTTGAATATGGATCGGGAAGATCTTATTCCGAAGATGGGTGTTTATGTATGCCAGGTAATCTGTTCTGGGAAGTGTTACGGTGGGGTACTTAACATAGGGGTGAATCCAACCTTCGGAGAGGAGCGCCTTGTCGCTGAGACCCACATATTTGATTTCAACGAGGATATATACGGAAAGCCAATTAAGGTGAATCTGTTGAGGTTTCTTCGATCTGAGAAGAAATTTTCGGGTATTAAGGAACTTTCTGCCCAGATTGCCAGAGACGTCAGCGAGGCAAAGGCTGTTTTGCATGAGCAGCATAAAGAACTGATTCTTTCTTGTGGTGAATGTTTCAACCAATAATGTTGTGTGTTGTGGGGTGGACACTATAATTCTTCTTGCATGTCAAGAGATGGTGTCTATAGTGTAGACGCTTCAGATTTACGACAACTGGTTGGCTGAGACGGTATTGGTCTGCCCAGGTGATGAAGAAAACACTTTAAAATAAAAGCCTTAATCTACCATATACTGAAAATTAGAGGATTGTCATGTCAGAAGAGAATAACACTACAGAGAATTTGACAGAAGATTTGCCAAAAGTTATCGAGGAGATGGAGAAAAAGTGTAAGCAGACACCGGACAACGTGGTTGCCTTCCATCATCTTGGCCTTGTGTACATGAAAGCCGGAAGAATCGAAGAGGCTATTCAGTGCCTTGAAAGATGTATTGAAATAGATGAGCAGGCCAATCAGCCAATGATCAACCTGGGTGCCATATATTTTGGTCAGGGGAATCTTGACAAGGCCCAGGAACTTAATGAGATGGCCATCAAGGTTCAACCTGACACTTCAGCCCAGGCGCATGCTAACCTCGGACTTATCTGGCAGCAGCGTAGTGAGCTGGATAAATCCATCGAATCTTACGAACGTGCCATCCAGTATGACCCAAAACTTGCAACAGTCTGGATGAATCTCACCTCTGTGCTCACCATGAAGGGAGAGGATGATCGTGCCTTAAAAGCAGCTCGTAAGGCGACAGAACTTGAGCCTGATTCAGCACTTGCCCAGAATAACCTCGCCGTGGCGCTTTTCTTCAGTGGCGACTATGTTAATGCTAAAAATCACGTGGCAAAAGCGCAGGAACTGGGCTATTCTGTTGACCCTAATTTTATAGCAGGTTTGGAAGAGAAGCTGGCTTAGTTTATGAAAAAGCAAAAATTGACCACGGCGCCCTGGTGTCCGTTCTGCGGCCAGAAAGTGGGCCGTGCATCTGATGCGATTGAACGGAAGATGCAGGAGTTTCAAGTGGGACGGTGTCGGTGTGGCGCGGTCTATTCATGTGACCCCACTGGGCATAATATCGGTTCAGCAATGGTTGAAACACTGGTTTTTGCCTGTGATGATAATTGGGATTTTGCCTGGGATCTGATGCCGGAGGATGATTATCTCACCGGCCGGGTAGAAGATTACGACGAAACAACTCATCAAGTGGTAAATACGCGAAATATTGATGGCCGTCCGGTTCGAGGGGTACTTTATTTTGTTCGTCTTCACACGGAAATTGCCGAGGTATCCAAGCGGGTAAGAGCTAAAAAAGAAGCTCTGGCACGTGAGACCACCGAGCCGGTTGTTTCTCCGGAAAAAGTCGCTGAAAGACCAGCTCTTGGACCAGAGCTTGATCCTGACAGGAAAAAGGTGAAAGTTACGAAGAAGCTTGTCCTTGATGCACGCAATAGTGGTGATATCGATACCCTTGTGTCCCTCTGTTATGATAACAGAAAGACCCTGCGTCTGCTGCAGCGCCTGCTCTATGATGTCGATGAAGCCCGGCGCTGGGAAACAGCATGGATTATCGGTCAGACCTGTTCGATCATCGCAACCAGGATGCCAGGTCAGGTTTCCGAGTTGATTCATCGCCTCTTTGAGGCCTGTTCAGATTCAGCTGCTGCCCCATGGGGGATGATTGAAACTCTTGGAGAGATCATTGCCGGTCGGCCCGATATTTTTGGCGCATTTACAAGACATCTACTGAACTATATGGGTGATGAATCCACTCAGGTTCAAGTGGTGTGGGCCCTGTCTAAAATTGCAGAAAAACGGCCCGACCTGATTCGGGAGACACCTTTTTTCAATCTATTTCACTTCCTCGAACATTCAAAGGCCGCTATGCGTGGTAATGTGGTGCAGCTTCTTGGTCGAATCAGAGCTAAAGAGGCGAGTATGCAGCTCATGGAATTAAGCAATGATCAGGAAGAGTTGTTTATTTGGGAAGAAGGGAAAGCTGTTCCTTATAAGGTATATGAACTGGTACAGGTCGCATTGAAACAGATCAGTGCTTCCTGAGGTGGCCTTGATATTATCCTGAATGCGTGAATGTTCGATGGCAATGCAGTTTGTTACATGCCTGGTTGTGGAACCTATGTATGTATTTAAGTATGTTACGAAAAACGATTCCGGTGTCGTCACGGATTCAGGGTTGTGAAAAGAGAATGAATATAAACTGTAATGGGGCCACGGTTCCGCACAGTGGCGGTAAAGGAGAATAGTGAGATGATAAGTAATATACAATCCATGGCTGATATTAAAAAAGCTGGTCAGAAAGAAGAAAAAAAACGATCTTCTGATCCTATTCAGGCTGAGTATGAGGATGGGATTGAGTACCTCAAGAACAAAGATTTTAGCCAGGCTGCACTGGCGTTCCATAACGCGCTTCGTGGTTACGAAGAAAAGAAACACCAGGATGGTATAGCCAATGCCTCTAATCAACTCGGAAATGTCTGTTTGGAAAAAGGCGAGTTTGAAAAAGCCAGGGAGCATTACCAGCGTGCCTGGGACATCTGTGATCGTTTTGAAGACCCGATGAGCCTGCTCGCCCTTTCTGTGCAATTGGTGGTTGTGCATAGGGGACTGGGAGAAAATGACAAAGCCCTGGAGCTCTGTTTCGAAATGCTTGATACCCACAACAAGGATAATAATCCCCAGGGAACAGTGAGTGTTATGGAGACCATTGCTGCTATCTATCTGGCCATGGATGAAAGACTGAAGGCTGCAGATACCTACAAAACAATTGCCTCCATTCACAGCAATTATAAACATAAGAATATTGCTGAAAAATTTATGGCCAGGGCCAGAGAGCTGGAAGCAGAGACTTGATTCTGCTTATCTCCTGAGACGACAATGTTCACTGGAATCATAGAGGGTACTGGAAAGCTGCTGGCAAAACGTAATGGGGGTGGTGGTCTGGCTTTTGAGCTGGAGGCTGGTTTTGATATCACTCATCCTGTTGAAGGGGAATCCATTGCTGTAAACGGAGTTTGTCTTACCGCTTATAATATTCAGGGACGAAAATTCACGGTTGATGTCTCCCCGGAGAGTCTTTCTCGTACTACCTTGGGGAATCTCAATGTGGGAGGGACTATAAATATGGAGCGGGCTCTCCAACTGACAGACCGCCTAGGGGGACATATTGTTTCTGGTCATGTAGACTGTGTCGCCGTGGTTCAGGACCGTCAGCCAAAAGGGGACTTTACCCTGTTCTCTTTTACTTTTCCCAAGGCGTTAAATCGTTACATTATTGAGAAAGGGTCTATCACCATCAATGGCGTGAGTCTGACAGTAAATAGTTGTACAGTGGATACCTTTGAGGTCTCCATAATACCTCACACCCTCCAGGTTACTACTCTTGGCTTGCTTGTGCGTGGAACTAAGGTTAACATTGAGGTTGATATTATCGGGAAGTATATTGAAAAAATGCTTCTTCCCAGGGGATCTGGAGAAAAAACATCTGTTGCAGGTAACAGCATTAATCCGGCATTCCTTGCGGAGAACGGTTTTATTTGAATGAAAACAGGTTTTATTAAATACGAGAGACAGGTGAAAACCTCATGTACAAGATGATGAGGTTTTGCGAGTCCATCAAGTATGACAATCTCGTAAAAAGGTCAATTGATAGATGGTTAAGTAAAAAACTTCAGATGTGAGGCGTGTATTTTTTATTTTATTTCGGCGTACTAGGGTACGTCGTAATTGGACCAAAAATGCAGTAACGAAGCAGGTGAAGATTTCTTACGACGCCATCAAGTATAAAAAATTAAAAACAGGTTGGTTGTTATGGCAGTTAATTCAATTGATGAAGTTGTAGAAGATATCAGGGCCGGAAAAATGGTCATTCTGGTTGATGATGAGGATCGGGAAAATGAAGGCGATCTCTGTATGGCAGCATCTGCTGTTACTCCTGAAGCTATTAATTTCATGGCCACTCATGGCAGGGGACTTATCTGCCTGACACTGAGTCCTGATCTGATCGATAAACTTGAACTTCCCATGATGGTTTCTGACAACAAGTCACCTTACGGGACAGGGTTCACCATCAGTATTGAAGCCACCACCGGAGTTACAACAGGTATTTCTGCAGCCGACCGGGCTCGTACTATCGAAGCCGCGGTGGCACCTGATGCTAAACCGACAGATATTATCAGCCCAGGTCATATCTTCCCCCTTCGCGCCAGAGAGGGTGGTGTTCTTGTTCGTCTCGGACAGACCGAAGGCTCTGTTGATCTTGCCCGCCTTGCAGGTCTTACCACAGCTGGGGTTATTTGTGAGATTATGAAGGAAGATGGCACCATGGCAAGGATGCCTGATCTTGAAAAATTTGCTGCAGAGCATGATTTGAAGATCTGTACCATCGCTGATCTGGTTGCATACCGGCTCCGTGAGGATATACTGGTGCATCGTGCAGTCGAGGCCAGGATTCCTACAGAGCATGCCGGCGAGTTCACCGCCGTTGTGTATAAAAATGATGTGGATAGTTTTGAACACCTGGCTCTTGTGAAAGGGGATATTGATCCGGAAAAGAAGGTTCTTGTACGGGTACATTCCGAATGTCTGACGGGCGATGTCTTTGGCTCTGCCCGTTGTGATTGTGGCGATCAGCTCCACGCTGCAATGCGAATGATAGATCAGGAAGGAACCGGAATTGTGCTCTATATGCGTCAGGAGGGACGCGGCATTGGTCTTGTGAATAAGCTCAAGGCCTATACTTTGCAAGATGAGGGGATGGACACGGTTGAGGCAAATCACAAACTCGGGTTTAAAGCTGATCTTCGTGATTATGGTATCGGGGCGCAGATTTTACGGGATCTCGGGGTACGTAAAATGAGCTTGCTCACCAATAATCCCAAGAAGATTATCGGGCTTGAAGGCTATGGCATTGAGGTTGTTGATCGTTTTCCCATTGAGATGGAGGCAAGTGCTGAGAACAAGGGGTACCTCCAGTGCAAGCGTGATCGTATGGGGCACCTGATTGAAGTTGATGAATAAATTAATCTCGAAGAACTCGATGAAATAAGGACTGCGAAAATTATGGCAAACTATATTGAAGGAAATCTCAAGGCGGATGGTAAAAAATTCGGGATTATTGTGGCCCGTTTTAACTCTTTTATCTCCGAAAAACTCCTTGAGGGAGCACTGGACAGCCTGCTTAGATCCGGTGCTGAAGATGATGATATCGATGTGGTACGAGTTCCGGGTGCCTTTGAGATTCCACTTATTGCAAAGAAGATGGCAGAAGCGCAGAAGTATGACGCCGTTATTTGTCTTGGTGTGGTTATTCGAGGTGCTACCCCGCACTTTGACGTAGTGGTGAATGAAGTCTCAAAGGGATCTGCCCAGGTTGGTCTCGAGACTGGTGTACCTGTCATTTTTGGAGTACTCACCACTGAGACGATTGAACAGGCCATTGAACGCTCTGGTACAAAGGCAGGAAACAAAGGTGCAGAAGTGGCTGTCGCGGCAATTGAGATGGCAGATCTGGTAACCAAATTTCAGTAAGTCAGTAATGGGTTACTGTGATTGCGCAAGGCAATTGCAGTAATCGTACTCTTTGCTGGTTCTTCATATTTTATAATCCTCAGACTTTTCAGTAAAAATCAATGGGTGTTCGTCGAAAATCACGTGAGGCTGTGTTGCAGTTTCTTTTTCAGGACGATTTTAGGGGCTTTGAAGAAGGTTTTGATCAGGATATAGATCAGCGCTTTGAAGATTTCTGTTCCCTGTATGACGTTCAGAAAAAAGCGCGTTCCTATGCTGTTGAACTGCTCACTGGAGTATATGGTGTCCGTGCTGATGTTGATGCTGTGATAGTTCAACATGCAAGTAATTGGCGCCTTGAGCGCATAGATGTTACGGATAGGAATATTCTGAGAATTGGCGTTTACGAGATGATTCATTGTGATGACGTGCCGCCTGAAGTTGCCATCAATGAGGCCGTGGAAATTGCCAAACGCTTCTGCGGAGGTGATTCCCCTGCATTTGTCAATGGTGTGCTTGATGCGGTGAGGGCTGGCATGAAATAATCGCAAACATCTGGTTGCCTTCATGTCACCCAACTCCCTTTCTCCTTTTAGTTGTCATCTTGCATTTTTCTACAAATCTGATTACATCACTTGCTGGTTATTTTGTTCTTTTTCTCTGTTTAACCTTTCAATAAAAAGTGACACATCATGGCACAAGTAAACAAAAAAACCAGGCCCGGACTGAAACAGGAGGCTGTGGCAGTGTTAGGCATATTCTTGGCTCTTTTTCTTTTCCTGAGTCTTATTTCTCCATCGTTCACTGGAGATGGGAATAACTGGGGCGGGGAGATTGGTATCCTTGTATCTCAGCTTCTTATCGGCATAACTGGATGGGGTGCATATCTCCTCGCCGGATTGTTGCTGCTCCTCTCTTTTCTGTTTTTCAGTCCACGGATGTCTTATGAGCGCCTTCCGCATATTACTGCCGGGTTAACTGGTGCAGTTGTTTCTTCCTGCGCTCTTTTTTCATCCCTTTCTTTAAAAGAATGGGCTTCCATTGAATCGGGTGGCGTGATTGGAGAAACCGTTTTTACAGTGATGCATTCTCTGGTGGGAGGGCCCGGAACAGTGTTGTTTCTACTACTGTTGTTTATTGTGTCCATCATGCTTTCCACACAATTTTCCCCTTATCAGCTTGGTGCCATGCTGTGGCGTATCGTAAGGGCATTTGGCCGCGGTATGAAGTCACTTCTGGTGACAGCGAATCAGAAGAGAATAGCCAGAAAAGATGCCAGGAAGAAGCAAAAGGCAGTAAGTGTTAAAAAAACAGCTTCCATGGATAAGGGGGGTGTCCTCAAGACACGGGGAGAACAGCAGGAACTTCCGGATCCTTCTTCTGGTATGCCTGTGGTGAAGGAACTTACCAAAACGACAGTTGCATCAGATGGTGCCGATGAGGATGAGTTTTCTGCACGTCCTGTGGCACGCGGTGACTGGAAACTTCCTCCTTTGAATCTTCTTGAAAAAAATGTCAACCACGAAGAAGCTGTGGATAAAGAAGTGTATTACCAAGTATCCAAACAACTTGAACAGAAGCTTAAAAACTTTGGAGTTTCGGGGAAAGTTGTTGGAATATCTCCTGGGCCAGTTGTTACCACCTACGAATACTCCCCTGCCGCAGGAGTGAAGATTAACAAAATTGCCGGGCTGGCCGATGATCTTGCTTTGGGACTAAAGGCTCAGTCAGTTCGTGTTGTCGGATCGGTGCCTGGCAAGGCAGCACTTGGAATTGAAATACCAAATCCTGATCGATCAGTGGTTTATATAAGGGATCTTCTTGCATCAGAAGAGTATCGCCAAACTAAACACAAACTGGCCATTGTCCTGGGTTTGGATGTGGTGGGAAGTCCGTCTGTTGTGAACCTTGCCAAAATGCCTCACCTGCTCATTGCCGGGTCAACCGGGTCCGGAAAAAGTGTGGCCATCAATACCATTATCGCCTCTATTCTCTACAATGCAACACCTGAAGAGGTGCGGCTTTTAATGGTGGACCCAAAGCGCATTGAGCTTTCCGGTTATGAGGGGATCCCTCATTTGCTGCATCCTGTGGTGGTGGAACCAAAACTTGCATCCCGTGCCCTGATGTGGGCGGTACGTGAAATGGAGAGACGCTATAAACTTCTTGAAGAGGCCAAGGTGAAGAGCTTTGACTCTTACAATGAAGTGGCGGAAGAAAAACTTCCCTACATTGTAATAATTGTGGATGAGCTTGCTGATCTGATGATGGTGGCTTCAAAGGACGTGGAGGCTTCTATAGCGAGGCTTGCCCAGATGGCAAGGGCTGCAGGTATGCACTTGATTCTTGCAACTCAGCGCCCCTCTGTTGACGTTCTCACCGGACTTATAAAGGCAAATTTTCCAACCAGGATTTCATTTAAAGTATCTTCTAAAATAGATTCCAGAACAATCCTTGACACATCGGGTGCTGAACATCTGCTGGGTGCTGGTGATATGCTCTATCTCGCCAATGGCTCCTCCAGTCTGCAACGCGTTCATGGAGCATATATTTCAGAAGCTGAAACCGAGGCCATAATAAGCTTTTTGAAAGAGCAGGGGAATGCCAGTTATGATGAATCTGTAACGGAAGCTGTTCAGGAGGAGGAAAACGGTTCTGAAATGGCTGGTGATGAGGAATACGATGAACGCTATGATGAAGCGGTGAATCTGGTCTGTGAGTCAGGGCAGGCATCGATCTCCATGGTCCAGCGAAGACTTCGGGTGGGCTATAACAGGGCTGCAAGAATGATAGAAATGATGGAGAAGGAGGGAGTTGTTGGGCCTGCAGATGGAGCTAAACCTCGTGAGGTTTTTGCCCGGCGTGATTACGACCCTGAGCTCTCCTGATACCGAGTTGAATTTGCTTGACAATTATATGGCAACAATATATAAGTTCAAACTGGTAAAAAATGAGTGATGGTTCATTTAGTATGGTGTTTGTACTGTCTTGGCTTAACTCGTTGAAATGCTGAAGTTTTGTGTTGGTGGAACATTGTGGGAAAAGCCGGTCTTTTTTTTGATGTTCCTTTTTTTTAGTTAGTGGTTATAGTTGGCCTGGTCTGTTCCGGGTCGCAAAAGTAAAATAAACTGAGGAGGTAGTTTAATGCCAAGTTATGTAGATCCTTCCAAGTGCGACGGTTGCAAGGGTGGAGACAAGACTGCATGTATGTACATCTGTCCCAACGACCTGATGGTACTTAACAAAGAGGCGATGCTTGCCTACAACCAAGAGCCTGACGCATGTTGGGAATGTTACTCTTGTGTTAAAATTTGTCCGCAGGGTGCAATCTTTGTTCGTGGATACGATGACTTCGTACCCATGGGCGGTCAGGTTCATCCCATGCGCAGTGCAGATTCCATTATGTGGACCGTTAAATTCCGTAACGGTAACATGAAACGTTTTAAGTTTCCTGTTCGTACCACTGCTGAGGGTGCTGCTAACGCGTATCCTGGTGAGAAGGGTGCTAACCTGGATGACGAGTGTCTGCTCCTCGAGTCCGATCTGCCGACCCCTAAATAATTCTCCCTCAGATATTTGAGAAGAATCCATTGAATTATTTTAAAAATATTTTGAATCTATAAGGAGATTTAAATATGGCGTTACCAAATAAACCCAACGGCGAGATAGATGCCGTTGTCGATCCCGAGATCGTGGAGCACGACGTTGACGTACTTATCGTCGGTGGTGGTATGGCAGCTTGCGGTACTGCTTTTGAGATCAAGAAATGGGCTAGTGATGATCTGAAGATCACCCTTGTTGATAAGGCTTCTATGGAACGTTCCGGTGCTGTTGCACAGGGTCTTTCCGCTATCAACACCTACATTGGTGAGAATCCAATTGAAAACTACGTAAAGATGGTTCGTAATGACCTGATGGGCGTTGTTCGTGAAGATCTTATTTATGACTGTGGTCGTCACGTTGATGAGTCTGTTAAACTGTTCGAAGAATGGGGACTTCCCATTTGGAAGAAAGATGCAGACGGCGAGAACCTTGATGGCGCAAAACCTGCCCCAACCCTTCGTGAAGGTGGAACACCTGTACGTACCGGTAAATGGCAGATTATGATCAACGGCGAGTCTTACAAATGTATCGTTGCTGAGCCTGCAAAAGCAGCTCTTGGTGAAGAGAATTGTCTTGAGCGTATTTTTATCGTAAAAATGCTTCTTGATAAAAACAAAGCTAACCAGATTGCTGGTGCTGTTGGTTTCTCCACCCGTGAGAATAAAGTTCATGTTTTCCGTTGCAAGACTGCTCTCGTAGCTTGTGGTGGTGCTGTAAACATCTTCCGTCCCCGGTCTACTGGTGAAGGTAAAGGTCGTGCATGGTACCCAGTATGGAATGCTGGTTCCACCTACACCATGTGTGGTCAGGTTGGTGCTACCATGACTATGATGGAAAATCGTTTTACCCCAGCTCGTTTTAAGGATGGATATGGACCTGTTGGTGCATGGTTCCTTCTTTTTAAAGCCAAGGTACAGAACGGTCTTGGTGAGTTCTATGCTAACAGTGATGCAGTGAAAGATGAGCTTGAGAAATTCATGCCATACGGAGCTTCTGCTGTAACTCCCACCTGTCTTCGTAATCATCTTATGATCAATGAGCTTAAAGCAGGACGTGGACCAATTTACATGGCTACCGATGTTGCTCTGAACGCTTTCCTTGATGAGCGTAAAGAAGCTGGCATGGATGAGAAAAGCCTTAAGAAATTCTGGAAACACCTTGAGTCTGAAGCATGGGAAGATTTCCTTGACATGTCTGTTGGACAGGCCGGTCTCTGGGCTGGTGCAAATGTAGAGCCTGAGAAAGTAGGTTCTGAGATTATGCCAACCGAACCCTACATGCTTGGATCTCATTCCGGTTGTTGTGGTATCTGGACCTCTGGACCAGATGAAGACTGGGTTCCAACAGTAGATGGTACTCGTGCTCATCAGTATAAATGGGGATACAACCGTATGACCACAGTTGACGGGCTCTTCACCGCTGGTGATGGTGTCGGTGCTTCTGGTCATAAGTTCTCCTCTGGAGCACATGCAGAAGGTCGTATTGTTGCCAAACAGATGGTTAAATTCTGTCGTGATAACGCAGACTTCAAGCCTGAACTCAAGCAGACTGCTCAAGAGCTTGCTGACGAAGTTTATGCACCCGTTAGGCTCTATAACGAGCACGTTGGTGCAAGTACCTCTTCTAACGTTAACCCTAATTTCTGCAAACCTGCAGGAATCATGATGCGTCTCATGAAAGCCACCGATGAGTATGGTGGTGGTGTGGCGACGTACTATATGACCTCTGGTAAGCTTCTGGGGATCTGTATGGATCTTCTCCAGCTTCTTCGTGAAGATGCTGAGAAAATGGCTGCCGGCGATCTACATGAGCTGCTTCGCGCCTGGGAGAATTACCATCGTATCTGGTGTGTGGAGATGCATATTCGTCACATTCAGTTTCGTGAGGAATCCCGCTACCCAGGTTTCTACTACAGATCTGATTTCCCAACTGTTGATGACGAAAACTGGAAGTGTTTCGTTAACTCTACATTTAATCCTGAGACTCAGGAATGGCTGTGTGAGAAGGTTGAGTGTATCAACATCGTAGAGACTGACCCCTGGATCTAATCCAAGAGTGCAGGACATACGTATGAATAAAAATCTCCAGGAGTCTTCGGATTCCTGGAGATTTTTACTATATGGTGCTTGTGATTGATTAGAGGGAAGGATGTTGAAATACTCCTTAATTCTGATGAGTTACAATGTTAAAAAAAAGAGCCTTTGATTCTTGAATTTGGTTGTATGTAAATTGAAGCTCCCTGAGTGCCAGTTTTTTTATCTGGCAGGACGTGCGTTTTCAAAGGTAAATATTAAGAGTACTAATGGAGGTTGGTATGACTGACGAGCAAGGCACTTCTGGTGCAATTTTGGTCGTAGGCGGTGGTATCAGCGGGCTCACTGCAGCCCTTGAAGCCGCTGAAGTCGGAAATGATGTGTTTCTGGTCGAAAAGAATGCTTATTTCGGTGGCCGTGTAGCACAGTTGAATCAGTATTTTCCCAAACTGTGTCCACCAAGCTGTGGACTGGAGATCAATTTCAAGCGTGTAAAAGACAATCGTCGTATCCGTACTTACACCATGACCAGTGTAACTGCTGTCTCTGGTGGTCCCGGAAACTATGCGGTAACCCTTGAAACTGCACCTCGCTATGTGAACAGCAACTGTACAGCGTGTGGCGATTGTGCGGATGCCTGTCCCGATGAGATTGACAACGAGTTCAACTTTGGAATGAATAAATCCAAGGCAGCCTACCTTCCCCATGAGATGGCTTTTCCTCGTCGTTATGTTATCAACAAAGATGGTCTCTCAGAAGATGGTGCTGCAGCTGTAAAAGCTGCTTGTAAGTATAATGCTGTTGATCTTGATATGGCAGCTGACACTAAAACCATTAATGTAGCATCAATTATCTGGGCAACTGGATGGACTCCCTATGATCCAACCAAGATGGATAATCTCAAGTTTAATGAGTCAGATGCCATTGTTACCAATATGATGATTGAGCGCATGGCTGCACCAGGAGGCCCCACCGATGGTGCCATTATACGTCCTGGCGACAATAAAGAGCCAGAGTCTTTTGCCTTTGTTCAGTGTGCCGGGTCCCGTGATGAGAATCATCTTGAGTACTGCTCCTATATTTGCTGTATGGCAACATTTAAACAGATGACTTATATCAGGGAACGTTATCCTGAAGCGAAAATTTACGTTTTTTACATTGACCTTCGTACTCCCGGTAAATATGAGAAGTTCCGGGAAAAATTGATGCAGGATGAGCATTCAACCTTTATTAAAGGGAAAGTTGCTGAAATTATACCTGAATCTGACGGATCTGTTACCGTTGTTGCAGAGAATGCAGTTACTGGTGAGAAAATTAAACAGAAAGTTGATATGGCAGTACTTGCCACAGGTATGCAGACAACAATTGGTGCCAATGGTGCTCCTGTAACACTTGATACCGATCCCAGCGGTTTTGTTAACTCGAATCCCGAGACCGGCGTACTGTCAGCAGGCTGTGCATGCAGAGCTGCAGACGTTGTAACCAGCAATCAGTCAGCCACCGCTGCTGCCCTGAAAGCAATTCAGGTTTCCAGGAGGTCATAATCAATGGATAAGAAAATTTGTACCTATATATGTACTGGTTGTGGCATCGGAGAAGCCCTCGATATTGAGGAGCTTTCCGGTGTTGTTACTGGTGAGATGTCTCAGGAATGTAAGACTCATGCCGCTCTTTGTGGCACTGAAGGTCGTGCTTTTCTTGAGAATGAGAAATCAGCTGAAGGAATTAACACCTTTGTTATCTGTGCCTGCTCGCCTCGTGTGATGCAGAGTCAGTTTGATATGGGTGAGGATACCATTACCGTTCGAGGAAATCTACGTGAGCAGGTGGTCTGGATAGCAGGAGACGCTGAAGAGGGTCAGGAAGATTCCCACAAGGAATGGCTGCAGGAGACTGCTTCTGATTATATCCGTATGTCTTGCACCCGTGCCAGTAAAACTGAGCTTCCTGAAGCTTTTGAGATGGAGTCCGTGAATAAGGATATCCTGGTCATGGGTGGTGGTATCGCTGGCATGACTGCAGCAATTGAGGCTTCAAAGGCGGGTTCTAAGGTTACCATAATTGAAAAGGCAGAATCACTTGGTGGCAAAGCTAATGGGTGGGCCAAACAGTTTCCTACTTCTTACCCCTACGCCGAGCTTGAGGACAATTCAATTTCTGCAATGATTGCAGACGTTGAAGCAGATGGCAACATTACCGTTAAAACTGCAACAGAGGTTGCCCGTATCGGTGGCGCTCCAGGTGCATTCATGGTCACACTGAAGGACACTGGTGTTAAATCTGAATGGGATGCTCCTGCAAAAGTTGGTGTTGATGAGCAGGATCTTATCGACAAAGGTGAGATGGAAGATCCAAATGCAGGACTCCAGCCATATGGTGTTGCTAATGAAGCAGCTGAAACTTTTGGTGCAGTAGTCCTTGCTACTGGATGGGTTCCAGCTGATGTTACGGAATATGAGCATCTTGGATATGGTAGCAACGATAAAGTAGTTACCAATGCAGAGTTTGAGGCAATGGCCAAACAGGGGAAACTTGACGGTATAAACAAAGTTGCCTTTGTTATGAGTCCCGGTGCTGAAGAAAATGATGAGGATTTTCCATATGCCAATTCGGTAACCTCTATGGTTGCACTGAAGCAGGCCAAATATGTACGTGAGAACAATGCTGATGCCCATGCATACATACTTTACCAGCATATGCGTACTCCTGGCAATATGGAGCTTTTTTATAAAGGTGTGCAGCAGGATGATGGTATTTTTATGACCAAAGCCACTGTCACCAGTGTTGAGGGTGGAATAGTTCACGCCAAGGATACTCTTCTTGGTGAAGATATTGATCTTGATGTTGACTTGGTGGTACTTGCAGCAGGAATGGTCCCCACCACCAGAGATGCTGATACTATTAACCTGGCATATCGTCAGGGGCCTGCATTTCTTGATCTTGATCTTTTCGATGGTTATGCGGACTCTCATTTTATCTGCTTTCCTTACGAAACACGCCGTACCGGAATTTATGCCTGTGGTGGTGTAAGAAAAGCTATGAATATGCAGGAAACCATGGACGACGCTACTGGTGCCGCCTTGAAAGCCATCCAGTGTATTGAGTCATCAGACCGAGGTGTTGCTGTTCATCCCCGTTCAGGTGACAAGACCTATCCTGAGTTCTTCATGCAGAGATGCACCCAATGTAAACGCTGTACAGAGGAATGTCCTTTTGGTGCTCTTGATGATGATGAGAAGGGCACACCACTTCCAAATCCATCACGCTGCCGTCGCTGTGGAACCTGTATGGGTGCTTGTCCTGAGCGTATTATTGGATTTAAGGACTACAACATTGATCTTATTGGTTCTATGATTAAGGCCATTGAGGTTCCAGAAGATGATGATGACAAACTGCGTATCCTCATTTTTGCATGTGAAAACGATGCCTACCCAGCACTGGACATGGCTGGTATGCGTAAGCATAAACTCAACCACATGATCCGTTTTATCCCTGTTCGCTGTCTTGGGTCCGTGAACATGTCCTGGATCCGCGATGCACTTTCTGCAGGACTTGACGGTGCAATGCTTCTTGGCTGTAAATACGGTGATGATTACCAGTGTCACTTTGTCAAGGGCTCCGAAATTGCCAATACTCGTATGGCAAATATTGGTGATACATTGTCAACTCTTGGTCTTGAGCCTGAGCGTGTACGCTCAGAGTCTGTAGCGATTACTGACTATGATAAGGTTGCTGATCTTGTAAATGATTTTGTAGACGAGATTGTTGAACTCGGTGCAAACCCATTCAAGGGCTTCTAGTTCGGTCTTTTATTCGGTACTGGTGGGACACTGCTTGCATAATGGGAAGAACACCAGTACCATGTTTCATCAAATTAAAGACCACTATTTTTTTTAAGCATAGTTACAAGACTTAAGAAGAGAACAGGAGGAGTAGAACCATGGATGTTCAACCGGATTTAGATTTTATCAGATATTTAAAGACAGCTGGCGGCGACACAATGAAGAAGTGTTATCAGTGTGCCACCTGTTCAGTAGTGTGTCCCCTGTCTTCAGAGGACAACCCTTTTCCACGCCAGGAAATGATCTGGTCTGGATGGGGAATGAAGGATAAACTTGTAGCAGATCCCAATGTATTTCTCTGTCACCAATGCGGCGACTGTACCGCCTATTGTCCCCGAGGTGCCAAACCCGGTGATGTTCTTGGTGCAATTCGTGCCTACGCTTATACTGCGCTTGGCTGGCCTACTGGTCTTGCGAAGCTTGCCTCGAGCGCGAAAGGCCTGCCAATGTTGATTGCTATTCCCACCGTTATTATATTTGTCCTCTGGGCTATTTCAGGTGGCATGCTAATCCCTGGCGCTGAGGATTTTAAGGTCTATGGCTATCAGCGGTTCTTTGGGCACTGGGATTTCCATTGGCTTGCAAAGAACGTTGCTTTTATTGATGCATTTATGCTTGCTGCTTTTGGCCTTGCTATCGTTGCCTCCTACAAAGGTGTGACAACCATGTGGGCAAAAATGTGTGAGCGTGAGGGTGTCAACACGGACTTTAAACCTTCAATGGTTCAGATGGCTAGAGATTTTGTCTGGCCTGCAGTCGTAGAGATTGTTCAGCATAGCCGTTTTAGGGAATGTGGTACAAATCGGAATCGTGAAACAGGTCATAAGCCTTTGATGTATGCCTTTGGTGGACTCTTCATTGTTACTGCCTGGTCTGCCATCGCCAATGATGTTCTTGGTCTTTGGATTCCGAGTCTCCATGGACCTATGTCTGTATGGAACCCTGTCAAAATTCTGGCTAACGTTTCGGCCGTGGCTATGATCGTAGGTATTGGAATCCTCTGGGTTAACCGTTCAAAGTCGGAAGCTGAAGACAATATTACCCCAACTTTTTATGATTGGTTTCTTATCTGGGAGATCATGGCAGTTGCCGTCACCGGTCTTCTTGCAGAGATTTTCCGGTGGGCTGGACTTGCAGCACCCGGCTACATTATTTATTTTATCCACCTTGTAACGGTTATGATGTTATTCATGTACATGCCGTATACAAAATTTGCTCATCTCATCTACCGCACCACTGCGATGACATTTGAGAGATTCAGGGAGAGCTCTTTTGTGAAGAATCCCCTTGATAAATAGATTTGCTATATACTATTAGGTTGTGAGGCTGTGTCTTTGACACAGCCTTTTTTTTTTTGGTGGGATTAAAATGTTAGATTATACAGGTCCGTTGACTGTAACTTGTGAGCTGTTTCGATTGTTGGCACAAAAAGATAATCCCGTTTTATTTGTGAAGTGCAGTTGATTATCAACATGGTTGCCATGTACTGTAACCTGGAAAGTTCTTTAACTAATTGGTTCTTTGAAGAAATGTGGGTAAAGAGTTATTGTTGGATAAAAACCCTAAAGATTTTTGATAATACCTGAAAAAAAAGATTGTAATAAAAAAATCTTTTGGGTATATTCTTTCAGCTTGTACGCTGGCGTAGCTCAATTGGCAGAGCACCTGATTTGTAATCAGGATGTTGCGGGTTCAAGTCCCATCGCCAGCTCCAGTTACACTAGATACTTGGTTTTATCCAAATATATTTATATATACTGTTTCGGTATTAGGTTTTTTATTGTGGAGGGGTTCCCGAGTGGCCAAAGGGAACAGACTGTAAATCTGTCGTCAGAGACTTCGGAGGTTCGAATCCTCCCCCCTCCACCACCTTTAATCAAAACAGAAAAAGCAGATATTGTCGCGGGAATAGCTCAATTGGTAGAGCATCAGCCTTCCAAGCTGAGGGTTGCGAGTTCGAGTCTCGTTTCCCGCTCCAGTAATATCTGTTTTTTTTATTTTTGTATCAGGCCCATATAGCTCAGTTGGTAGAGCGCATCCTTGGTAAGGATGAGGTCAACGGTTCAACTCCGTTTATGGGCTCCATTTTTTAACGGTTATTATTGCAAACTAACGGCCAGAGGAGACTACGACTATGTCAAAAGAGAAATTTGAAAGGACTAAACCGCATGTCAATGTAGGTACTGTGGGTCATATTGATCATGGTAAGACTACTCTGACTGCTGCAATTACAGCTGTACAGGCAACGAAGGGCTTTGCA
>JALSMA010000020.1 GCA_026988015.1 Desulfobulbaceae bacterium | reverse complement strand
TTTGTAACGTATCATGTGCAAGCCTTTTGTTGAGTATTGCTCTGTATGCTTGCATAGTGTACTACCTTTTTAAAGTCTTTACTCTACAATAACAGTTGGTTGTGACTTTTTGAGGACAATCTAAATAGCACAATGAACACTACAAGATGTGCTTCCCGATAGACTTAAAAGACTTTGTGATCCTGCGATGTCGGATTACTGAAGAGACACTATCGATTGAGAGCCAGAATCGTCAGTATCCCATAGGTAAACAACCAGAAGATAATAAAAACAAGAAGAGGGGTGAAGAGTCTGTGTTTCTTTTGCAGGAAGGCAATGGCAACAATAAAACTTGCCGGATATACAACTCCTGCCAGAATAGGTGGAAGATAGCGTAGTAGCTCCTGAAGGCCAAGAAAAAACCAGGGGCCGGCAATATAGACAACCCCGAGGTGGTCTGGTTCAAAGGGTGCAGCAACCAGGATTGAGAAGGTAAAAATTGAAATGCTTAGGATTACATGACGGTTGAAGGTGACCCTGTACTTTTTCACATGGCTCCATGCCAGCCAGCCCCATAAGATTCCAAAGCCGATGATGTGATTAATGTAAATCCGTTTCATTCCATTATCTGAAATTGAAAAAAACAAATCATTTATGTTTTTACCCACATAAGGGATGTCGAGTAAAATAGCTTCGGCGATCATACCAGCTGAGAATCCGGTGGCATCACCACGAAGTATATACCCGGTAAAGAGAATAAGTAGAGCTACCGGTAATGTTGCGGTGAGCATTATCCATCGTTTGCTACTGTAGTCAACCGTTTTCTCAAAAATGGCAATAAGGTGACAGATGCAGAAAAGAAAAAAAAGCTGGCTCGAATAGAAATGGAGTGATCTGAAATATTCGCCGTAAGGGACGAGCATGTCCAGCGTTGATACAGAGTAAAGAGGTGCCGCCGGGTCGTACTGGTAGCCAACAACAACTCCGGAGAGTACGGAGATATATAAGGAGAGAAGAGAAAAATCCCCCCAGCGCAGTTCCTTTAATAAGCCCAGAAAAAGTTTCACTGCTATCTCTTCTGGCAGCTAAATAGTGACAATGTAGCCACCGTGTTCTTTTAGTTTTTCAACCTTGAACTTGTTTAGAGGCTGTTTGGCAGGACCATTGAGTACAATCCCTTCTATGGAAAACCGGCTCTGGTGGCATGGGCATTCTATTAATTTCTCTTTCTCATGAAAATGTACGGTGCAACCAAGATGGGTGCATTTTCTGGATAACGCCCATGCTTTCTTACCATCATCAAAAAGGATGAAGTCTTTACCAAGGTAGAAACCTCCAGGCAGAACTGTTTTGGAAATGGTTATGAGTTGAGGTTTTCTTGGAATGGAATACCCAAGAAAACGGATAATCGGGTAAAGAGCTGCAATACTTAAAAAGAAAAGAAGGAGCTTTCTTTTTGTTCTGGAATGAAGATTTGTTTCAGTAGGTTGCATAGTGATTAGGTATAATTCTGCTACTGCTGTTTGGAAAATGCAGCCAGTAATCTCTGGTTGACATGTTCGGGGACCAGCTCACAGACATCACCACCGTGTCTTGCGGCATCTTTAATGATGGATGAACTAATGTATATCCACCTGAATCCAGGCATTAGAAAAATAGTATCAACTTCACGTTCGAGTTTTCTGTTCATGAGGGCCAGCTGAAATTCATAGTCAAAATCTGAAACGGCACGGAGTCCACGAATAATAGCCTTGGCGCCATTATCAGAAGCATATTTTATCAGGAGTCCTGAAACACTGTCCACCTTAATCCTAGAATAGTCATTGGGAAAGCACTGCTGCACCATTTTTATTCTGTCGTTTAGAGAGAATAGTGGTTCTTTACCAGGATTTATGGCTATGGCAATGATGACCTTATCAAAGAGGTTGAGAGCCCGGTCAATAATATCGAGATGCCCCATGGTTATGGGGTCAAAGGTTCCGGGATAAATGGCAAGGCTTTTTTTGAGCTGGTGAGCTGTCTCTATTGTCATTTTTTTTATGATATGTATCAGGACATTTCAGAAGTATAAAACCAGAGTCCGGTTTCTCCGTATCGTCGCTGGTCGTATAAGGTGAGTTTGCCAAAGGAGTCGGCAAGTATTTCACCACTGAACTCTTCGGCAATTACCAATGTACCGGATCTAAGATGATCGCTATTACTTAAATCGATGAGACTCCGGCTGGCCAGCCCTTTTTTATAAGGCGGGTCGAGAAAAACAATATCAAAAGGAATATCCTCAAGTACTGTGTTGTCCGGAAAATTGAGTCCCCGACTGAGGTTATGGTTGATGATAATGGCCTTTTTATGCTCTTGCATAGCTAGTCCCTGAAGGCAGATACCACAGTTTTTGTGTATGAGATCTAGTGCTTTGCGATTATTATCAACAAATGTAACCTGTCGTGAACCTCTGCTGAGCGCTTCAATACCGAGTGCCCCTGTTCCCGCATATAAATCCAGGACCCGTGCTGTTATAAGTTTCTCTCCGAGAATACTGAACAGTGCCTCCCGGGCACGGTCACTTGTTGGTCTTATAGCGTTTGACTCTCTGGAAGGGGTGAAGAGCTTTCGTCCTCTGGCCTGGCCGCTTATAATTCTCAATTATTATTGAACTCGTAAAAAGGTTGAAATCGGATGTCTAAGTAAAAAAACGTCGTGATATAGTACCCACTCCAAGATTACTTTGTAAGGTTGCAAGGGGTATGTTTTTCGCTTAACTATGGCGTGCCGTAACAACAGTCGTCATCAAATAAAAAAAATGTAGCAAGGAGGCATATATGAGTTTTTACGACGCCATCAATTATTTAAATTCAGATATAAAGGTTTCGGCAATCTGAACTGCATTGAGAGCGGCACCTTTTAGGATATTATCAGACACAATCCAGAGATTGATACCATTGTCGATGGATTCGTCTTCGCGAATACGACCAACCAGTGTCTCAAATTTACCGGCACAGTCAGTGGCCAGCGGGTAACGCAGATTTTTTGGATCATCAACAAGTTTAACGCCTGGTGCACTGCCCAAAAGTTCTTTGACTTCAGCTGCCGTGATCTTGCTTTTTGTCTCTATGTTCACCGATTCTGAATGACCGTAGTACACAGGTACTCTAACAGTTGTTGCGGTAATACCTATGGTATCATCCTCGAAAATCTTTCTGGTTTCATTGACCATTTTCATTTCTTCTTTGGTGTATCCGTTATCAAGAAAAGAGTCAATATGAGGCAGACAGTTAAAGGCAATCTGATGGGGGTATACTGTTGCAGATAGTTTCTTTCCTGAGGCGTATGCCTTGACTTGACTGTCAAGTTCCTCAATAGCCTTGGCGCCAGTTCCAGATACTGCCTGGTATGTGGATATGACAAGTCGTTTTATGCCAACTTTGTCAAGAATAGGTTTAAGGGCAACCAGCATCTGAATGGTGGAACAGTTGGGGTTGGCAATGATACCGTGTTTTTTATAGTCGGCGATGGCATGGGAGTTGACCTCCGGTACCACAAGCGGGATTTCCGGGTCCATTCGATAGGCACTTGAATTGTCAATCACTACAGCTCCAGCGGCAGCAGCAGCAGGCGCAAAGTCAAGGGATCGGGTGGCACCTGCAGAAAAAAGGGCGATGTCAATTCCTTCAAAGGCGTCTTTACTCAGCAACTCAACTTCAATATCCTGCCCTTTAAAAGGTATCCTCTTACCAAGAGAGCGTTCTGACGCGAGAAGACGAAGGGTGTTGATGGGGAAGTCGCGTCGTTTAAGAACGTCTAGCATAGCACCTCCTACAGCACCTGTAGCTCCGGCGATGGCGACATTGTATTTGGGTGGATTATCACTCATGTTAAAACCTTTTTTTTGCTTAATTATTGGTAAAGATTTATTTCGTTACAGTAAATTTAATGAAAATCTGAAAGACTAACAAATTTTTTATCAGGGGGCAATATAGATTGTTTTGAAAAAGGGGAAACTTACAGATAATTTCAGTCAGAGCGTTGAACGCACCGCTTTCTCCTTGTTCTGACTCAGGAGTTTGGTTTGTTTGCAGGTAGATCTTTTTTCTTTCTGGAGCGTATCCTGTTAACAATACCATACACAGGTCCTGAAGCGAGGTAGAGAAGGAAAAGGGTGAACAGCATAATCTGTGGTTCTGCGGCAACGAGGATAAAAAGGAGTAAAAACGCAACAAGTACCTGGAAGCGATTGATTTTGAAAGTAGGGAGTTCTTTAAAACTATAATATGTATGGGTGGAAACCATCAGGTAGGAGAGGATGTAGACAAGTAACAGAAGGGAGATATGTTTCACCTCTCCGGTTATACCAAGAAAGTGACTGAAGAGGACGGCGGCCGAGATCATCGCTGCAGCAGCAGGGCAGGGAAGGCCGACAAAGTTTTTGGAATCAGAGCTGCTGTCCTGAGAGTTAAATCGTGCAAGACGAAGAGAGGTCATGGCAACGTAGAGAAAAGCTGCAAGCCACCCATAACGTCCATAGGGATGCAGAGCCCACAGATAGGCGAGCACCCCGGGGGAAACCCCAAACGAGACCATGTCGCAAAGTGAATCAAGTTCTGCGCCAAATTGACTGGTACTATGAGTTATGCGGGCAACTCGGCCATCGAGTGCATCAAATATTGCAGCTACAAGAATTGCAATGGCAGAAGTTTTGAAATCAGTGTTAATGGCAGACACAATAGAGTAAAAACCACAGAACAGACTCGCTAGCGTAAACATACATGGCAGCGGATAAAAGCGATTGCTGGGGGGGGGCTGGGGGTTAGACATTGCTATTCTCCTGGAAAAAGGGGAGCTTGGTGCAGGTCTTTTTTATATTATTATAGGACACGTGAGGGAAAAGGTACAAAGGAAACGGCTCCGTTAAGAAAAAGAGGCGATGGTTGTCTGACCGGCTCTTACCTTTTGTCCAAGTTTAATATGGACATTACTTGTGACGGGGATGTAAAAATCAACCCTGGATCCAAAGCGAATAAGGCCAAAGCGTTCACCACGCTGTACCGTGTCTGCAGGTTCGAGCCAGTTTACAATTCGCCTTGCTATGAGCCCGGCAACTTGAACAAAAGCCATCTGTTCCCCGGATTTAGCCTTCAGGATAACCCCGCAACGTTCGTTTAAAAGGGCTCCTTTTTTGCTGTCAGCTGAATAGAACTGTCCAGGTTGGTAAACTATTTTTTCAATCTCACCATCTATGGGAATCCTATTGACATGGACGTTGAAAATATTCATAAAGATTGAAATTTTAAGCATCTGTTGCTGAAAATAAATATCATCGAAAACTTCTTCAATGATGATTATCTTGCCATCAGCAGGCGAAATGAGCTTTTCAGGGGTGGCGTCAGTCATCCGCTCAGGGTCACGGAAAAAGGCGACTATGAACGTTGTGATTAAGAGCGCTGGCCAGGAAAAAAATTCGTATCCGAGGATGGCTGTTATCAGGGTTACAAAGGCAGCGAAAGCAATAAAAGGATAGCCTTCACGGGCGAGTGGAATCCTTGGTTGAGTCATAGCTGTTTATCTGATAGTGGTGAACTGAAAAGAGTAAAAAAAGCAGATGACGATAAGCATCGTAATCTGCTTTTTATTAAAAAAACAACGGAGTCTTGGCCCGGAAGTTTTTCTGCTATTTTTTTGGAGCACGGGCCATGGCAATGGTACCTGTACGAACAATCTCTTTAATACCAATTGGACGAAGGATGTCGATAACCGCCTGAATTTTGGAGGCAGGCCCGGTAACTTCAACTGCATACGATTTTGGGCTGACATCAATGACTTTCCCACGGAAGATGTCGATAACACGAAGTACCTCTGCGCGAGTAGTGTTCTCGGCCTTGACACGGATAAGGGCCATTTCCCGCTCCACGTACTCGCCTTCGCTGATATCAGTAACTTTGATAACATCAATGAGCTTGTGAAGCTGCTTGGTGATCTGTTCAACAATGGCATCATTACCTTTTGTTACCAGGGTCAGGCAGGAGAGTGAGGGATCCAGAGTCACCGCAACACTGAGGCTCTCAATGTTGAAGCCTCGGCCACTGAACAGGCCAGTGACCCGGGAAAGAACTCCTGGTTTATTTTGAAGAAGAACTGAAAGCGTATGTTTCATCGGTTTATCCTGTGAATAAATATATATGTGTCCTTGAGGTGACAAAAATATGCCACCTTTCACCTTTTAGTATTGTGCTGGTATGTGAAACACTATTAAACAAGAAGCATCTCAGTGGTGGCCTTTCCGGCGGGTACCATTGGGAAGACACCCTCTTCACGGGCAATACGAAAATCAAGAACAACAGTACTTTTCTTGACAGCCTCTAAAGCCTGCTTGATGGTTGCTTCCACTTCGCTGGTTTTGTCGCAGCGTATTCCAACTGCGCCGTATGCTTCGGCAAGGGCAACAAAATCAGGGGTGACTTCCATAACTGTGGCTGCGTAGCGTTTATTGTAAAAAAGTTCCTGCCACTGACGTACCATGCCAAGATAGTTATTGTTCAAGATACAGATAATTACTGGACATTCATATTGCTTGGAGGTTGCCAATTCCTGAATATTCATTTGAATGGAACCATCACCTGCTACATCAATAACAATTGCATCAGGAAAAGCCATTTTGGCACCGATGGCGGCAGGGAGACCATATCCCATAGTTCCCAGACCACCGGAGGTAACCAGTCGTCTTGGCTTGTTAAATTTGTAGAACTGGGCAGCCCACATCTGATTCTGGCCGACCTCTGTAGTGATGATGGCATCACCACCAGTGAGTTCGTCAAGTTTTTCTATAACGAACTGTGGTTTGATGGTTTCACCTGCATCAACATAGGCCATGGGGTGTTTTCTGGTCCATTCATTAACTGTTTCAATCCACTGGTTGTGGGTAGCTCCAACTTCTTCAAGGTTTTCACCGCTGGCAGCAAGCCAGCTATTGATTGCAGTGAGAGCATGCTTGCAATCTGCAACAATGGGGATATCGACAGTCACATTTTTACTGATTGAGGTTGGATCGATATCAATGTGAATGATCTTGGCGTGAGGTGCGAAGGCATCAATACGGCCGGTTACCCGGTCGTCAAAACGAGCACCTACAGCGATAAGAAGATCACTTTTTGCAACTGCCATGTTTGCGGTATAGCTTCCGTGCATTCCAAGCATTCCCATTGAGAGAGGGTCGCTACCAGGAAAGCCACCAAGGCCCATGAGGGTCATGGTTACAGGGATATTGAGTTTCTTTGCAAGTGTTGTCAACTCTTCATTGCTATCTGACAGAATAACTCCGCCGCCAACATAGAGAACTGGTTTTTTGGCTTTGAGAATCTCTTTACATGCTTTTTCCACCTGTCCCATATGGGGTTCATATGTGGGCTGGTAATTCTGCATGCGGATCGGTTTTTTCTCAACAAATTCAACCATGGATGCGACAACATCTTTCGGGAGGTCGACGAGAACAGGGCCTGGGCGACCAGTACGGGCGATATGAAATGCTTCCCGTAATGTTGGAATCAGATCCTCAGCTTTGCTGACAAGATAGTTATGTTTTGTACAGGGACGGGTAATACCTACGATATCAACTTCCTGGAAGGCGTCATTGCCAATCAATGGAGTTGGTACCTGCCCCGTGAGGATTACCATGGGGATGGAATCCATGTAAGCGGTGGCAATGGCGGTAACACCATTAGTGGCACCTGGACCGGAGGTCAGCAGGGCAACCCCTACATCACCGGTTACTCGGGCGAGGCCATCTGCTGCATGAACAGCACCTTGTTCATGGCGAACCAGAACATGCTTGATTTTAGAATCCATAAGGTCATCATAGAGGTCAATTACTGCACCGCCAGGAAAACCAAAGATTGTTTTAACCCCCTCTTCGAGGAGGCATTGTATAATGGCTTCAGAGCCTTTAATTTTTCCCATGAACCCTCTTCCTTTCAAATGTGTTGAGGTTTTTAGAAAAGTTGTCAATTTCAATATGCAACGTTAAACTGCTATAAAAGAGGCAAATATATCTTTCAATGGAGTGGATGTCAATATCTCAAGAAGAAACTGGTGAAAAAACGTATTAAATTGGGGGAATTTATTGTTACGGGAGAATCCGTGCTTGACAAGTTACCGCTATGGTGATTATTTGTCTTAATAACATTTGATAAAAAAACCTGAGGAATTCATGCAATTTGTTAATATCCTATCAATTCTACTACCAGCCCTGATTAGGGACTCAACTGTGGTGGGAACCGGAGAATTCTGAAAGGCTCATAGAGAAATAAACTTGAAAAACCGAAAAGGCCGCAGCGTTACACTGCGGCCTTTTTCTCGTTGTATGCCCCGTGAAACGACTGCGATCAACTTAAATTCGGGCAATTATGAGGGAGAACAATGAAAGCTGAGACTGTAAGGAAATACAAACCATACCCGGGGGTTGATCTCCCTGATCGAACCTGGCCTGATAAGATGATTGTTAAGACGCCACAATGGTGCAGTGTTGATCTCCGTGATGGGAATCAGGCACTTGTTCAACCCATGAATCTTCAGCAGAAACTCGAACTCTTTCAACTCCTCGTTGATGTCGGTTTTAAAGAGATAGAGGTGGGGTTTCCCTCGGCTTCACAAGTTGAGTACGATTTTGCCCGTACGTTGATTGATAATGGCCTTATTCCCGATGATGTGAGAATCCAGGTTCTTACACCTGCCCGTGAACATTTCATTAAAAAGAGTTTTGAGGCAGTGAAAGGTGCCAGCAATGTAGTGATGCATTTATATAACTCTACCTCGACACTGCAGCGTCGTGCAGTGTTTCGGATGAGCCGTGAGGAAATAACCGCTCTTGGTGTTCAAGGTGCCAGGGTGATTAAGGCAGAGGTGAGCAATTATCCGGAAACAGATTTCCACTTTGAGTATTCCCCGGAGAGTTTCACCGGTACCGAACTGGATTATGCCCTTGCCATCTGTGAGGCGGTGATGGAGGTGTGGGAACCTTCAACAGAAAAGCCGGTGATTATTAATCTTCCGTCCACTGTTGAGATGGCAACACCAAACGTGTATGCCGATCAGATTGAATGGTTTTGCCGTAATTTGAAAAACCGCAGTGCTGTCATCGTTAGCCTTCACGCCCATAATGACCGCGGTTGTGCTGTTGCTGCTACTGAACTTGCCTTGATGGCAGGGGGGGATCGAGTGGAAGGGACTCTTTTTGGTAACGGCGAACGAACAGGTAATGTGGATATTGTCACCCTTGCACTCAATATGTTTACCCAGGGGATAGATCCAAAGCTTGATCTTCATGACATCAACCGTCTCATCAAAGTGTCGGAACAGGTTACCGATATTCCTGTTCATATCAGACATCCATATGCAGGTGAACTTGTCTATACAGCCTTTTCAGGATCCCATCAGGACGCGATTAATAAAGGAATGGCCCTCTGTGAAAAAGAGGGTAGGGGGATATGGGCGGTCCCATATCTCCCCATAGATCCAGGCGATGTCGGTAGAAGTTATGAGTCCATTATCCGGATTAACAGCCAGTCAGGGAAGGGGGGAGTGGCATATATAATGGACCGTGAGTTCGGGGTGAAGATGCCAAAGGCAATGCACCCTGAATTTGGTACAATTATTCAGAAGGTGTCAGATGATGTTGGTAGAGAATTGCAGGTTTCAGAGATCTGGGATTCCTTTGAAAAAGAATATCTGGAGAAGAAAACTCCTTATTCACTCTGCAGTTTTAATGTGGTTAAACGTCATATAGACAGTGACTCAACGGGGAGTTTTGCGGAAGTGGTGGCTGAGATTGATGTTGATGGGGACAGAAGGTTCATCAAGGCAGAGGGGAACGGCCCGCTGGATGCATTTTGTGAGGCACTGCGTTCTGGCATAACCGGAAAATTTACATTGAGCAGCTATCATGAGCATGCCTTGAGCAAGACTTCAAGTTCTGAGGCTGTTGCCTATATTCAGCTGACCATGGTTGATGGCACCAAAGTTTGGGGAGTGGGGATGGACACCGACATTATCGTTGCTTCTATTAAAGCGGTACTCAGTGCTCTTAACAGGGCAAGTTGATTATTCAATCTGAATTCGTGAGCGTTTGATGGTGAAAAAACAATCACTGAGCTGTCACGGGTTGCAGAATTTTAATTAAAAATTTACATGCCGGGAGATCAAATATGAAAATGTTACATCTGAGTGAAACCAGAGAGTTTGATGAAAAGAAATTCAAAAGATTCCTGCTCCATGATTCAGCTTATTTTAGAATACTTAACTTTAATCTCGCAGCGGGACAACTGTTTCCGGTGCACCGTCACCCTGCTGATGGTCAGGTCAGCATTCATGTTGTTGAGGGAAAGGGTTTCTTTCTCGGTGACGCAGATACTGAGATTCCAGCCGCAACCGGAGATATTCTGGTGAGTGACATCAACGAACCCCATGGTGTTCGAGCTGACACGGATATGCGTATCCTGGTGACCATTGCACCACCCTTTTGATGGATGTGCTGTTTGGTAGCTTCTCTGTGGTATCTCAGGGAAGTTATCGGTTAAGTATGTACCTGAATCCGTGACGGCTTCGTGATTGTTCTTACTGAGTTAGGATAAAGTATGCAATTCCACTGGCTGCCAGCCAGATATTGGTGATGTTTGATATGGTGATGTTCAGTATGGCAGCCAAGGGTTTATTCCTGCTCAGCAGGGCCAGGCAGGACTTAAATTCCGGCCAGGATGTTAGAGAGGCCAGGACCAGAAAACCGATTACCCCCTTTGGAGCTTTTGAATGTTCTGCTGCAAAAGAAACCACAGGATCTAGGAAATATCCGGCACCAAAAAGAAGCAGGATAGCCGGAATCAACCAGCGTCTGGCACTTTCATGATACATTTCGTCACTCTCCTCCTCGCCTTCGCCGGGGCGGATGAAAAAGAGGGGAACGGTGATGAAGAGAGCTGCGATCAGCCAGTATTTGTAAAAGATGTCCGGGATCAGATAAAAGCTCACAGCCAGGCTGGCAGTGGTTCCGATGGTTATTGCACTGTAGAGAGGTTTGGTCTTTACTGTGGCCAGTGTTTTACCGCAGATGACTGTGGCTGCAATAAGAAGAATCGGGTTCATGAAGTTTGAACCAAGGGGCGTGGATGCAGCAAAAAGAACATCTCCAGCCACAAGCCCCACAATGAGGCAGAGGGCTTCGGGACCATTGGTGATAAAGCCCGTTACCGTTCCGATACCTTTGATATGTTTAATGGATTCAATGATTATTTCCACCGACAATCCAATGAGCATCATCTCTATGATAATACCGGATGCTCCCATGAAAGAGAGCTGGATGTCTCCTTGAAACAGCAGGCTGCTGCCACAGAAAAAGGTGAGAACCAGCAGCCAGACCACCAGGTCCAGTCGGGTCACAGAGCTGAGAATAAGTGCTTTCACTGTTGTTCTGCCTTGTTGAGGAATTTTTCGATTTTTTCAGAGCTGAGCAGGATACCACTGAGTGTCTGGTCACCGACTTTTATGGTTGGGATAAATTTTATCCCATCTCTAAGGGCCCGTAAGGGATTGGTAATTATCTCGACTTCCTCAATATGGATATTTTCCATGTCAGCTGTCAGCTCTTCCAGAGCTTTTTTGGCCATATGGCATCGTGGTCAGAGGGTTGAGAGGTAAAAAGTGATCTTCATGGTAGTTGCTTTATGGTTTCCCAGAGTATATTATTACGAAAGATGAAGTTTTTTACAAATTCAATCTGTTGTTAAACTTTTTACTGCGAGTTCAGCAAGTGAGAGTATGTTTTTCCAAGATACACTGAAAACAACAAGCTGTTCAACAGGAGTTTTTGTTTTTTATCGACAATTATGAATTTACCAGCTTCTCTTATAATTATTGATGATCAGCGATATCTCCTGCATGATACAGGTGGATGTGGTCACCCGGAAATACCCGCCAGACTTCAGGCAATTCATCAGGCCATCGAGCAAAGCGAAAGTATCAGTGACGTTACTTTTTTACCCCCACAGCCAGCGGCCAGAGATTATCTTACCCTGTCCCACGACGAGAACTGGCTCTTTCGGTTTGAGGAATCTGTGCTTTCGGGGCAGACATTTATTGATCACAGTGATAACCAGATCAGCTATGATTCTTATGAGGTCGCCTGCCTTGCCGCCGGTGCTGGAATAACAGCTGTTGATCTGCTCGAAAACCAGGAGGCAGATAACGTCTTCTGCTTGGTTCGTCCTCCCGGCCATCACGCGGAACATTCCTACCCTTTTGGGTTTTGTTTTTTCAATAATTGTGTGGTCGCATTGAGGTACTGGCAGAAACAGTATGCTAAAAAACGAATTCTGGTGTTTGATTTTGATGCCCACCATGGTAACGGAATTCAGTCGGCCTTTGAGGAAGAAGCCGGGAGTTTTTACATAAGTATTCATGAACACCCGAGCTTTTCATATCCAGGTACCGGTTATGGTGAAGAAACCGGTATTGGTGAAGGAAAGGGGAGCATCTTGAATATTCCCCTCTCTCCCGGTAGCGGACGGCGAGAACTGGATAATATCTTTGGTTCTGTGATTCCTGAGAAGCTCGAGGAATGGCAGCCTCAGGCTATAATTGTTGCAGCAGGGTTTGATGCTCATAAGGAGGATGATATGTCGGGACTTAGCTATTCAACTGAGCTTTATGAGGAGATAGGCAGGGAAATCAAGAAATGGGCGGACGTCTATACAGACGGGAAAATAATCTCCATCCTTGAGGGTGGATATGAAATATCTGTACTCGGCGAATCTGTTGAGTCCTATTTACGCGGTATGCTGGGCAGGTAGCCTGGTTTTGCCTGGAATATAAATCATTTTCGATGAGGTAGCCCATGTACATTTTGCGGCATATGACACCTGACCCGATCACTGTTGCACCTGAAATGCTTCTTCCTGAAGCAAGGGCACTATTAAACGAGTATCATTTTAGACATTTGCCTGTTGTTGACCTCCATGGGAAGCTCCTGGGAATTTTAACAGACCGTGACCTGCGATCTGCCTATCCGTCTTCCGTGTTGACAGATAGTGAACGCCGCCTGGTCTATGAAAGGGTTCAGGAGACAGCGGTGTCAGAGATTATGTCCACAGACTGTGTAACCCTGGGGATAGATTCAACACTCGACGATGCCTTGTTTCTTTTTGATCGTGATAAGAGAGGGGCACTTCCGGTACTTGATGGTGAGCGGGTGGTCGGGATTTTTTCCATCAGAGACCTAAACGCGGCCTACCGAACACTTTTTGGTGTTGGTGAAAAGGGTGCTGTTCTTATCGGAATCGTTGATGACGGCAGCAACAACATTATGACCAGGCTCGTGATCTTTCTTGAGGAAGAAAAAATTCCGTTCACCAGGGTATTGCGAATTTATGACAAACAGGCAGGGGATACTATCTATATCAGGATTAATACCTTTAAGATTGCTGCCGTTCTGGATTTGCTTGAAGAAAATGGGTTCTCTGTCAAAAAAGGCTGACAGGATTCTGAAGGGTGGATGATGTTTTTTTACATACCTGATAGTGGTTGTTATGCATATCTTCCATTTCAGTCTCTTGATAAAAAAATCAATAGCGAAGTCGGCACGGATTCTGGAAGATTTTAGGAGGCAAATACCACAATGAATACCAGGTCATTGTTTACTCACTTGCAAATGTTACTGGCGTTGTAAAAGCGTTTCGTCTGCTTTGCTGCTGCCAATTTCCTGAAATTGCAATATGTATTAGCACATAGTACTGACAGGGATTGGTGTATCTCGTATCTGACGTTTATCGGAGTCTACGCTTACTTTGCCATCTTAATTCTAACCTTTTTATGGATTTGTCAACTGTCGAGGCATTGCTATAGTTATGAGTATTGAAACACTGTTTAATCCTGAGAGTATTGCAGTTGTGGGTGCCTCGAGAACCGAGGGAAAGGTTGGTCGGACCATACTTTCCAATATTATAGAAGGCGGCTATCAGGGGACTGTCATAGCTGTCAACCCTGCAATTGACGAGTTACTCGGCCTTCCCTGTTATCCAAGCCTATCTGACTGTAATCGTGACATTGATCTTGTGATCTCTGCTCTTCCTGCATCTCAGGTGAAAAACCTTATCGATGAGTGTCCAAAGGTCAAGGCAAAGGCCATTATTGTTGTTGCCAGCGGCTTTCGCGAGAGTGGGCCTGAAGGGGCACAGTTGGAACAGGAGCTGGTTGAGCTCTGCCGTCGCAGAGATCTCAGACTTCTAGGCCCTAACTGTCTCGGTTTTATAAATACTGCTAACAGTCTCAACGCATCGTTTGCGGGCACGATTCCCAAAAAAGGTGGCGTCACCGCCTTTTCGCAATCAGGAGCACTGAGCAGTGTCATGCTTGATATGGCCAAAGACCGTCATCTCAGGATGGCTAAGCTGATCAGTATAGGTAACAAGGCAGACATTGCTGGAGTGGATCTTCTTGCCTATCTTGCACAGGATGATGAAACAAAGGTTATTGTAGGCTACCTTGAGGATATTGTCACCGGTCAGAACTTTATAAAGGCAGCAGAGGATGCTGCCTCCAAAAAACCGGTGATTATTCTTAAATCAGGGGTAACCGAAGCGGGTTTTAAGGCAACGGTCTCCCATACAGGAATTATGGCAAGTGCAGATACTGCATATGGGGCAGCCTTTAAACGATCTGGCATAATCAGAGCTGATACATTTGAAGCACTGTTCGATTATGCCGCTGCCCTGGCTTTACAGCCGTTACCAAAGGGCGATAATATTCGTATTATTACTAATACAGGTGGCTCCGGAATTATGACGGCCGATGCGGTTGAACTTTCCGGAATGAGAGTGTGTTGCTGCAGCGAAACTGATAGTGATGGTATAAGGCAGTCACTGAACCCTGTATCTACACCTGTGAATCCAATTCAGATATTAGGCGATGTTGATGCGGCACATTATGCAGCTGCAATAAAATCAGCTCAGGCAGATTCTGCAGTTGATGCTATCCTGGTTGTTCTGGCTCCCCAGGCAGTAAAGCGTCCTGCTGAAATTGCCAAGGCCATAGCAGCATGCAGTGATGGGATTAAACCACTGTTGGCTGTATTCATGGGAGGCTGTGCCGCGGTGGTTTCACATCAGGATTTGGCTGAAGCAGGGCTGCCCGTATATAAATCACCGGAAAGAGCAGTGATTGCACTAAAGGGTATGCGGGAATATTCTGCGTGGAAACAGCGTCCGCCACGAACCGTCACACGTTTTAAGGTTAACAGGCGCAGGGTGGAACGAATCCTTACCCGCCGGCAACGGACAGGAATGCTGCAGCTTGGCGAGGTGAAGGGAAAGGATGTACTGGGTGCGTATGGCTTTCATGTCCTCAGTGGTACTCTTGCTTCAAGCGCTGAAGAGGCCGTGGAAATTGCCGAACGCATCGGCTATCCCATTGCGATGAAAATTGTATCTCCGGATATTGTTCATAAGAGTGATCTTGGCGGGGTCTTTCTGAATGTGGCAAATAGTGAAGCTGCTGAAGACACCTACGATCTTATGACATTGAAAATCAGAAAAAAGGTGCCTGAGGCTAGAATTGAAGGCGTCTATGTTGAGAAGATGGCCAGTAAAGGGCTTGAAGTTATTATCGGTATGACCCGTGATCCTCAGTTTGGACCCATGTTGATGTTTGGTCTTGGAGGGATATTTGTTGAGGTAATGAAGGATGTAACTTTCCATCTTGCCCCCATTAGTGAGCAGGAGGCAATTCAGATGCTGAAATCCACCAGATCGTACGCCATGCTTCAGGGGAGGCGTGGCCAGCATGGTGTCGATGTTTCAGCAATAGCTTCTGGGCTGCAACGTATCAGCCAGTTGACCACAGATTTTCCACAGATTCTGGAGCTTGATATCAATCCTTTTATTGTTGGTGATTTCGGTTCTGAACCGGTGGTGGCGGATGTACGAATGACACTGGCACCATTGCCGGAAGAGAAGTAGGAGTAGATGATGGAATACGATGCCAGTTGGAAAGAGACCTATAAAGATATGATAAAGACCCCGAAAAGGGCACTGTCACAGTTGAAATCAGGTCACCGAGTTTTCCTCGGCACTGGTTGTGGTGAACCCACTGTTCTTGTTGAGGCAATGACAAAGATCGCAGGTAAACTCGCAGATGTTGAAATTGTGGAGCTTCTCACCAAGGGAAACGCGCCCTATGCTGAAAAAAAGTTTACCTCTTGTTTTAAGATAAACTCTTTTTTTATCGGCCACAATGTACGTGAGGTAATCCAGGAGGGAAGGGGGGATTATACACCGGTTCTGATGTCGGATATTCCTCGCCTTTTTGATTCAGGGCAACTGCCTCTTGACGTTGCTTTAATCCAGGTGACACCGCCTGACTCCCGAGGCAAGATGAGCCTTGGAATTTCTGTTGACATTGTAAAGAGTGCTGCCGAAAATGCGTCGCTGGTAATCGCTCAGGTAAATCCACAGATGCCGTGGACACGTGGGGATAGCCTCATTGATGTATACGATCTTGATATTCTGGTTCCTGCTGATGTTCCTCTGTTGGAACGAAAATCAAAACCTCCGCATCCAATAAGCAAAAAGATAGCAGAGTTTGTGGCTGGCCTTGTCCAAAGCGGCTCCACCATAGAGTTTGGTATTGGCCGTGTGCCTGGCGTTGGCAGGGTGCCTCAGGCGGTTATTGCCGCACTTAAGGGAAAACATGATCTTGGTATCCACACAGAGCTTTTAACTGATGATATACTTGATCTGATTAACAGTGGTGCGGTTACTGGAAACAGGAAATCAGTTGATCGAGGCAAACTGGTCGCCAGTTTCTGCATGGGGAGTCGAGTGCTCTATGACTTTATCGATGACAATCCTCTTTTCTCTTTTCGTCCCACCGAGTACGTAAATGATTCTAATGTGATCGGAAAGCAGAAGCGAATGGTCTCTATAAACATGGCTCTTGAGATTGATCTCACCGGTCAGGTCTGCTCTGATTCAGAAGATGGGTTTTTCTATTCAGGAGTAGGAGGACAGGTGGACTTTAACCGTGGTGCCGCTCGATCTAATGGAGGTCGTGCCATTATAACTATTCCATCCACCACCCGTGATGGAAAGTCTCGTATTCGTTCCCGCCTGAGTTCTGGTGCTGGTGTGGTAGTGAGTCGGGCCACTGTCCACTATGTGGTGAGTGAGTATGGAGTTGCTTATCTCCACGGTAAATCGGTGCAGGATAGAACCCTTGCATTGATTTCCATCGCCCATCCTGACCATCGTGAGCAACTGCTTAAAGAAGCCATAGAAGCGCGATATATTCGTCAGGACTTTGAAGAGGTGGAAGGGAAATTTGTGGTGGCCCCTCAGGATATGATGAAGGCTACTTATCTGATGGATGATGGTACAGAGGTGTATTTCAGGCCCATACACCCCACAGATGAGCCCCTGGTGCGTGACTTGCTCTATGATCTGTCCCAAGAGACTCTATATTACCGTTTCATGAGCCATAACACCCAATTCGGTCAGCGTGAAATTCAGAATTTTGTCTATGTGGATCATCGAAAGGATGTAGCCATCGTTGGAACCTTACCTGAGGCGCATGGTGATGATATTGTTGCGGTGGGAAGGTACTATCTCGATGAGCGTAGTAATAGGGCCGAAGTTGCTTTTGTTATCCGTGATGAATGGCAGAATAAGGGCCTGGGAACCTTCATGTTCAGACATCTGATCACTTTGGCTAAGGCCAGTGGTATTACGGGATTTACTGCTGAGGTACTGCGCGATAATAAACGAATGCAGGCAATTTTTAATCACTCCGGCTACAAGGTACAAAGTTCTGTAGAAGAGGGCGTTTATAGTTTTCAGATTGATTTTTAGTGTCCTGAGTTTCAATCTTATTGAATTTTTGCTGGTATCGTGAAACCTTTTCACCAGCATCGTTGTGCGCCTTTCAGGAATTCCCTTGGTGGGCTATTTGTGGTAAACGCGATGTATTCTGGTCGCTAAAATCCACCGAAAAGAACGCACCTTACATTAGGATGCATCACCGCCAGCCGTCAGCGGAAGATAATACTCTGGAGTGATTGGTGACTTACGGTGCAGAACGGACCGGCAGGGCTCTACGGTTACCGCCGCTGCCACGGTGCAGCCTTCTTGTGGTTCCATAGTTAAAACCAAAGGCGATGGCTTTGTTCTTCGGGCCCCTTTTTGCTGTCCATACCCATGGTGCAGTGATTGTGATGAGAGGTGTGGCCACATCAATGGTTTGCTGATAATCGTTGCCTTTTATTTTCGGGGTGTTCCCATAGAGCGTGGCAAGCTCGTCGGAGGTGGGAATCCTCCAGTCGTTATGTCCTCCCAATGAGTAATTTTCACAATAAATAATGGCCTGTGACCAGATGATGGAGGCGCCATTGTCCTGAGGTGCCCAGATAAGTCCGCTTTTGCCATCTTTTATGGCGCCATTTTCCAGTTTTGTAAAACGACCTTCTGTGGCCTGGGATGGGGGAACCTCTGCAAAACAAATGCAGAGGAAAATAAGAAATATTGAGGTGAATGTGTTGTTCACATAATGTTTTTGCAGCGTCATTGGATTATCCGTGTGTAAGTAGATTGTCCTCAAAAAGTCACAACCAACTGTTATTGTAGAGTAAAGACTCAAGTTTCGGAGTTGTTTTTAATCAATAGAAAAAACACATCAACCAGCTAAAATAACTACATATTAACGTGAAAAGCCTTTCGCTTTTTGATATATTGGATTTTGTGAAAAGTTCAATAAAATCA
>JALSMA010000019.1 GCA_026988015.1 Desulfobulbaceae bacterium | reverse complement strand
TCGCTCAAAATTTGGTAAATTTTGAGGATAGTCTAATTTCAAGTCGAAAACAGGCATCTTGTCGTCAATAGTTTAATAAATTAACAAGTTACGCTGTCTACTATAAAGAACGTTGGGACAGCAGTGACCATACCTATCATGACTCTACCCTTTTCAACCATCTTTTTTTCATGTACAGATTTAATGCAAGCCTGATCCGTTGGAGATCACGGAGACAGACCAATATCCGCTGAACATTCATTGAAAAACAAAACTGTTCCTGCAGTAACGCAGTATTCTTGAATACGTCTTTTTTTATCATGATACCATATTCCAGCGCCGATAAGGCCCATAGTCCAAATAATTCCTCTCTTGTCCGCCCCCTTTCGCCTTGACAAGAAATGGGTTACGTTGTAAGCATCTAGGTTTGCCCACTCTCTCCATCTTTTCTCTCAAAAACAGATAAAACGATGAATCGAGATCTATAGCAAACAAACAGTTCGGCCGTTTATTAAACTGGCCGAACTCCCTTTTAATTTATCAGGAGTAATGCATGTGTCGTTTAGCCCTGAAAACAGCCAGTGATGCCTTCTCGCCTTACGAAGTGCTTCAGGGGATGGAGGCTATGCAGGAAGGTTACGATGGCTCTGGTCTCGGACTTCTCTTGCGAGGCCTTGATTTCGAAGACTTTAAGTATGACTCGAAATATCCCATTCTTTCTGGTATTGCCCACTCTGAAGAGGCCTGGCACCGCCTGAACAGCTTCATGGAAAAACGTGGTTTTGAACTCAAATATGATCACGAGTTCGAGACCCGCCCTGAGCTAATTGAAGCCAAAGACCGGTATCGCTATTTCCTCCGTGCTTACAAGATGCCTGTAGAACTGTCTGCAAAGTCACAAGAGGAAATCGAGACCGAACTGATGCTCACCCGCCTGGCACTGCGCAAGAATGGTGAAGATCATGGCAATGACCTGACCTGCTTTTCATTCTGGCCGGATGTTGCCACCATTAAAGAAGTGGGCTGGCCCCTTGAGATTGGTGACGCCCTCAATCTCTCTGACAACCGGATTAAATCCAGAGTCTGTATGGCTCAGGGAAGACAGAACACTAATTATGGTATCAATCTGTACGCCTGTCACCCGTTCTTTATTCAGGGAATTGCCACCATGACCAACGGTGAGAACACTGCATTTGTTCCCATCCGTGACTGGCTTCTCGGCAAACACTTCCCGGGATACACCGGATACCAGAGTGATTCGGAGACATTTACCCACATTCTTCACTACACCCTGAAACATCTCAAGCTGCCACTTCAGGCTTACAAGCATATTATCACCCCACTACGAGGAGATGAGCTTGCAAACCATCCGCAGTCAAAATTTCTCACTGGACTGCGAGACAGCTGTCGCCGTCTGATTATAGATGGACCCAATGCGGTCATTGGCACTCTGCCCGATGAAACCTGTATGCTGGTCATGGATCAGAAAAAACTGCGCCCTGCTACCGTGGGTGGCAGACCAGGCTCCTGGGCCATTGCTTCAGAGATGTGCGGAGTTGATGCCATGGTTCCTGACCGTGACCCATCACTTGATTTCCAACCCATGCGTGAACACACAATCATCGTACCACCAGAACGAAAGGAACTGACAATATGGTCTCAGCACGATCCTTATCCGTTGGACCAGGCAGCTTAAGTTATACTGACCTGCCCTGGATAATTCAACATCGCGAAGATAGATGTACCCTCTGTGGACACTGCACTTCAGTCTGCCCCAAAGAGGCTATCTACCTCGCCTACAGACGCCAGAGAATCCCAAAACTGGACGTTCTCAAAAAGAAACGTGGCAACGAATACCGAACCTTTGTCGGTATTCGTCAGAAAAAGAATATGGCAAATGCCTGTATCGGCTGTTCCATGTGTTCTATGGTCTGCCCCAACGAGGCAATCCAGCCCGTTCCCAATACCAATGAGCACCGAACACTCTTTTTCAACAATCAGAAGGGCGAGCCGAACAAACGTGGTGGTCGACGAAACAAGGTGGGCCCTACCCTTCTTGACCGGATCATGTTCAACCGAATTTCCATGCTCACCGACCCGGCACTCGATGCCGGTCGTCATGAATTCAACGTTACCACTACCCTTGGGCGAACCCTTGATCCTGCCGAATTTCTGAAACGTACCCATGAGGGTGGCTGGATTCCGCCGACACGGGAAATTTTCCCTTTTGTTATCGGTTCCATGTCCTTTGGAGCATTGTCTCCAAATATGTGGCTCGGCCTGTTGCAGGGCGTTGCCTATTGCAATGAAGTACTCGGCATCCCCGTTGTCATGTGTACCGGTGAAGGTGGGTGCCCGCCATGGGTTCTGAAAAGCCCTTACCTGAAATATATCGTACTGCAGATCGCATCCGGTTATTTTGGCTGGGATGAGATCATCCGTGCCATCCCTGATATGCAGTGTGACCCTGCGGCCATTGAAATCAAATATGGACAGGGGGCAAAACCAGGTGATGGCGGACTGTTGATGTGGTTCAAAGTATCCAAACTCATAGCCCGTCTACGCGGTGTTCCAGAGGGTGTTGATCTTCCCTCGCCTCCTGTTCATCAGACCC
Organism: Desulfobulbaceae bacterium; assembly: GCA_026988015.1. Classification (GTDB taxonomy): domain Bacteria; phylum Desulfobacterota; class Desulfobulbia; order Desulfobulbales; family Desulfocapsaceae; genus Desulfocapsa. The sequence continues at coordinate 16,399 of JALSMA010000019.1, read as the reverse complement.
TCTACTCCATTGAGGAGTCGGTGATGAAGATGATCCAGACTCTGTCAACTGCATTTAGCCACAAGGTACCGATCTACCCCAAAATATCGGCGTCCACCAGTGCCAAATCCGTGCTCAATAATCTGGTGCGTAATCCATACGCAGGTGGATTGCTGATTGACGGCATTGATGGTGGAACAGGAGCTGCGTACAACGTCTCCATGGATGCAACCGGACACCCTATCGCCTCCAATGTCCGCGAGTGCTACCTCGATCTGGTTGCCCAGGGTAAACAGAACGAGATCCCCATCTATGCTGCAGGGGGTGTTGGCAAAAATGGTAATGTAACCCAGAATGGTCTGGCACTCATCATGCTTGGTGCTTCCGGTGTTCACATCGGAAAATACGTAATGCAGTCAGTTGCAGGTTGTCTCGGTAACGAGAAAAACCGCTGCAACGTCTGTAACGTCGGTATTTGCCCCAAGGGAATTACCAGCCAAAATCCAAAATTGTATCGTCGTCTTGATCCTGACCTGGTTGCCGAGCGTGTGGGAGAGGTATTTATGTCTATTCATACCGAGATGAAAAAGATTATGGCACCGCTGGGCCGATCTCAATCCCTGCCGGTTGGTATGTCTGATGCACTTGGTATCGCTGACAAAGATGCCGCAGACAGGTTAAATATTAAATATGTTTGTTAGTGACATTTTTTTTCTGGTCTGTTCCCCCTGTTACGGGTTATCAGCATCTGATTTGAAGAATTTGTCACTGACAATTTCGAGCTTTATATTTTAGTTTTCAATAACTAAGACTTTCTTTCATAAGGAGTTTTCTGTGAGTGCGACTGTTGTAAAAGGCCTGGATAAGAATGGCCGCAGAATCAATTCCATGGAATTTGAATCCATGGTCCAGGCAGCTGCCGAAACCAGCAATGCCATCCAAATCGAATCCATGGGGCAACATAACATTGGTATTCGACTACAGCATACTGATGGTTTGACCATAGAGGTTAAAGGTCCAACCGGACAAAGGCTTGGCTGCATGGGAATGCCTGGAACCAGAATTACCTGTAAAGGTGCAGCCAGTGACGATGTCGGATATCTAAACATTGGTGCGGAGATCACCGTACTTGGTGATGCCACTAACGGTGTCTGCAATGCCATGGCCAACGGAAAGGTCTTTATTGCAGGCTCCATCGGTGCCCGTGGCCTGACAATGACTAAATGGAACCCGGATTATGAAAAGCCTGAACTCTGGGTTCTTGGTTCCACCGGCGATTCCTTTGCAGAATTCAACTGCGGTGGTGTCGCTGTTATCTGCGGAATTAATGCCAAAAACTCTGACAACGTCCTTGGCTATCGTCCCTGTGTGGGTATGGTTGGCGGCACCATCTTTTATCGTGGCAAGACTGATGGGTCCTATTCTAAAAACAATGCCAGATTAGCCGCTCCAACCGACGAGCAGTGGCATTGGCTTGAAGCTAATATGCCTGCCTACCTAACTAACATCAAACGTGAAGAATTACAATCCACACTTCTTGTCCGTGAAGAATGGCAGGTATTAAACGCGGTATCTCCACAGGAAAGAGCTCTGATGTTCTCCGGTCCCATGACCATGGCAGAATTTCGGAACAAACACTGGAACCAGGCCTTTGGTGGCGGAGATCCTCTGCGGGATCTGGCTCCTGGCCTTGATCGCAGCCCCATCGGGGTTATTCCAACGGATAATCTGAGACGAAAAAAACCCTTCTGGGCCAACCGCGAATCTGCAGCTCCATGCACCTACTACTGCCCGGTTCATATCCCCACAGTTGACCGCTTACGTCTCATTCGTGAAGGGCAGATTGATGAAGCCTACGAGATGTTGCTCCGTTACAGCCCACTTCCGGCCTCTATCTGCGGTTCTGTCTGTCCTAACCTCTGTATGGAAAACTGTTCCCGCCAAGAGGTAGATGATTCTATTGAAGTACAAGTTCTTGGACGCGCCGTCGCTGGTGCCAAATCACCTGAAGTTGCCCCGTCACTTGGAAAAAAAGTTGCAATTATCGGAGGTGGCCCCGCTGGAATGAATGCCGCATGGCAACTGGCCCACTCCGGTGTTGAAGCCCACATTTTTGAGAAGGACACCTTTATTGGCGGAAAACTCGCCCAGGTAATCCCCTGGGAACGTCTTTCTCAGGCCATCTGGGACCAAGAAATTAAACGATTTCTGGAAACTCCTCATATCCACATTAACCTTGGGGTGGATATGGACAAAGAAACTTTTGAAAAGCTAAAAGAAGATTTTGACTACGTGATTGTGGCTGTGGGAACCCATGAGCCCCGTAAAATCCCCTTCCCCGGTCATGAATCAGTTATTCCTGCCCTTGATTTTCTCAAAAAAGCCAAAAGCGATAATCCTGAAAAGGTCGGCAAAGAGGTTGTTATCATCGGCGCTGGAAATGTTGGCTGTGATGTTGCGTGTGAAGCCTACCGTCTAGGCGCCGAAAAAGTAACACTGGTTGACATCCAGAAGCCCCTTGCTTTTGGTAAGGAGAAAGAAGCAGCTGAGGCCCTGGGTGCCGAGTTCCGTTGGCCAGTGATGACCAAAGAGGTAACTTCTGAAGGTCTTGTTATGGATACCGGCGAAGTAATACCCGCTCAGACCGTTATTATCTCTATTGGTGATGTCCCCAAATTACAGTTCCTGCCTGATTCTGTGGAGACTCTCACTGTCGGCGGTGCTGCGTGGATGAAAACTGATGATGCCCACCTCACCACAGACCCCAAGGTTCTAGCCATTGGTGATGTTGAAAAACCCGGCCTTGCCACCAACGCCCTTGGTGCCGGTAAGACCGCAGCGGAATACATCGTTTCTCAGTTTAAAAATGAGAAGTGGCAGCCTTTTACTAAAAAAGTTATTACTCAGCAGGCACTCACCATCACTCACTACACTCCGGAAACGGAACATGAACATTCTCAGGAAAATTCAGCAGACCGCTGCCTCTCCTGTGCATCATGTCGTGACTGTCACCTTTGCGAAACCATCTGCCCCGAAGGTGCCATTACCCGACGTGAACTTGAGATTTCGCACCGTAATGGATACGAAACTGGCCTGGGTGCATCATACGAGTATGTCTCTGATGATAAGAAATGTATTGCCTGTGGGTTTTGTGCAGATACATGTCCCTGTGGTATCTGGACCATGCAACCTTTCTAGTGTCATCCATAAATGGCCGACTCCCTCTATGCCTTCGTTACTGTGAAAAGTTTTCCTTGCACCTCGATTTAGAGAAAAAATTTTCGCGCATTTTTATGTTTCTTACTAGTAGGCTGAACGGTTACAAATATCCATTAATGGCTGGAATTTGAAACAAACTAAGGGCGTTTTATCAATTGTCCTGCCTCAGAGCCCCCTCAATACTGGTGTGGTCGAATAAAGATGAAAACGATGAAGCTATCTTGAAGTGGCTATTATGCTTGGACAATCCACAGGGGAATCCAAGCATGTTTAAGAAAACAAAAAGATGACTGAAGCGGTCAAGACCGTCCATAAAACATCCCATGCACCTTGATCTGGTCAAGTAAAAGTGGACATTTATTAAGCGACTTTTTGTAAAACCAAGACTACCTCGAATTCCATAGGGGTTTAATATCCCAGATAAGAATGACGTCTTGGGCTGTTGTAAAACATTTCAATATACTCGATGATGCTTGCGTGCGTGTTTCGTATTTTTCCCAAAATACCAACTCTAATTTGAGTGTTCCGAAAAAGCTCTCAGGTCAATCCATCTTCTGAGCAGGCTATGGTGGACACAAAAACTTCTTGCCGCCTCTGTTATTTTGCAATGCTACTCTGTAACAAGTTTTACAGTTTCTTCTTTAAATTCATCTGTGTAATTTTTGCGTTTGCTTTTTCTTCATATGAACACTTCCAAAGAGCAGTCTAACCACTCTTATTTTTGTATCCACTTTATCTATACCACCTCATCTCGGCCTGCAAATGATTTTAAGCAATGTTCGGATCAGGACATGGTGGAACCCAAAGTATCGAATATTCAGACCACCAGTTGAGTAAAAGCCACCGCCAAAAGATAAAAATACGATGGAAAGCCGTTATGGTTGGTTTTATGTCAGAGAACACTTTAGCGGAAAATCATCCGCCACCATCATGACGATGGATTATTATGCGAAACTCTAAACTTCAGGACCCTTAATACCCGGTAATTACTTCTTAAATCCCTGCAGAACAACTTCTGCAGGGATTTTTTTATACTTTTTTCAAAAATAAAGGTCTTGACTTCCGCCCTCCTTTTTGAAAGAATTTTCACAGTAGAGGTTGTTCATAAACTGCGCAGCACCGTTGCAATTTCCTTCAGGAGGTCTCCATGAAACAGCGCTTTTTTGTTCTTTTAATGATTTTCATCTTTCTCTGTGCTGTCTCAGCACAGGCTTCTGATACCATTAAAATTGGAATCCTTGCCAAAAACGGCCCGGCAAAGGTTCTAAAAAAATGGTCTGCCACCGGGGAGTATTTATCTTCCAAACTTGGTAAAACAGTTGAAATTGTCCCCCTGGATTTTGACAAAGTAAACCCTGCCATTAAAGCCAATGACGTCGATTTTTTTCTCATCAACTCTTCAATGTTTGTTACCGCAAAGGTAAAATATGGCGCAAGCGCCATCGCCACCATGATTAACTCCCGTCAAGGTCAGGCATTAAAATCATTTGGCGGAGTCATATTCACAACATCCTATAATGACAACATAAATTCCCTTGAGGATCTGAAAGGTAAGACATTCATGGCTGTTAAGAAATCATCCTTTGGCGGCTGGCAGATGGCTTACAAGACTCTGAAAGATGCCGGGATAGACCCGAACAAAGATTTTGCAAAGGTGGAGTTTGGCGGGAAACATGACAACGTCGTTTTTGCCGTTCAGAATGAGGCTGTGGAAGCAGGGACAGTACGAACAGACACCCTTGAACGCATGGTTGCAAGTGGAGCCATAGCCATGGAAGATTTTAAAGTCATCAACAAACAGAGCTCCTCCTTTCCATTTGTGTACTCAACGACCCTTTATCCCGAATGGCCACTCGCAAAAACCACAGCAACATCTGATGCCCTGGCCCAGGAAGTGGTTGCTGCACTGAAACAGATCAAACAGGATGATCCCGCCGCGTCCAAGGCAAAAATTGTTGGCTGGACTGATCCCCTCGACTACGGAGAGGTGGAAGCGCTCCAGAAAGCACTCGGGGTTGGAGCTTACGAATAAGATTTTCCACCTCTTCCGGCCAGGTGAAACTGGCCGGAAGAGAGAATAACATTTATTTTCCAGTCAACGCTGCAAAAACCCAATCAGCAATTGTTCAAGTTGATACTGTGCCGTAAGCAAGGCACCACTTTTCTGCTCCAGTAATATTATTTCTTCAGCCGATGCTCTGGCGCGGATTTGTTTACAGAGGTAGTTCAGACAGAAGATAGGCTTTAAAAGCAGGATACAACCCTTCTTACCGAGAAAACTACACTCCACTCCGTTATCGCAGACCAGACTCACCTCCACCCCTGCGAGATGATTCATCAGCAGCAGCAAGGCATCATTGTTTTCGTTCCCCATATAGGTACTGCAGCATCCACCATCCACCCTTGCTGCACATCCACTGCAGATTCTCCCCATATCCATGTCAGCCATCTGAGCATCAAGTGTGGACACAAGTATCCTTGCTTTTGCCAATCCATCCTTGATAGAGTCATTCTGCTCCAGATCCTTTCCATAGCTTTCCGCAAGACCCTCCGCCAGTTTAAGTTTTGCTGCTGCATCACCACAAAAGCAGGTGGCTATGATTTTTTGATATTTCATAAGATCGTTACCGCTTCACTGTTCCTTCCATGAACTCTCGCCAGATCGGTGCCGCAACAACTCCTCCGCTTTTCCCTTTACCAAGGCCCCTGTTGTTATCATAACCCAGCCAGACACCACCAAGGGTATTACCGGCAAAACCAACAAACCATGCATCTCTGTTGTCATTGGTAGTCCCTGTTTTCCCTCCTGATGTGACAGAAAGGCCGGAAGCTCTTCTGCCAGTACCCTGTCGAATAATATCGCCAAGGAGCACTTTCATTTCATTGGCAACGCTTCTCTTCAGAACCTTTTTACCAATAGGCACGGCCCGAAAAATTCTCTTACCGCCATTTGAATCTATAGCACTTATCAGGGTTGGAGAAATATAATTACCACCACAAACAAATGGAGAATATGCTGCCGTTATTTCAAGCAAGGAGACCCCCGTTGCCCCTAGTGCCAAGGAAAGATCTGCCGTGACTGGAGACCTGATACCGCACACCTCAGCGTATCCACGAACCTTTTTCAGGCCAATTTTCTGTAATAGCTTAATGGCAATGATATTTCTGGAATGAATCAGGGCTGTTCCCAAGGCAGTTTCCCCATAATGTTTCCCTGAGAAGTTTTTAGGATTCCACATTTTCCCATCTTGTCCCCGTATGGAAAATGGTGCATCAATCAGGGTAGTGGCAGGTGTGAAACCATTTGCAAAGGCCGTGGCATAGAGGAGAGGCTTAAAGAGCGAACCAGCAGAACGTCTAGCCTGGGTAGCACGATCAAATGCACTGTTGTTAAAATCCCGCCCCCCGACCAGGGCCCGCACCTTACCGTTACAAGCATCAACAGAAAGTATGGCACCCTGGACGCTTTTATTTCCGGGAAAGGATTTAGTCAGACCATTTCTGAGGGCCATAACCGCTAGATGCTGCTGTCGCGAGTCCATGGTTGTTCGTACTCGGACCCCTGCCCGTGACAAGGGCTGCCCCAGTATCTTTTCAGCCTGTTTTTTCACCAATTGGAGAAAATAGCCATTTTCCCCTCTCTGCTGCCGAATATTTCGTTGCAATCTGACCGGCTTGGAAAAAGCATCTACAGCCGCCCCCCTAGTGACATAGCCGTCAGCAGCCATACGATTCAGCACATAGCGTTGCCTCTTCAAGGCAGCTTTAAGGTTTTTATGAGGAGAGTAGCGGCTGGGTGCCTGGGGGAGACCGGCCAGAATTGCGGCTTCCCCCAGGCTTAGATTCCGACATGATTTTCCAAAATATACCTGTGATGCAGCCTCAACCCCATAGGTTCCACTCCCGAGATAGATCTGGTTGAGGTAGATATGCAGTACCTCGTCCTTGCTGAGCAGGGTGTCAATTCTCCAAGCAAGAATGGCTTCTTTGAATTTACGCAGGAATGTCTTTTCAGGAGTAAGCAGCAGAGACCTAGCCACCTGTTGAGTAATGGTTGAACCACCCTGGGCGCGCCTTCCGCTCTTTACATTATTTACAGCTGCACGGAAAACTGACCAGAAATCAAGCCCAGGATGTTCATAAAAACGTCCATCTTCTGCGGCGACAAAAGCCCTTGGGAGATATGAGGGCATTTCAGAGAGGGAAACCACAGTCCTGTTCTCAATAAATATCCGTTCTATGACCTGACCACTGCGATCAAGGATTTCCGAAGCCTGGGATGGCTGATATTCTGCAATGTTCCTGATATCAGGAATCTTCAGCATGGAAAGGATGAGAAGCAGACCGCCGATGAAGATACTTAAACTGAGTCCTATGGCAAAAAGAAAACCTATAATATGTTTTTCATTATACGGTTTTTTATATACCCGCTTTTTCTTTAACGGAGAATGAGTTGTCTTTTTTTTTGCTTGGGCCATCAGGGGTCAAAGAAAACACAGAAAAAAAGGAGTTTCACACAAGGAAGACTGTACAAATGCAGCCCCACACTCCATTTGTGTGGAGTATGAGGAATGTAAGTAACTCACCCAAAAACACCCTTTAAGAAGAAAAAGAAAACCATGGCCATCACAGCACCTGCTGGTAGGGTAACAATCCAGGATATAATAATATTCAAAACAACTCTGAGATCCAGTGCACCGATCCCCCTGGCAAGGCCCACGCCGAGCACCGATCCCACCAGAATATGAGTTGTAGAGACCGGAAGCCCGGTCCGAGAGGCCAGCACCACGGTAGAAGCAGCAGCCAGTTCCGCGCAAAAGCCACGAGACGGGGTAAGCTCTGTTATTTTAGTACCAACGGTCAGCATAACTTTATAACCCAGGGTGACAAGACCAAGAACAATTCCCGTTCCACCAACAACCAGAATCCAGACAGGCATCTCGGAAGACTGCATCACCTCACCACCGGATGTCACAATACTGATAACAGCTGCAAGGGGTCCGATCCCATTTGCGACATCATTGGACCCATGAGCGAAAGCCATGGAACAGGCAGTAAACAGCATCATGGGAGTAAACACCTTTTCCACACTGGCAAAGTGAAAATCCTTATCTGCCTCCGGGTCCTCCTTTACCTTGCGAATAAAAAATATTCCAACGGCACTGGTTAACAGGCCAATAAGGATAGCTAGGCCAAAACTCTGGACCGCTGTGAGCTCTACGTTAAGATGCTTTAGACCCTTGAACAGGGTTACAAGGGAGATGACAAACCCTACCAGAAAGATATAAAAAGGGGCATATTTTTTGGCATTCTTCAGTGGATTGTCGGTGTTGAAAATCAGCTTTCTGGTGGACATCACCAGAAGAAAAGCTATGGTTCCACCTATAAGCGGGGAGATCACCCAGCTTGCCACAATTTTACCAACTTTGCCCCAGTTCACAGCATCCGGGCCAATACCAACCACTGCAAAACCGATCAAAGCTCCGACAATGGAGTGCGTGGTTGAGACCGGCCACCCCCTGCTGGAAGCTATCATTAACCAGACTGCAGCAGCTAAAAGGGCTGCCAGCATCCCGTAAACCAGGATCTCCGGGGAAGACGTAATCGCCGTGGGGTCAATGATGCCCTTACGAATGGTCTTTGTAACATTTCCTCCTGCCAGAACAGCCCCGGCAAACTCAAAAACAATTGCAATACCAATGGCCTGCTTCACTGTCACAGCACCAGCTCCCACAGACGTTCCCATGGCATTTGCCAGATCGTTCGCCCCGACCCCCCAGGTCATATACAGACCGAAAATCACAGCAAGTACAATCAAGATTGTTCCATATGCAGCAATAACTTCCATATTTTTCTCTCTTCCCCATTTACTCAATTTAAAATTTCGTTTCAAACCATATGGTACCGGAGCCCCAGCTCCTATTTGGACAGAAACAACAGCAGGCGATCTGCCATATTTTCAGCGTGATCTGAAATATCCCCTATTTCTTCAATTATTTTATACCAAAATATTACAGAGATGGGATCAAGCTCCTGCTCAACACCAAAAAGAGTCCGATTGACGGTACGCAGTACCTTATCAATATTATGCTCACTCTTTCGTACTCCCGTTATCATCCGAGTGACCTTATCATGCTCCTTTCCACTGAACCCGACATGAACCAGCTCATCGAGTTCCTCAATCATGGTGAGAGCCTGATGGCTGATCTCAACAGTCCCCCGCAGCAGATCATCAAGCCCTGTTTTAATGGCCACAGGAATGACCATATCACGCATGGTCAGAATCTGACTTATTTTCTCAACACTGTCAGCAAGTGCATCCTGCTCATGGATCAGACTGAGCAAGTCTTTACGATCAACCGGAAGCAGTAGCGTCTTGGGCATATTGTGACGATAATGAGATTTTATCAGGTCTGATTCGCTTTCAAGGGTCGCAATCTGAGAAGACACCTGCTGCACTTTTTCCAGATCTCTTTCATGCAGGGCATCAAACAAAGACGGAAGAAGCTCAACGCAAGTATAGACGGTGCGCATGTGTTGCTGAATCGGCTTAAAGGGTGATTTCCTCAATAAACCGGCCAGAGGGTTTGTTGACATTGCTACCATACTTTTTTCTCCATATATAAAGGGATACCATCCAGCTACCTTCTCTGCCGTACTTAGAGAATTACCCGGAGGTTTTCCTGTGTTCCGGGCAACTTCGTCTCTTTTTGCCGGTGCCTGCATGGCCACTCACCTTTTCATTTTGTTAATTATCTTTGTTAGCGGCTCCGCTGGATATGTCAGGGGGATCATTTTTTTCCGGATCTGGATAAACAGACTCGGCCCGTCTTCGCGGCCACTATATATAATATGATGCCCCTTAATATTACCAGCATTTTTCCAGATACTGTTAAAAGGATCAAGGGGAGTGTGCCCCACCACAAAGGGAGAGCGCTTGGGAAGACCAAGACTTTTGCGAAACTGTCTTACATCCCTTTTATCATACCCCGATAGATAATGGGACCGTTTGAGACGATTTGTCAGAATCTCATTCTGGATTTTTGGATACTCTCGCAAATTGATAATCTTTTTACGACTGATTGACTTACGTGGAGGTGCAGCATGACAGGCGACACAAGAATCCGTTTTCATCACCAAAGGAAGAAGATCATAAAACCTCTGCATCTCTTCAACATAAGCATCTCCCCGCAACTCCTGCAGCCTCTTACGCATCAGTACCCCCTGACAGATCCCTGTTTTACACAAACTATCGTCAAAGGTATCATGATTCCCAAGGAGATAAAAAAAGTTTTCCGGAAAATGGCATTTCATCTTAAAAATCAAATCCATCAGCAAAATGGAGCTTTCCATCTTCGACATCTCTTTTGAAATCTCTGAATGAACTGCATCACCGAGAATAACAAGGCAGGCATTATTGGAAGCAAGGTGGGCCAGCAGGCAGTTTTCATTCATAATCTTGAGAAAATTATCTACCTGCGCATGAAGATCTCCAACAATGAGAAGTCGTAATTCGTCCGGCAACTCCAGCAGGGCACCAGGCATTCCGGTGCCAGTCTTTTCTCGATACACCTCTTTGGCCAGGATCTCGTTGACTTCTTTTATGGTACCGAGGGCCTCATCAGTTGGCAACATGGCGATACTACCTCCGTAAATCCCCCTGATTCCGAGTATTGACTTGTAACGGTTTGTTCCGATACGCTCCCTGATATCCTGATCCCCGCTGCGAACAATCTGCACCGGCGTCCTACAGTCGATGGGAGAGATCAGCAGATCACCTCTGATATTGGTGATGGTGAGCTGCCTCCTGGACACCGATTTGCTGAAATGAAATATCTCATCAAACTGCTTGTTATCTCTACCGATAAGAACCCTTTCGCCAACCTTTATTCTCGCAAACCCATGAATGGTATCAGCTATACAGGCCTTTGCAGGAGAGATGAGCCAGTTTTTCCGAATATTCTTTTTCTTTACACCAATGGGAATCTCAGGGTGAAACACAAGTCTCTGATCTCCGATTATCATCTCAAAAGTCTTTCCATCATGGGGAATGCGGCACTCTTTATTCAGATCCTGCGGATGATCCGTCACCGTGAACCACTCTATGGTGCAGTCCTTACGCAGAATAAAAGATTTCCAGCCCGAGAAAGTCCTGAGGTTATAATGCCTCTCGGGCTCTCCTCTGGCCCAGCGAGGCACATTGACATCATCTTTAGCAGCAATACGCATGGGAGGGCGACTCAAGCCCTCGCGCACGTAAACCTGCATCTGCGCCATGTGCATATAAAGGGCAACTTCACGGTAGATATCGAGTTGCCTGACCACCATCTCCAGACTGAGATTTTCGTCCACAGGAAAGTAGCCCTCCTTGTGGCGATCCATTCGCCTTTTAAAAATGGTCTCCGGGTCAGGGAGGAGGAATTCGAATATGTAGTGGGTACGCCAGTTTGTCTGGAAAAAATACTTTTTGGGGGGTGGTATCTGGATACGATCCAGTTCCAGGTACAACGGTTCCTCAGCCTCAAGCCACTCTTTATCAAACACTGTCAGGGCCTCAGTAAACCCTTTGAAGGGAAAGCCCAGATGCACCTCCCGGGGACGATAGGTCAGGGTCTGATCCTTCCACCAACCCTTACGGGTCAAATCCACATACCCCTCATTGGGCCAGCCATGAACATGATTAATATAATAGGTTTTTCCGGCACCTGGTGGGCCAGTGACCACCAACTGTACAAAGTTCAGGCGAGCTGGCAGTTGAACACCACATATATCCTGAAGATGTTCGATGGGCACCAGATTTTTTTTCAGGGGATCATTCATGATAAAAGCGTAAAAAAGTTAAAAATCGGGTGATGTCGTAAAAAACTAAGGTAAACGTTAAAAAACTGGTATATAAAAAACTTGAAGCAACTGCTGCTGAACAACATTTAATAGTACAACTTACCATGAAGCCCCAACCAGGGTAAACTGGATTCTTCGTGAAACCCGTTAAAAGCGGGGCAGAAACCGATATTTTTTAATGTCCAAGATTCGTGTCCTCCCAGAACAACTGGCCAACCGCATTGCCGCAGGTGAAGTGGTTGAACGTCCAGCATCTGTTGTAAAAGAACTTATCGAAAACAGCCTTGATGCTGGTGCCTCCAGAATTGAAGTTGAAATAGAAGGTGGTGGAACCCGGCTGATCCGGGTCATTGATAATGGGGAAGGCATGGATGAAGATGATGTCCTTCTCTGCCTGGAACGCCATGGCACATCTAAAATCATCCACGACAGTGATCTCGAGGCAATCAGTTCCCTTGGATTTCGTGGTGAAGCCATCCCCTCCATCGCCTCGGTCTCAAAGATGAGTATCACTTCACGGCAACAGACAGCATCCCTTGGAACCACTGCAGTTTTACACTATGGGAAGCTTCATAAAATTCATGAAACAGGATGTGGCCGTGGAACTGTCATTGAAATAAAAAATCTCTTTGGGAACACCCCGGCACGCCGCAAGTTCCTCCGCACCAGGCGAACAGAACTGAGCCACATTGATGAGGTGGTTAAGAACTATGCCCTAGCAGCTCCTGCTGTCGGATTCAGTCTTCGCGTGGACAACAGGGAAACTGTCCATCTGGACTCAAGCCACGACCTTGCCCGTCGTCTGGCCACAATCCTGAACTACGACGGCAGTTTTATCACCATAAACCATCCCCAACCTGGAAGCCAACTTCCCCGCATAACCGGTCTTCTGGTACCACCGGATAAACATCTTCGCGGCTCCACACGCATTAAAACACTGGTCAATGGCCGTTCCGTGAAAGACAGGATACTCACCCATGGTGTGGCAGAAGGATTGCGTGGTTTTCTGATGAAGGGGCATAACCCGGCTGGTCTTCTGCACATCCATCTCGACGCAACCGATGTTGATGTCAATGTACATCCCACCAAGCAGGAGGTCCGTTTCCGACGCAGTCAGGACATCCACCAACTCATTGTGGCCGCCATACAAGGAGGAATCAAAGATTATCAACAGGGCCTTAAACACTCTTTTATCGGTGAAACAGTACATCTGACGACTCCCCTTCATGCTCCCCCTGTGGAAACATCCATTCCGCAAACTCCCGTCAAAAAAGATCCCTACCAGACTGTCCCTTTAGCCCCGGTCACCAGTGAGCCATCCCCGGCCAGTTCTTTAACGGATCGCTATTCCTCCCCATCACAGAAGAAATGCGTTTCCCCCTCCCCCGAGCCGGGAACAATTCTTTCTGAAACAGAATTGAGAGGCCATGGACTTACAATCATCGGGCAGTACGACAATCTTTATATTTTCTGCCAATCCAGTGAAGGGCTGGTGATCATTGATCAACATGCAGCCCATGAACGGCTGCTCTTTGAGAAACTCAGAAAACAGTTTCTCAAGGGGACCATCACCCGGCAAACGCTGCTCTTTCCCGAAACTGTAGATCTTTCAGGAGCCGACGTAAGAAAAGTCGTGCAGTACGGAGATGAGATCGACAAAATGGGGTTCAGCATACGGGAGTTCGGTGGCAACTCTTACGTTATCTCTGCTGTGCCTGCCCTGGGAAGCCATATAACACCATCTGAACTCTTTCTCGACATCCTGGGGCAATTTGGAAGCAGTCTCAGTGAACAACATAAAGGTTCGCTGCTGGATGACATCCTGGCATCCATGGCCTGTAAAGCGGCGGTAAAGGCTGGAGACCCGCTTTCGGAAAGAGAAATGGAAGCTCTTCTTAAAAACATGCTCCGGGCAGATCTGTTTTCCCACTGCCCCCACGGCAGACCGGTTCTGAAACAATTCTCAGCAGGAGAAATAAAAAAATGGTTCCATCGTTCCTGAGTCCCGGGAAACGGCTGGCAGTACTCACATGTATTCTGTCTATCCTTACCCTTCTCGGCAGCAGTGGTTGTGCCAAAAAACCAGTGAGTCGCCTTATGGAGACCACCGCCTATTGTGGTTGCTCCAAATGCTGCTCTTGGGAGCGCGGCTCCTGGGCCTATTTGAAACTTGATTTCTGGAATCGTTATGTAAGTGCAGGTAGAGGAAAGGGCAGAGACTACACCGGACAGACCGCCGATGGATCATATCCTGCTGAACCAGAAGAGGGCTTTTTCTCCATGGACAGCCTGGAGAGACCATGGATGATCCCAACCCGAATCATTTTCTTTCCCTGGTATTTCCTCCCCGAAGACGGTACCATTGCTGCCGACACCAGATACTATCCATTTGGGACCAGAATGTACATTCCCGGCTATGGCTGGGGAGTGGTCCAGGACCGGGGAGGTGCCATAAAAGGTCCCAATCGCATCGACCTCTATTTCGATTCCCACGCTGATGCTCTCCAATGGGGACGACGTAAACTTCATGTGACCATTGAAAAACCATAACACAATGACAACGAAACAGATACGAATCATCGGCGGTGGCATTGCAGGCTGTGAAGCGGCATGGCAGGCCGCACAACTGGGATGCGCGGTTGTGCTTTTTGAAATGAAACCCACAAAATTCAGCCCTGCCCACAGCTCGAAAGATCTGGCAGAGCTGGTCTGCAGTAACTCCCTCCGTTCCAATGCCGCCACCTCTGCAGTTGGGCTGCTCAAAGAAGAGATGCGCCTCTCCGGCTCTCTTCTCATCCGTATTGCAGACGAAACAGCAGTTCCTGCCGGGCAGGCACTAGCCGTAAACCGAGACGATTTTGCAGCTAGGGTTACCGATATCATTTCAGCCCACCCCCTGATAGAGATCATCCATGAAGAACAGGTTGAACTGCCTCGGAACACGGAAATACCAACCATCCTTGCCACCGGCCCTCTCACCTCATCTGATATGGCAGAAGCTCTGGCGCAACTGACCGGGCGTGAACGCCTCGCCTTCTATGATGCCATTGCCCCCATTGTCTCATACGAATCTCTCAACATGGATATCATCTATTCCAAATCCCGCTGGCAGGATGGGCCGGGTGATTATCTGAACTGCCCTTTTACCAAAGAGCAGTATCTGGCTTTTATCGATGCCCTTGGTAAGGGCGGCACAGTACCACTCAAAGAGTTTGAGGAAGAAAAATATTTTGAAGGATGCCTGCCGATAGAGGTGATGCGTGCAAGAGGGGAGGACACCCTTCGTTACGGACCGATGAAACCGGTGGGACTCCGTGACCCGAAAACCGGCCAGGATCCTTACGCTGCGGTACAGCTGCGTATGGAAAACAGAGAGGGCAGTACATATAACCTTGTGGGTTTTCAGACAAAACTTACCTACCCTGAACAGGAGCGGATATTCAGGATGATTCCGGGGATGGAGAATGCTGATTTTGTAAGACTCGGTTCAATTCACCGCAACACCTTTGTCTGTGCGCCAGAGCTGCTCCTTGCAACCCTGCAGTTAAAAGATGCTCCCGAAATTTATCTTGCCGGTCAGCTCTCCGGAGTGGAAGGCTACGTTGAATCTATGGCAATGGGCATGCTCGCCGGACAGAACGCAGCCCGATCTCTCCTTGGCAGAACCGTTGTTCCACCCCCACCCCAGACTGCATTGGGTGCCCTTATCGGCCATCTCACCCAGACAGACCCGAAATCTTTTCAGCCCTCAAATGTTAACTTCGGACTTTTTCCGGCCTGGCAAGAAAAGGTTCCCAAAAAACTACGGGGAGAAAAACGACTGGAAATCTCTATGGCAGCACTCAAAGAGTGGCATAAAAGCCTCTTCTGATACCTATTCTCCTTGTACCCAAAAATATCAGGGGTATAACACCTCATGCCCTCAGCGCTCCACTGAGGTCTCTTCCAATCCGCCCCGCCTCATTAACAATCACCAATTTTCTATTATTTTTCCAAATGAACTGATATCATAAAACTACATCCATCACCTTACACCCATGAACGTTTACTGGTGACATAGCCTGATTTATTTTTTTTACATACTGGTTTTGGATTTTAGGTTTGCATTTCAATATGTGACAAACTCACAGAAAGGTCAAAGGCAGGACGAACTTGCAGGAAAGTGGGTACTCCAAAAAACTTCATCTCCGAGGCGCAGAAAATTCTAACCTCTCCAACAACTTTAGTACGCAGGAAATATTAGATTTTTACAATAACGAAAGAGATGAAAGGTTTTTACGAGTCCATCCATATGTAACCAGAGCTGGACACTTATTAAGCCACCACACAATCAGGATTGGATCCAGGTAACATTAGCACA
>JALSMA010000018.1 GCA_026988015.1 Desulfobulbaceae bacterium | reverse complement strand
TGAAGGAAGAAATCCTGTTCTGCAGTCGTTTTGCTTCTTGTTGCTCCTGGTATTGTTTGGTAAGATCCATTTAAGCCTCTCCTTCTTGATTTTATTAGATTTTTCGCAAAACCCAATATATCAAAAAACGAGAGGCTTTTCACGTTAATATGTAATTAATTTAGGTGGTTGTCATATTTTTATGGCTGCTGTCGATTAAGTCCGAAACTTGAGATTTTTATAAACTACGGGGAGGTATGTTTTTTTAAAAAAACTCGTCACTCTCTGAGGCAAGTACAACTCCCATCATATCAGCCTACTAGGACAAACCGTTATAATTAAAATTTTGCAACAACGAACAGATGAAGAGCTTATTACAACGCCACCACCTGTTTACCACAGCAGGACCGCGATGACCATTTGTTTGATGATAAACAACTTAAAATCAGCATCCAAACAAAAAACAGCCCCTGCCAGACAACTTGCCGAAAAGGTCTAAATATGTTAGTGAGCCGAATTGCAACACAAATGGTCACAAACCTGAACCCGTGACAACTTCACAACTGTTTCTTGATAGCATCAAGAAACACAAATTGATCCTGCACATCCAGAGATGTTAAAGAAAACACCACCACCAGCCCCTGTGTAGTATGAATATAACAACAACCTGCTACCAAAATTTTTTATCACCAGTGGGGAATATTGTAATCATCGCTGATCATCAATTCCTGAAAAATATTATCTTTGCTGGTAATCGGGAAAGCGTTCTCCAAAAAACAGGACCACTCCCTCAAGGTGACAATACCATTATCAGCCGCACCCGTTCTCAGTTACAGGAGTATTTTGGGGCAGAAAGAATACAGTTCAGCCTGCCGCTATCCTTCCAGGGCACCGAGTTTCAGCAACTGGCATGGAAGACTCTATTGACCATACCATTTGGAAAAACGTACTCTTACCAGGAACAGGCCAAAATTATGGGAAAAGACAAAGCAATACGAGCAGTGGGCAGTGCAAATGGTGCAAATCCTCTTCCCATAGTGATTCCCTGCCATAGAATAATAGCAAAATCCGGAAAGTTGGCTGGATTTGCAGCTGGATTGGGTATCAAGAAGTTCCTGCTTCGCCTGGAGGGGCATACCATCTCAAAAATGGCACTGGTATCCTGATCACCCTGGCAAAATCCAGTGATTCAACAAGCTGAATACTTTTTACACAACCCAGTAAAACAAATGGATACTTTCTATTCACTTTCCCCTTTCCTCCCCTGGCCCAGACAAACCACACCAGAACAGAACATCGAAAACACAGCAACTTGTCATATTTATTTTTTCTGGCACGGCTCTTGCTCAACCTAAGATAGAACTTGAACATCACTTTATTTTAGATCACAAGGACAATATAATGAAAATCTTACGCCGTGAAATTGCAATCAGACGAGCAGCAAAACGTTTTTTACTCAAAACAAACAGTTCCGACACAGGCAGGATCGGTAAACTCACAGCGGAAATTTTTGAATTACAACGCTCAATGCTTACGAAATTCCAGGCAAAAGGAATGCTACCCATGAGCTGATGAGTCTTTACGTTCCACCCTCGGTTTATACCGATTTATATATATTTTTTCTTCTCCTCCCCTCCCCTAGCCCTTCCAGGATTTTCTGGAAGGGTTTTTTTATCCTCTGTTATCAGGTACTCCTTTATCCAGTGAAAAACAATTCAAGGTGTTAACGCAAGCCGGACACTAAGAGTAACAAACAGTGCCCCAACCAGTGTTTTCAAGATCCTCGGCAAGAGAGTTACCTGGCGCAGGTGACGACTGGTCATAGAGGTGAAAAGAGCAAAGAAAATATTTACGATGGTTCCATTCACAGTAAACAGCAGGCCGAGAAAAAGAAATACCAGGTTTGGAGAGCTTGCCTCCGGTGAAACAAACTGTGGCAAAAGTGCCATAAAAAAAAGGGCAACTTTAGGATTCAGGGCATTGACAAGGACTCCCTGCCTGAAAATCTTTGCAGATGCCAGTTCACTATACACCCTTACCGGATTTAGAGCTGGATCTTGTAGCGACATCAGGGTGGTAATACCAAGATAGAGCAGATAGGCAGCCCCCAGATATTTCACAATACTAAAGACCAGTACTGACGAAAGCAGAATAACTGACAATCCCAGGGATGCAGCAAGCACATGGAACAGACAACCGGTCCCGATACCAAGGGCCGCAACAACACCTGCCTTTCTGCCCTGGGCGGCACTCCGACTGGTAATAAAGAGAAGATCTACACCTGGTGTTATATTAAGAAGCAGACCGGCTGTAACAAAAAGACCGATATCGGTCACTCCTGGAAAACTGAAACCCATGCCCTCTCCATCAACGTCCTTTTTTACTGTTCCATTAGAATTTTCTCAACCGCTGGCCCCACCTGCTGCCAGTCGACACAGGGCTTATTGAATGTTGCCGGGTGAATCAGTGGGCAACCGAATCCAGCATCGTCAATATATATCTGAGCATAGGCCTTTGGACTATCGGTCCAGGAGTCCTGATCAGGATTATGGTTTATCCCAAACAATTCAACACCCTTTTCCTGTAAATAGTGTACCGCATCAGCAAGAAGATCATGGCCATCACTGTCATCTGAACGCATGGTGAACAGAATCAGCCTTGCCCCAAGTTCCTGCCAGCGCAGGAGCCAATCCACCGCCAGCGGTACAGGATCTCCCACATAGGGATAACGATGGTCAACCACCGTTCCGTCAAAATCTATACAGATATACATTGCTTCCTTTTTACAGTGTCCCCATCCAGCAGAATACTATGTTATTCTGGTAACGGATCCTGGTTCCAAAGTTCGAAAATCTCTTGAATTCCTTTTTCAGCGAGGGTGGTCATGGAGTGAAACGACTCCGAGCTGAAAGGCTTTCCTTCGGCTGTGGACTGGATTTCTATCCATCTTCCATCACCACTCATAACAAAGTTGGCATCCACCTCAGCATTGGAATCCTCATTGTAATCCAGGTCGAGGCAGGGCTTAGCGCCTACTATCCCAACAGAGATTGCAGCCACCGGCAGTATTTCAGGCATCGTATCAAGGTTTCCAGCTGCCACAAGGTTTTCAAAGACACGCCGCAGAGCAAGTGCGCCGCCGGTTATAGAGGCAGTACGAGTACCACCATCAGCATTCAAGACATCACAATCCACCCTGAAGGTTCGTTCACCGATGGTGGACAGATCAACCATCATCCGCAGACTGCGCCCGATAAGACGCTGAATCTCATAAGTTCTCCCTGATCTGCCACTTGTCTCACGTCGATATCTTGAGTTGGTGGCACCCGGCAGCATTCCATACTCTGCTGTTATCCACCCCTTGCCGGTATCTTTTAAAAAGGGTGGCACCTTCTCTTCAACACTCACTGCACAGAGGACATGGGTTCCTCCCATACGGATCAACAGCGATGCATCAGCACCCGGTTGAAAATCCCACTCCAGTGACAGCTCCCGCAGGCTGTCATATCTCCTTCCCTCAAAACGACTCATATTTTTCTCTTATCAATGACCCTTTGGCCTTTCCCTTCAAAACGTTCAAGGGTTCGTTCTTCTACAAGTTTTACCGCAACCCCGATACCAAGCTCAGAACTAAGCTGCCTTCTGATGATGTCAATCAGCTCGCGCTGCTGGCTCATCTGATCGGAAAACAGAGACTCCTTCACCTCTACCAACACAGTGGCTCTATCCTGATGGTTCTCCCTTTCCACGATAATCCGGTAGTGAGGCTCGGTTCCATCGATGTTGAAAAGCACAGATTCAATCTGGGTGGGAAAAACATTCACTCCCTTAATGATCAGCATATCATCGGTACGACCGAGAATGCGATGCATGCGCCTGAAAGTACGGCCGCAGGAACAGGGTTCCGGAATAAAACGGGTGAGATCCCGGGTCCGGTATCGGATCATGGGAAAGGCCTCTTTGGTGAGTGTTGTAATAACAAGCTCTCCCACCTCACCAAGATCGACGGGATCAAGTGTTTCCGGGTCTAGAATCTCCACTAGAAAGTGGTCTTCATTGATGTGAAGACCGTTACACTCACGGCATTCCCCAGCAACACCAGGTCCCATAACCTCTGACAACCCATAGTTATCTGTGGCACGAATGCCAAGTTTAGCGTTTATCTCCTGGCGCATGGCCTCTGACCAGGGCTCCGCCCCAAAAAGACCGAATTTAAGCGACAACCCGGCAGGATTTATCCCCATATCGAAAAGCACATCCGCAATATTCAGGGCATACGACGGGGTACAGACCAGGGCTGTCGTTTTAAAATCCTGCATGATCTGAATCTGACGTTTGGTATTTCCTGCTGAAATGGGAATAACCGACGCACCTAAACGTTCAGCACCATAGTGCAGCCCAAATCCACCTGTGAACAATCCGTAGCCAAACGCTATCTGGATCACATCATCGGCAGTGACACCGGCTGCGGTAAGAACACGAGCCACAAGGTTTGACCAGTTTTTGATATCATTTCTGGTGTAGCCGACCACGGTTGCCTGACCGGTTGTACCTGATGAGGAATGAACCCGAACCACTTCCCGCAGCGGGACAGCAAACAAACCGTAAGGATAACTGTCACGCAGGTCCTGCTTGGTGGTGAAGGGAAGTCTGCGGATATCATCAAGGGAATTGAAACTCTCATAATCCAGCTTCATCTCACCAAACTTCTTCCGATAAAAAGGGACATGGGTCCCAACCCGGTTGAGAGTGGACTGGAGACGTTCCAACTGAAGCTGTTCAAGCTCGCCACGATCCATGCATTCTTTTTCAGATTCCCAGTACATAGTCAGAAATTAGGTTGAATTTTAGAAACAATCAGTGCCTTCCAACAGATCGGCCCTGGAATTAAACTGATATTACTCTGCCCTGTCTCGACCCAGATAGGCCCGCTGTACATCCTGATTGGCTAGCAGATCCCCTGCAGGGCCCTGCACAATAATCTTGCCGGTTTCCAACACATATCCCCGGTCGGCAATACCCAGGGCCGCCTTTGCGTTCTGTTCCACAAGCAAAACCGTGTTCCCCTCATCACGCAGCCTCACAATTATCTGAAAGATCTCCTTCACGATAAGCGGGGCAAGGCCGGTGGACGGTTCATCCATCATCAGCAGAGAAGGCTTTGCCATGAGCGCACGCCCCATGGCCAGCATCTGCTGCTCCCCGCCGGACAGAGTTCCAGCTAGCTGTTTTTTCCGATCCCGAAGGATAGGAAACAGTTCATATTGATGTTCCAGAAGTTCCAGCAGCAGCTGCTTGCCCTGCTTTTGAACCACATGGCCGCCAAGAAGCAGGTTTTCCTCAACGCTCATAGTGGCAAAAACCTGCCTGCCTTCTGGCACCATAACGCAGCCCAGTCCAGGAATATCAGAGGCCTTCACCTTTACCACATTGGTATCTTTAAATAAGGTCTCCCCCGATTCCGTTCTGACCAGTCCTGCAATGGTGGAAAGCAGGGTGGTTTTCCCTGCGCCATTAGCCCCTATGATGGTAACAATTTCACCGGGATCCACATGCATGGAAATGTTTTTCAAGACCTTTATCTTGTCGTATCCTGAGATAAGATTGCGTATCTTCAGCATATCAATCTTCCCCCAGATATATTTTGATCACTTCAGGATTCTGTTGAATATTCTGGGGGCTGTCCTCAGCAATTTTCTCACCAAAACACAGTACCACAATTTCATCGGAAATTTCCATAACCAGTGACATATCATGTTCCACCAGCAGAACAGTTATACCAAGATCTCGAATCTTTGTTATAAGACGCCCAACCTCCGCTGTCTCATATATATTCAGTCCCGCTGCGGGTTCATCAAGGAGCAGAAGCTGCGGTTCAAGGGCTAAGGCACGAGCAAGTTCAACGGCGCGCTGCTGGCCAAAGGCAAGACTGCCGGCATCTGTATTGGCAAACTCCTCAATTTCCAGCAAAGCCAGGAACTCCATAGCCTTGTCACGGATATCCCGCTCTTCCTTCCAGACCCATGGCATGCGGAACATGGATGAGAGAAATCCCGCATTTGACTGGACATGCCTGCCAACCATAACATTTTCAAGAGCAGTCATGCCACTAAACATCTTGATGTTCTGAAAGGTTCTGGCCATTCCTCGTTCAGCCACCTGGAACGTTTTTTTTCCTTTGAGTTCCTGTTCCCGAAAAACAACCGAACCTGATGTGGCTGGAAAGGTACCCGAAATCATATTAAAGAGGGTGGTTTTCCCAGCTCCATTGGGACCGATAACAGCCTTGATCTGTCCCGAATTCACTTGAAAAGACACATCGTTCACAGCAAGAAGCCCACCAAAGCGCTTGCTCAACTTATTAACTTCCAAGAGTGCCATCCTACCGCTGCCCTCCTTCTTCCCCATCTTTTTCCCGACTAAAGAGCTGCCTTAGACGATACCGGATATTTATGCTCAAGATCCCATTGGGGGCAAAGAGCATTATCAGAATCAGGATCAGGCCGAAGACAGCATCATCATAGGAACCAAATACTCCGCGCATGGAAAGAAAATTAAGTATTATTCCCATGAGCAGTGCGCCCCAGAGATTGGCCATTCCGCCAACGGCAACAATAGCCACATATCGAACAGACTTCATGACATTGGCCTCTGATGGTCCTATACCGCCATTGTAGTGAGTGAGAAACACCCCGGCAACGGCTGCAAAAACGGCCGAAAGAACAAAGGTCTGCAGTTTGAAGCGAGAGGTGTTTACCCCCATGGCATCTGCAGCCTCATCGGAGCCGTGAATACCACGAAGAGCTCTGCCCACCCGAGAGTCTATAAGGTTGAGAAGTAGTACCATCCCAAGCAGCAGAAGAATCCAGGCAATGTAATAATTCTGAACCCGGGCACTGAAATCTCCACTGACACTCAATCCCGGGAGCAATACAAAAGGAGGTACCTCTGAGATGCCATCAGCCTCACCAAAATACTCAAGGGCAAGTGTCACCCGATAGATAATTATACCAAATCCCAGAGTTGCCATGGCAAGATAATGTCCCTTAAGCTTCAATACTGGAATTCCAATAATCACAGCAATGAGGGCAGCGGTTGCTACTGCAATAATACAGGCCGCCCAGGGAGTCACCACCAGAAATACCTCACCGTACATATCATGCCCTGAGAGCAGCATTCCTGTACCATCAAGAATACGAAGCAGTGTCGAATCCTGATGGAAGGTCAAATTATTGGTGGTAAGAGCAGCAGAGAGGTAACCGCCTATGGCAAAAAAACCGGCATGACCGAGGGATATCTGACCGGCATAGCCCATTAACACACAAAGCCCGATGATGAGCAGTGAATAGTAGGCGGACATGGTCATCTGGGTCAAATAATACATGGTGTCCGTGGCACTGGTCAGGAGATGTATCCCTATAACCACACCAAGAAGTGGCAGAACTGATAACAGCTTTTTCATAATCCTGAACCCATGACGGCTTCGTGGTTATTTTTGTGATAACATATTGAAATTAACATATAAGGTTCGTAGCCAGCCAGGTATGTTTGAATAAATCAGTCACGGATTCAGGATAATCTCAAAATTCCGACAGGCCGGCAGCCTCTTTGGAACCAAACAGGCCCTGAGGCCGTACAAAGAGAATAATCAACAGGATGGCAATGGATATTGCATCCTGGAAAGCCAGCGGCACAACAGATACAGAGAAAGCCTCTATGATCCCCAGAAGCAGGCCGGCGGCAACCGCACCTCCGGAACTGCCCAAGCCTCCAAGAATGGCGACTGTAAATCCCTTAATTGCCAATCCGGTTCCCATATCATACTGACTATAAGTGATTGGTGACATGACACAACCTGCTAAGGCGCCGATCCCAGCACTCAAAACAAAGGAGAGGGTCACCATGTTCTGGGTATTGATACCACAGAGTGTGGCCGCCTTGCGATTGGAGGCACAGGCCCGCATCTCGCGCCCCACCGAGGTTGTTTTAAAAAAGATACCAAGACAGACAACCATCAAAGCAGATACCGCGATAACCCACAATACCTGTGGGGAAATACGTGCCCCAAGTACTGGAATGGAGCTAATCTCATTGCCGATAAAGTAAGGGAGGGATCGTATGGATTCCCCCCAGATATGGACGGCAACTTCTCGAGATATAATAGAGATACCGATGGTGATAATGATCATCCGCAGTACTGATGGCGCTTTAAGCCAGCGGATAAAACAGATCTCAATCAGGGCACCAATCAACATGGTGATGGCAACTGAAAGGGCTATGGCCAGTGGCAGAGGCATATACTGAAGAAGGGAAATGGCAATCATTCCCCCGAACATGACAAACTCACCCTGAGCAAAATTAATGATGCCAGTGGTGTTGTAAATAATATTAAACCCGATGGCAACAATGGCATAAATACTGCCATAGGTAATACCCGCCATGAGGTACTGAATAAAAAGTTCGGTGGTCATTGGAGTATGGGGCGCCTCAGCGGATCAGGAAGGATTTTCATTTGTCAATGTTCCGCACTTTCTTTGGCGCGACATGAAACACTTACAAATGAAAACCGGAACCGATCACAAGAAAACCGGACTGGGAAATCTATTCCAGTCCGGCCGGATCCAGCTTTGTATTGTTGATTATTTTCCAGTATAGGCTACAAATTTTCCGTCTTTAACAGTCATCATCTGGAATGCATCAATATCAAGGCCATTGTGGTCTTCTGCTGAAAAGCTGAAAACTCCACCGGTCCCAGGGAAGTTCTTCAGGTTCTCGATTGCATCCCGTACTTTGGCACGATCATTTCCACCCTCAGCAATGGCAGCTGCAAGGATGGTAATGGCATCATAGCCATGGCCACCAAAAGTGGATGCAGGCTCATTATACCTAGCCTCGTAATTCTTTTTGTAAGCCATAAGCAGAGCTTTCTGGGGATTGTCATCCGGAAGGCTCTCAGCAATCAGAAGACGTCCTGCTGGAAAGATAATTCCTTCAGCAGCAGCACCGGCGGCTTCAACATATTTGATATTTCCAAAACCATGACTCTGGAAGAGGGGTACATCCCAGCCAGCCTGACGCATATTTTTGGCCACAATAGCCTGGGCTGGAACAATGGACCAGTTAATCACTGCCTGCACGTCTTTATTGGACTTTATTTTAGCAACAACAGCAGAGAGGTCATTGGATTTCTTGTCATACACCTCAACTTCCACAACATCAATACCAAACTCGGGAGCAAGTTTTAACAACTGTCCCTTTCCAGCTTTACCAAAACCTGTATTACCGGCAAGCACAGCAATCTTGGAGATTCCCATTTTGTTCATCTCCATGAAGATCTTTTTCACGGCAAAAGAATCTTTCTGGGGGGTTTTGAACACATAGGAAGCAACAGGATTAACAATAACCTCAGCAGCACCACAGGAGATCAGTGGAGTTTTAGCCTGCTGACAGATATTCTTGATTTTCATAGTCTCTCCACTTGTGGAGGGGCCAATGATCGCCAGTACTTTATCCTCTTCAATAAGCTGCCTGGCAAAAGATATTGCCTTTTCAGGGCTGGCTGCCGAATCTTTGATAATCAGTTCAATTTTACTACCATTGATACCACCCTTGGCATTGATCTCCTCGACTATCATTTCAAGGCTGCGTGCCTCAGGCCCACCAAGAAAGGATGCACCACCGGTTACAGCAAGGATGGCCCCAACTTTAATGGTATCAGCAAAAGCCGGCACAGTCAGAAGACTGATCGCCATGATGGCCATGAGAAGTTTTGATGCAATTTTTTTCATCGGTTCCCCCGTTCAAATATGATATCGCGGCAGGACCTCTCTGGTTCTGCCAAGAAAAGTATTCCGGACAAACTCCGGAACCTATAACGCACAGATTTCTTTACCACTGAGAATGGTATAACCGGTACGCTGCAAGGCTTCAATGGCCTTATCCATGTCATCAAAACGAAAAATCAACACTGCATTTTCTCCAGTTTTGTTCACAAAGGCGTACATGTATTCCACATTCAGGCTTTCTTCTTCAATGGTCTTCAGTACCTTGGCCAAACCACCGGTTCTGTCAGCCACTTCAACAGCAATAACATTAGTGATGCCAACTGTAAAGCCGTTGGACTTCAAGGTACTTTTGGCCTTCTCCACATTATCAACAATGAGGCGCAGGATACCAAAATCAGCAGTATCTGCAACAGACAGGGCCCGGATATTGATATTTTCTGCTGCCAGTGTTGCGGTGATCTCAGCCAGACGACCTGATTTATTCTCTAAAAATACTGCAATCTGTTCTACTCGCATTTCAGCTCCTCCTTTTTTATAACTGTCGATTATCAATTACCCGCTGAGCTTTGCCTTCACTACGCTGAATGGTCTTTGGCTCTACCAGCTTCACCCGACAGGTGACCCCCAGCATGTCTTTAATATCCATCTGGATACGCCTGGTGAGATTTTCAAGTTTCTTGATCTCGTCAGAGAAAATATCCTCGCTCACCTCTACTTCAACGGCCATGGTGTCCATATTACCTTCACGATTTACCACAATCTGATAATGAGGTTCAACACCTTCCGTCCCCATGAGCACATGCTCTATCTGGGATGGAAAGACATTCACACCACGGATAATAAGCATATCATCGGTACGGCCGGTTACTTTCTCCATGCGAACCAGCGTCCTGCCGCAGGCACACTCATTATAAAGAAGTCGCGAAATATCTTTGGTGCGGTAGCGGATAATAGGAAAGGCCTCTTTGGTGAGCGTTGTAAAAACAAGCTCTCCCCTTTCACCGGGAGGGAGCACTTCACCTGTATCAGGGTCAATAATCTCAGGCAGAAAATGATCTTCGAAAATATGCATCCCCTTCTCACCTTCAAGACACTGCATAGCAACACCAGGCCCGATTACTTCAGACAGTCCGTATATATCCACCGCCTTGATATTCAGTTTACGCTCCACCTCATCACGCATGTTCTCACTCCAGGGCTCAGCTCCAAATACACCCACACGCAAGGAGAGATCATTCGGGTCA
Organism: Desulfobulbaceae bacterium; assembly: GCA_026988015.1. Taxonomy (GTDB): domain Bacteria; phylum Desulfobacterota; class Desulfobulbia; order Desulfobulbales; family Desulfocapsaceae; genus Desulfocapsa. The sequence continues at coordinate 50,530 of JALSMA010000018.1, read as the reverse complement.
ACACCGAGTGTCTCCATGGTTTCCGCTAGGTTCAAAGCATAAGATGGAGTAGCCAGCAGAACAGAAGATTGAAAATCCTTCATAATGGTAATCTGCCTCTTGGTATTGCCACCAGAAACCGGAATAACTGTTGCGCCAAGGCGCTCGATACCATAGTGCGCTCCAAGTCCACCAGTGAACAGTCCATACCCATAGGCATTATGTACCATATCAGAAGAAGTGGCTCCAGCACAGGTGAGAGCCCGGGCCATGAGACCAGACCAGGTTCTGATATCCTTTTTAGTGTAGCCGACAACTGTCGGTTTCCCGGTGGTACCCGATGAGGCATGGACGCGTACCACCTGATCCATAGGGACAGTAAAAAGTCCAAAGGGATAGTTCTCACGCAGATCCTCTTTAACGGTAAATGGCAGTTTCGCAAGATCTGCAAGAGACTGGATATCCAAAGGTTTCACACCCGCGGCATCCATCTTTTCACGATAGGGGACAACGGTTTTATAGACCCGCGCCACCAGATGCTGAAGTCGTTTCAGCTGAATGGATTCCAGCCCCACCCGAGGCAGGGTTTCCATCTCCTCTTCCCAATAAAGTGTCATAATTTTCTCTCTTCTCTACGTAACTATGCTGTGATTTTTCTTCCTGCAGCAAATGCCTTCAGGTTTACTTCACGAAATCGTTCGGGAATCCTAGTGTTGATAATCTCTTCATACACTGCGGCCCCCATGGGCAGAAAAGCAGACATAGCCCCGACCATTACCACGTTGGCAGCTTTTACTTCACCGGCATCGCGCGCGATATCAAAGGCATCAACCGTCACCACCTGAACACCTTTTTCAGTGATTACATCCAGGACACCAGCCGGATAAGGAATCTGTCCCATGGCCACACTGGGAGGTTTAATCTGCTGGGTGTTGACAATCACTTTACTCTCTGAATGAAGATAGAGCAGGTAACGTGCCGCTTCCATCATTTCAAAAGCGATCAGGATGTCAGCACGCCCCGGCTCAATGAGGGGTGAATACACCTTTTTACCATAACGCAACTGAGCCGTCACCGACCCGCCACGCTGGGCCATGCCGTGTACTTCACTCTTTTTTGCATCATATCCCGCTGCAAGCAGGGCATGGGCAGTAACTTCACTTGCAAGCAGGATACCCTGCCCCCCCACTCCGGAAAAAAGAATATTTCCTGTATCAGCCATTGTTATTCTCCCTTCCTGTTAATTGCTTCAAACTTACACAGTACGGCGCACTGCCCACAGCCATTACACTGCACTTCATTGATCACCGCAAAACCTTTCTGCTTTTCTTTGTACCCTTTAGCAACCGCCTCTTCCGGGGTAATATTGATCCAGGATATGGCAGGGCAGCCAAGTTTCACACAGGCCATACAACCGGCGCAGTTTTCAGTTGCAGTCAGATAAGGATTATGTACCGCATTCTTAATTTCAGGAAGGAGTACACAGGGTGCCCGTGAAATAACCACTGCCATTTCATCAAGATCAAGGGCTGTTTTAAGGGCCTTTTTACAGGCCTGTATGTCATGGGGATTCACCACTTCAACATGCTTGACCCCGACGGCCCTGCACAACTCTTCTATATTAATGGCATTTGCGGCTTCACCTTTAATATTACACCCGGTGGTAGGATTATTCTGCTGTCCGGTCATGGCGGTAATCCGGTTATCAAGGATGACAAGAACGGTTTTGGAATCGTTGTAAACTGAATTGATAAGTCCGTTAATGCCGGTATGAACAAAAGTGGAATCACCGATAACCGACACCAGCTTCCCCTTTCCTTCATCTCCGAGAGCCTTGGCCATACCATGGGCAATGGTCACTGATGCGCCCATGCAGACGCAGGAGTCCATGGCTGACAGGGGTGGCAGAAAGCCCAGGGTGTAACAACCGATATCCCCGGAAACAAAAATGTCTTTCATTTTGGAGAGATTGAAAAATACTCCGCGGTGGGGACACCCGGCACACATGTTCGGTGGCCGCATGGGAAGTTCTGCCGCTGCAAAGAGCTCCGGCGCAGAATCAGGATCAATGGAAGTACGGACGATGGAGGTATTCAGTTCACCCTGGTTGGGGATAAGATCCTTTCCGTGGCATTCAATCCCCATGCCTTTGATGTGGTGTTCAAGAAACGGGTCAAGCTCCTCAACTATAAATAATTCATCAACACCGGCCGCAAATTCCCTGATTTTCTGTTCAGGAAGAGGCCAGCTCATCCCGAGTTTCAGAACCGATGCTTCGGGGAAAGCCTCTTTCACATAAAGATAGGAAACACCGCCGGTTATAAAACCACGTTTATTGTCGCCGTTTTCAATAACATTAAACTGATCACTCTCTGCCACTTCCCGAAGCAGCGCCATACGCTCTTCCACTACTTTTCTGCGATTACGGGCATTACCTGGAAGCATTACCATCTTGGCCGGTACCTTTTCAATGCCGCAGCTAGCTTCAGACTGCATCATCTCCCCCTTACTGAGCACCCCTTTCACATGAGCAACCCTGGTAGTGATGCGAAACAATACTGGAGTATCAAACTTTTCAGAGAGTTCAAAGGCCTGCTTTAAAAGTTCCTTCGCCTCAGCAGGTTCTGATGGCTCCAGCATAGGAAGTTTTGCAGCATAAGCGTAGTTACGATTATCCTGCTCATTCTGAGAGGAATGCATCTCAGGATCATCTGCAGTGAGAATCACCAACCCGCCACGAACACCGGTATAGGATGCGGTGAAAAGTGGATCTGCAGCCACATTCACCCCTACATGCTTCATGGTGGCAAAGGCTCTTACTCCGGCAAAAGAGGCCCCGATGGCAACTTCAAGGCCCACCTTTTCGTTGGGAGCCCATTCTGTATAGACGCCTTCATATCTGGAGAGATTCTCCATGATCTCGGTGGATGGGGTTCCGGGATAGCCGGAAGCCACTTTCACGCCTGCCTCGTAGGCAGCCATGGCAATGGCTTCATTTCCCGACATCCAGAGTTGCTTACTGTCTGTCACTTTTTTCACCTGTTCCTGTTTTATATTTTCAGCCTTTGATGGACTCTTAAAAGCTTCATCCGCTTCACCAGGATGGCTGGCAAAACGTACCACAAAACCTATAAACAAACTTTCCTTTTTGTTATCGGCTGTTACCACACATAAAGAGTAAAGAAACTGACCTTCACCCGTTACCCTCTGCCATAAGCATGTAAAAAAGCTAAGCAAAACTACCCTGAAAACAGACCATCAGGCAAGTATTTTTTAGCAAGCACGGAGCGAATTGCCATATCCAGCAAAACTCCTACCACATTGTATAACCTTTCTCACCCTCCCCAAAAAGCTTTTGCGAACACTTTTTCCGAAAAACTCTCTAAAATAAAAAAGCAACCAGTTTTTGCAAAAATGTAAAAAAAACTTGACGAATAGGCTTTGCAGCGCTACCAATGGCTCAAGAAAATAACCTGAATGACCATTCAGTTGGTTAGTGTCCGTCCAGAAATGTGTTTTTTCTAAATCGAGACGCAGAAGAAATTTTACCTCGAGTATACATTTGATATTCCGAGGATAATATTTTTAAAGCAACGAAGATGAAAGAGAAAACGGCCATTTCTGGACAGACACTAATTATATATAATCCCACTTTCATCCAACAATCTTCAGACAAAAGAGTTCATTAACTATGATTCTAACAAAAATTTTCCCGTTTCTACTCTGGTTCAAAGGGTACAGAGGAGAATCATTCAAACTGGATCTGGTAGCCGGTATCACGGTGGCCCTGGTTTTGATTCCACAGTCCATGGCTTACGCCCAGCTGGCAGGACTCCCCGCCTACTATGGTCTTTATGCAGCCTTTTTGCCCCCTATGATAGCGGCACTTTTTGGATCCAGTCGTCAGCTGGGAACCGGCCCGGTGGCTGTTGTATCACTCATGTCAGCTGCATCTCTGGAACCCCTTGCCACTGCAGGATCTCCTGAATTTATTGCCTACTCAATCATCCTGGCAATGGTTGTTGGAATTTTTCAGTTTTCACTCGGTGTTCTGCGTCTCGGAATGGTGGTCAACTTCCTCTCCCATCCGGTAATCAACGGCTTCACCAATGCCGCAGCTATCATCATAGCCTCTTCCCAGTTCTCCAAATTTTTCGGGGTTTACGTGGACAAGGCGCCGCATCATTACGAGACCATGATTCGTGTGGCCCAGGCCGCAATGGACTACACCCATTTGCCAACCCTTCTCTATGGAATCGGAGCAGTGATCATCATGGTGGTCTTAAAAAAAATCAACCCCAAGATCCCGGCAGTACTCATTGCTGTACTTATCACCACCCTGCTCTCCTATTACACCGGCTTCAAGAATGATGCCAAAGTTGACATAGCTGCCATTCAGGAGCTTGGGGTTGCAGAGAAAGTTCAGGCATTCAATGCAGCCACAACCCGTATTAATGACTATGGCCAAGAGCGTGCTGCCACCGGTAATGCAGCAGATGAGCTGCGTCAGGAACTTAAAGAAAGTGGCCATGGTGGTTCTTCTGTTGAACTCGTAGCGCTTGAGGCTAAAATCGCAACTCTCACCGTTCTAATGGATCAGGCGAAAGAAGAGGCCCATCTACTGCGTAAAGAATTGAGAGGCTTGAAATTTGAAGCACTCAAAGATGGTGACAACTACACCTTTTATCCCAAGCAAAACATTCCTGGCAGCGTGGAAACCGATGGTGCAACCTGGCGGATCAAAGTGAAGAATTCTCCCCTTGACCCCGGTGAGCTGACCCTGATGGGAGGGGGAGCTGTTGTCGGTGACATTCCACAAGGGTTACCTGAATTCAAGATTCCAGAACTCACTGTTAAAAGTTTTTTCAAGCTGCTCCCGACAGCAATAATCATCTCACTTCTAGGCTTTATGGAAGCCATTGCCATTGCCAAGGCCATGGCTGCCAAAACCGGTCAGAAGATTGATGCCAATCAGGAACTTATCGGACAGGGGCTTGCTAATATATTCGGCTCCATAGGCCAGAGTTATGCTGTCTCCGGATCTTTTTCCCGTTCTGCGGTAAACCTTCAGGCCGGCGCTGTCAGCGGTATCTCCTCGGTTATCACCTCAGTCATGGTTGTTATCACCCTGCTCTTTTTCACTCCACTGCTCTATCATCTCCCCCAGGCAACACTGGCTGCGGTAATCATGATGGCAGTCATCGGACTGGTAAACGTAAAAGGATTCGTCCATGCCTGGCATGCCCAAAAATACGACGGAATTATCTCTGTCCTCAGTTTTCTGGTAACCCTCTACTTTGCCCCACACCTTGATAAAGGTATCATGGTAGGTTTTGCACTCTCCATGGGCGTCTTCCTCTACAAATCCATGCGCCCGGTTGTCGCCGAGCTCTCCATGCATGAGGATAAGGTACTAAAAAGCTTAGAGCATTATCGTCTCAAAGGCTGTCGCCACATCTCAGTGGTTCGTTTCGATGGCGCTCTCTTTTTTGCAAACGCCAGCTACCTTGATGAACAAGTTGCAAAATTCAGAACCGAGCGTCCCGAGTTGCGTTACATTCTCCTTGATGCCAGAGGTATCAACGATATGGATGCATCCGGCGAAGAAGCCTTGGCCATGATAGTGGAACGGCTGCGAGCAGCCAACCTCGGCTTTGCCATGTGCGGCATCAAAGGACAGGTCATGGCAGTCATGGAACGAACCCACCTGATTGACAGAATCGGTGTTGAAAACCTTTATCCAGACACAGAATCTGCGGTTGCAGATATCGTCGCCAAAGTACACAACGATATCGAAAACCCTCTGGCTGAATGCAAAAACTGCCCACTGGTAAAATATATTCCAGCCTGATACAAACCTGAATCCGTGACGGTTTCGCGAGTATTTTTTCTTCAAACATACTGAAACGATGGTGTAAAACTTACAATCAGCATGGTTGAAGAAATCACTCGCCTCCCTTCGGAATGTTCGCTGCCCACGTATCACCATCAAACGTTTGCGGATTCAAAACAGAGTAAAGAAGGACAAAAAAAGGCCTTGATCCTGTACAGGATCAAGGCCTTTTTTTTTGGGGAACTCCACGTCTACTCAGAGCACAGCCAGCTCAACTCTGTTTCTCCCGTTGTGCTTGGCCATATAGAGCGCCTGATCACTGCATTCTATAAGGGCTACCCTGCTGAGATCATGCTCACTCATGTCAGTCGCTGCAAGACCAATACTGATGGTCACCGAGATAACCTGCCCGTTACTCTCGACTTTTTTCTGCTCAACCCCCCTCCTCAACCGTTGGGCCAGCACTTTAGCACCGGTAGTGCCGGTTCCGGGTAACACAATGGCAAACTCCTCCCCTCCATAACGGGCCACAACATCGCAGCTTCGTACCAACCGGACTAGGATACTGCTCACCTCGACAAGAACATCATCCCCCACTAGGTGACCGTATAAATCATTGACCTTTTTAAAGAAATCTATATCAACCATGAGCAGTGATACGTGACTGTTATAACGCTTGGCTCTCACCAACTCAGTCTCAAGGACTTTCTGGAAGTAGCGATGATTGTAAAGCCCGGTCAGGCTATCCCGATAAGCTAGCTCCCGAAGATTATTGTTGGCTTTTTGCAGCTCGAGTGCCAGCTGTTCGGCGTTCTGCTTTGCCTGCTTCAACTCAAGCACCATCTGCTCATAGGAAAAATTCAACTCTCCAAGCTCTTCATTGGCTTCCTGCATGATCTGCGAAAATGGTTTTATTTTTCCGGGATCAATGGAGAAGACATCAAGAATCTCACGAGATTTTTCCCCGACACTGTCAATCAACTCACTGATTTTTTCACGGGACAGTTTCCAATGCCGGGACAGCCCTTTATGAACTGCAAGGGATTTTTCATTACTCCGCAACCCATGGTACATTGCAGAAATTTTATCAGCAAAATCCAACACCCTGGCAGAAGTTTGATACTCCTCAGCTGCGTCATCAGCAGAATGATGATAATGAAGGGGCTGGGCAATGGAATCCGGGAGGTTCCAGGAGCTAAGCAGGTAATGCCCCACTTCCGTATGGTCACAGGCAAACTGCTCTTTCTCCACCAGGAAGGTACTGGTTCCGCTGACCCGTTTTTCATCAAGAACCGTTGTATAGCCATCGGGATGAGAAAGAAATAGAATAAGAACCCCAATATCCTGCAGCAGACCGGAAACAAAAAGATCCTGATCCTTGCATCCTGCTGCCTTTCCAAGCATATCTGCTGCCACTGCCGCAGTAACTGCCCGTCTCCAGAAATGCTCAAGATTAAAACTCCCCTGGGGGGCATTTTGAAACTCTTGAACAATCACAAAGGAGAGAGCGATGTTCTTCAGGGCATCCGTACCGATCATTCCGGTGGCCTGGGCAAGGGAGTCAACGGGCTGACTGAGGCCGTAGAGAGAGGAGTTGGCCACCCGTAGAATACGAACACTTAACGATGGATCCGCACTGACAATCCGGGCCAGATCATCAAAGGAGTTTTCCTCTTCCCGAACTGCTTCAAGAATCTTCAGGGCTATGGCTGGTGGTGATGGCAATCTGACTTTTTCATCAAAAAAGTCCTGAACAGTGGTCATCCGATCTCTCCGATTTTAAACTATTTTATACTAATTATCATTCATTTTACTTTCTTCGACCTGACTACTGCCCGCGAACTCAAACACAAGACAATGTTGACTATCCCTCCATATTTATAGCATGACCGTTAACAATAATCCAAGGCATTTACTCAGCGGACAGGCCTTCAAGCTTTTCCTGAGCCTCTTCCCACTTCTCATACCAACACTCAAGCCTTCTGCAGCAGTCGTCATACTCCGCTGATACTTTCAGCCACACATCCTGATCCTGGTACAAGTCAGGATCAGCCATTTTTCCCTCAAGATTCTGCTGGAGCGCCTCAAGTTTTTCCACCTTTTTTTCCGCCTCCAGGGACTTTTTCTTCCAGGGACCAACTTTTTTATTCAGGAGCTGTCGCTGCCGTGCATCCTGCTTGCGCTGTTCCTTGCGAGACAGACGCCCCCCCTTCCCGGAGGTCTGTAATTCGGCTTCCAGTGTTTTGCTGACCTGCTCACGCCCCTGACGCTCATCCTCATCAGCTGCAATCTTGATCAGATAATCACTTATGTTTCCCTCATAAACAGTCGCCCTGCCATCCTTTACTTCAAGTACTTTATTGACAAAGCTGTCGAGAAAATAACGATTATGGGAAACAACCAGAATAAACCCGTCATATTGGGCCATGGCATCCTGCAACACTTCCTGCGAGCTGATATCAAGATGGTTTGTGGGCTCATCAAGAAGCATACAGTTCGCTGGAGAAGCGATCATTTTTGCCAGTGCCAGACGGCTTTTTTCTCCACCGGAGAGAACAGCCACTTTCTTATCCACTTCTTCACCGCGAAACAGAAATGCACCGAGCAGAGAGCGTATCCTGGTGATGGTCATATCTTTCACAGAAAGAGACAGGGTATCAAGTGCGGTGAGCGCAGGGCTTAACTCCTGGGCCTGGTGCTGACCAAAATAGGAGAGTTGCACCTTGTGCCCCAGGGTAACCGCTCCAGAATCTGCAGCGACATCACCTGCAATGATCTTCACCAGAGTGGATTTACCCGCGCCATTTACTCCAACTACAGCGACCTTATCACCACGCTGAAACTGAAAACTCATATTCCCAAGCACCTCTTTTCCACCAAAACTTTTGCAGAGATCCGTAACAGTGAGCACATCACGACCCGACGGCGGGGCCGGTGGAAAGCTGAAATGGATCTGCCGATCTTCTTCACCAATTTCCAGCAACTCCATCTTTTCCAGTTGCTTTACCCGACTCTGTACCTGCTTGGCCTTGGTGGATTTTGCCCGAAAGCGCTGAATAAACTGCATGCTCTGTTTGATCTGGGCCTGCTGATTATCGTAAGCTGCTTTTTCAATAGTCTTACGCTCCACCTTCTCCTTTTCATAGTAGGAGTAGTTTCCCTTATAGACTGAAAGTTTTCCCAGACTCAACTCCCAGGTGGTACTGGTCACCTTGTCAAGAAATGTTCTATCATGGGAAATAATCACCATGGCCCCTTCGTAGGAACGCAGGAACTCCTCCACCCAGGTGAGAGATGTGAGGTCCAGATGGTTTGTCGGCTCATCAAGAAGAAGAAGTGAGGGTGCAGCCAGCAGCATTTTGGCAAGCATCAGACGCATAACCCAGCCACCCGAAAATGAGGCCGCAGGTCTATCCATATCATCCTTGTGAAACCCGAGCCCAAGGAGTATCTTCTCAATTCTGGCACGCATGGTGTAAATTCCGCTGCCCTCCAGACGGTGCTGAATCTCCCCCTGCCTCTCAAGCATCACCGCAAACTCTTCAGAACGAGGGTCAAGCTCAGAAAGCCCCTCATTAATTCGATCCACTTCCTTTTGCAGCTCGAGTAGTCCTGCAAAAACAGACTCAGCCTCTTGATACAGACTCCTCCCCGAGACCAGGGCCCCCGGTTCCTGCGGCAGATACGCCACTGAGAAGTATTTGGAACGATTCACAACACCATCATCACACTCAGCAACTCCTGCCATGATCTTCAGGAGAGTCGATTTCCCTGCGCCATTGACCCCCAACAGGCCGATTCGTTTCCCATCATGGACCTGTATGGAAAGATCTTTGAACAGGTGTTTTTCTCCATAACGGATATCCAGGTGATTAATTGATAACATAATTCAGTGTGCCTCGTTTCAAGCGCTTATCCGTTGTAATCTTCATCTGTTTTGCAAGTCCAAGTTGCTCCAGTCGTTTGATATTTCGCCGTCCAGGTCCCACAAAAGCGGACATATCCCGATGTGAAATAGTGATGTGTACCGTCTCTCCTGCGGCAGCACCTGCGAGTAATGGCCGGACTTGCAGAAACCATTGCCGTGCTGCTACACATTCACCAAAAGCAGGATGATACGGCCCGGCCACAAGTTCACTCTCAAGGGAGCTGGAAGCCTGCAGCCCGATACGCATAATCTTGACTCCTGCGTCTTCCAGTCTCTTTTTGGCAAAACAGCATACAGCAATGGCCCGGCTCATGCTCATGGGACGATACTCACCCCTGCGATAGGCATCAGCCAACCCGGAACCGTTTACGACAAGGGTCGGATAGAGCCTGACAAAATCGGGCCTGCAGGAGATCGTTTGAGCCAGAGTTATTAAAAAAGAACGACTGCTTTCCAGCGGCAATCCGGGCATAAGCTGGATACCGAACTCCAGTCCTTTTGCCTTAAGAACAGCTGCTGCCCGCAGGGAATCATCACTACTGTGCCCCCGCTCCGCCGCCGCCAGCACGGCATCATCAAAAGACTGCACCCCGAGCTCCACGGTCTTCACCCCCTGGCCTAGGAGACGGTCACAAACATCCTCATCCATACAATCGGGCCGGGTAGACAGACGGATGGAGGCCACCCGCCCCTTGTCTAGAAAAGGCTGCACAGCAGCAAGGTACCTCTGCTGCCGCGAAACGGGAAGGCATGTGAAAGAGCCGCCATAAAAGGCGACTTGAACCATCTGCCGCTCCTGTGCAAATCCAAGCCACTCTTCGATGGTTTGACGCACCAACTCAGCATCGTCTCTTTTTTCCGCTCCCTTACCGCTGATTGAGACCTGGTTACAGAAGAGACAGTGATGCGGACAGCCCTGATGCGGAATAAATATGGGGATAACCAGCGGCATAACAGAATCAAGAGCTGAACTTTGTGATCACATCTTCTAACTCGGCAAGTGTCGCCGCTGCCGCACGCTGCTCAGCCTCTTTCTTGGATGCTCCGGAACCGGTGCCAAGTGCCTCATCACGAAACATGACTGAGACAGTAAATACCTTCTGGTGTGATGGCCCTTCCTCAAGGTCAATCCTGTAGGAGGGTGCCTCATAAAACTTTTCCTGCAGGGCTTCCTGAAGCCTGCTCTTGGAATCTGCTATCAGTAGTTCTTCTTTTTTGGCAGCCATGGCCGGCATAAAAAATCGACAGACAATTTTTTCAACGGTAATATAGTTACTGTCTTCGAAAATTGCTCCAATGACTGCCTCGTAAGCGCAGGACAGAATCGAAGACTTGTTGCGCCCATTCGAGGCATCCTCACCTTTCCCCAGACAGAGATATTCCCCAAGTTGCAATTCTCTGGCCATGGAGGCAAGATGTGTTTCATTGACCAGTGATGACCTGAGACGGGTAAGCTCACCTTCACGCATATCCGGAAAACGTCCGCAAAGGGTATGCCCGATGACAAGGTCAAGCACTGCATCACCTAAGAATTCCAGTATTTCATTATTTTTATCGATCTGCCCCTGTTCAAAAGCAAAAGATGAATGAATCAGAGCTTTTTGTAACAGGCGCAGATCGGTAAAACGATATCCAAGATGTTGCTCCAGCACTGCCAGATCATCTTTGTTTCGTCGCACCAGTGAATCAATATCCATGGCCATTTTCCCCTTGTTAAAAAAACAAACTGTGGTATAAAGTGTTGCTCATGTCCAACCGGGCACATTCGGCGGCGTAGCCAAGCGGCTAAGGCACTGGTCTGCAAAACCATGATTCAGCGGTTCAAATCCGCTCGCCGCCTCCAGCTGTGTAAGGCGATATTCTGATTTATCAGGATATCGCTTTTTTTTTGGTTCAAAAATCAGTACAGAAGGTGGTACCGGACCAATAAAACCCACTTGTATAGCACAAAACATTTATTCCGGCACCACCTTTCCTGTGCCATGTATTGCTTGCCTGTTCATTTTATTACCTGATCAACACAAAACATTCACGGATTCTGGGTACCATAATAGAAAAAAACAGCTTCCTATTGCCAAACAGCCTGTCTCTACGGTATATTTCCCACATGTAACCGTAACTGCCACAAAGTTACAGTTTGACAAGAACGTTATTCAGCCTATACTTTCCCTGATGCCTACACTATTTCAGGACAGAATCAGCCTCGAAAAAAAAGGAACAGAACCAATGTCAGATAACAGTAATATGGTAAAAAAAGAGACCTTAATATATGCCCTGCTCATTGGATTTGGTATAGGTTTTATTACAGGAGCTGTCTTCGCAGTGTACAAACTTGCCCCCTCAACGCCCCATGAACACCCCACTCAGCAGGCCCAGCCACAACAGGTAGACCAGAACACCGGAGAGCTCGACCAGCAGACCTCGGCTGCCATTGCCAACCTGGAAGCCGAGGTCACCAAAAACCATGACAATGTCGAAGCCTGGACCCAGCTGGGCCACCTCTACTACGACTCAAGCCAGGTGGAAAAAGCCATTAAGGCCTATACCCATTCGCTCACGCTGCATCCTGACAACCCTGATGTTCTCACCGATCTCGGGGTTATGTACCGAAGAAACAAACAGCCCCAAAAGGCTCTGGAGTCATTTGAGAAGGCCCACTCCATCAATCCCGCCCATGAGCTCTCACGTCTCAACAAAGGTATCGTCCTCCTCTACGACCTTAACAATCCGGAAGCTGCCATTGCCGCCTGGAAAGATCTGCTGATAGTCAATCCACAGGTCAAGCTGAACAATGGAATGCCTCTGCAACAGGCCATAGATGAGATACGAAAACAGATGCAGGCAGCTCCCGGCAAACAGGAAGAATGATTATGGCGACCAAAAGTATTCATATCCCCGAACTCTGCGACCAGAAACCGGAACGTGAGGAATCTTTCCACGACAGACTGCCTCCTGTGGTGGAAACACTGGTTGCAGCCTGGCAGACAGAAGACTGTTTCGACCATGTGGGCCCGGTTTCCACACCATCCCACACTGCAATCGTCAACATTATCTATCAAATTCGCCAGATTTTGTTTCCTGGCTACTTCACCAAGACCATACTCCATGCCTCAAACCTCGAATATTATCTCGGCAAGGAGACAACAGAGCTTTACGAACGTCTGTCCCAGGAAATCATCATGGCCATCCGCCATGAATGTAGACGCTCAAACCTTCCCTGTACCAACTGTGAAGAACGCGGTCAGCGCATGGCCATTGCTTTTATAGAAATCCTTCCCGGCATCTCCGCCCTGCTGTCAACTGACATCCGGGCAACCCTGGCAGGAGATCCGGCAACAGCGAGTCCAGATGAGGTCATATTCTGCTATCCCGGACTTCTGGCCACCGCCATTTATCGAATTGCCCATGAACTTTATCTCCTGAAAGTCCCCACCCTTCCCCGTATCATGACAGAGCATGCCCACAGTGTCACCGGAATCGACATCCACCCCGGGGCAACCATCGGGCCAGGTTTTTTCATTGACCATGGCACAGGCGTTGTCATTGGCGAAACAACAGTTATCGGTTCAAATGTACGGATATACCAGGGTGTGACCTTAGGCGCCCTCTCGCTACCCAAGGATGCTGGAAAACTGATGCGAAATGTCAAGCGCCACCCCAGCATTGAAGATGATGTCATTATTTACGCCAACACCACAATTCTTGGTGGAGAAACAACCATTGGAGCACGTTCAATAATTGGTGGTAACATCTGGCTCACCGAATCCGTACCTTCTGATACCCGTGTGGTACTCAAGCGCCCAGAGCTCCTCTACTCAGGAAGAAAAGGAGGCACATCATGACTGGTCCTGCAACTGCCACCATCGGCAACACTCCCCTTATTTCCCTTGAAAACATCAGCCATGACTGCTGCGCAACCATCCTTGCCAAACAGGAATCTCGCAACCCCATGGGTAGCGTCAAAGATCGCATTGCCCTCGCCATGATTGAGGCAGGCATACGAGAAGGGCAAATTAATGATGCCACACTCATCATTGAGGCAACATCAGGAAACACCGGACTTGGCCTGGCTGCCGTCTGTGCTGCAAAGAACCTCCACCTAGTTCTCACCATGCCGGAGTCCATGTCCCTAGAGCGACGGACCCTGTTGAAACACCTTGGAGCGCAGCTTGTCCTCACTCCTGCAGCAAAGGGGATGAAAGGAGCCATAGAGGCAGCAGAAGAGTTGCTGGATGATACCGAAAATGCCTTTATGGTCAGACAGTTCGACAACCCAGAGAATCCTGCAATACACAGAACGACTACTGCCGAAGAAATCTGGCAGGCCAGCAGCGGGCAGGTGGACATCTTTGTGGCAGGGGTGGGAACCGGAGGTACTTTTACCGGCGTCATGGAATACCTTAAAGAAAAAAAACCAGCAATTATCGGTATTGCAGTGGAGCCTGCTGACTCACCTGTTCTTGCCGGAGGAAAGCCGGGACCTCACAAAATTCAAGGCATTGGGGCCGGCTTCATTCCATCTATTCTCAAGACAGAACTCATTGATCAGATCATTGCCGTGACCAACGAAAATGCACTGGAAACTGCCAGGCATCTTGCAGCAAAAGAGGGCCTGCTGGTTGGAATATCTTCGGGTGCCGCCATGTGGGCCACCCTGCAGATCGCCTCCGACACGGCACACCGTGGCAAAACCGTTGTCACCATACTGCCTGACACTGGAGAACGGTATCTGAGCACTGACTTAATGCTCCCATAGCAGAACGCAGGATAACGGACAGCAGAGCCCCTGTTCAGACAGGAAAATATTTTCTGACAAGTTCCTCCAGGATCTTATTCAACTCAGCCTCTTTTTCGTTGTCGTAACACTGGGCCTGCTCGTAGAGTTCCGGGGCTATTCCCAAAAAAACATCGAGGATCCGGGGGTCAAAATGGCTGCCACGGGATTCCTTGAGAATGGCCACAGATTTTTCGTAGGAAAAGGCCTCCTTGTATGGTCGTTTTGAGGTGAGGGCATCAAAGACATCCACAATGGCAAAAATCCTGGCATTGCGTGGAATTTTCTCCCCGACGAGCCCTTGCAAATAGCCATCCCCCCGGTATTTTTCGTGATGATTGGCAATCACGGCCACAGCATCATTCAGCCATTGGTAATTCCTCACAATATCCACCCCATGAGAAACATGGGTCTGCATCACCGCGAACTCATCCTCTGTAAGTTTTGCTGGTTTCAGTAAGATGGTATCACTGATTGCTATCTTTCCCATATCATGAAGAAACGCCCCTTTAACCAGGGCCCTGATCTCTTTTTCAGGTAGGCCGAGTTTCTCCGCCAGACGAATGGCATAGATGGTAACTCTGTAGTTATGGGCGTTGGTATCACTGTCCCGTTTGGCAATGGCACCACCAAGCACCTTGAGCATACCGATATTGGCCTTGGCAAGATCTTTGGAAAGGGTTAACAGATTTCTATTGAGTGAAATAATCACCGGATAGAGAATCAAGGTGGTGAGGAAAATCACAATAACTACCTGGAGGATGGACCAGACAACTCCACGTATGATTCTGGCCACATCCCTGTCTGCAACATGGTAAATCCCCTCAAAGTACCCAATTACTGCTCCTCCCTTGTCGGCACTGATGGGTAGAACAATTTTCAGATAAATATTCCGGCCATGGATGACTTTCATATAATCGACTTCCTCGCCCATCAGAAAGTCGTGCTGTTCCTGTTCCAGAGCGTCGGTTATATCCTGGATATGAGGGAGACTGTACTTTGTTATCTTATTCTTCCCACGATCATAAAATTCAATCATCACAAACTTCTTCAGCCCGACAATGGTGCGGGAAATTCCCTGCAGAGCGCTAACCTTTCCCTTGCCGGGATCCCTAAAATACTCCCGATAGGCAGCCACCAGCAAGCTGGAATCATCCTGAGCCAGTTGCAATACTTTCCGATCAATACGTTCAAACTCTGCAAATGCAACCAGGCCGCCTATGAGCAGTGAGAGACAGAGCCAACCGGCAACAAGCCTCTTGATAAGTTGTTTGTGAATATCTTTTTCCATACCTTACACACCTGAAGTTGCTCGTAGCTGCACTTCCTCATCTCTGATGGTTTAGTGAATTAACCTGGTCAGGAATATTGTTTTGTACTCCGGAACCCATGAGCATTCGCCAGTGATGCCACCTGTGTTTTCCAGCTGACCGTAATAGATTCCCGAAACTCTCCTGAAACGATATCACAACTTACCCCTGCTCAAAAAGCAATTTTATTTTTTGAGAAAAAAGAGCTGTCACAAAAGGCACTGCGACGAGAAGAAGGCTAATCAAAACGATTACAAGTGAAATACAACTCAGTCACCTGCAAAGAGAAACCTTACTATTTTTCTTTACATATAAATATATTATGGAACCTCACAACCCCACACACCTGCCCCAGTCTTTTACGCAGGCCGAGCTGTCCCGGCAGAAAAAAAACCAGTGCGCAAGGGGCGATGAACAATATCAAGATCTCTGCGACAAAATGCCACATTGTTCTTTTCTTGAATCCAACCTATACTATCAGTAACAGAGAAATCTAAATCACACACGTCACCACGACGTGGCAGGGACGGAACTTGTGGTATATGATGGCGTGCAGAGTTGTAGCAAAGGGAAGGAAATTAACTATATTGCCAACAGGACAAATCCTGGAAGACAATGAACGGAAATTTAAAGGGAGGAAAAAATGAAATCTAACCGAAAACTCTACAGGTATGGAGTTTTAGCCAGTGTCAGCCTTGGTGTTCTTTTGATGGCTGCTTCAGCTTCTGCAAAGGTGGAAGGCCAGTGTGCTGTTTGTCATACCATGCATAACAGTCAGGATGGTGCTCCGATGGCCGTAGATTCTACCGGAGCCCCTCAGACTGCACCCAATGAGGTCTTGCTGGTGAAGGGTTGTGTTGCCTGTCATACAGGAACCAATCAGCAGAGAGTTGCTGGTAACTTCACCATTCCATTTGTCAACAGCACCACCCTCCCGGACTATACCAATGATGGCTTATCCGGAAACACATTGGCTGGCGGAAACTTTTACTGGGTCGCAGCAAACGGCACAGCATTAGATTCCACCGGTCACAATGTTGCAACGGATAGTCTTTCAGCCCAAGATGGGACACTTGGCACAACTCCTCCAGGGTATACAGGTGGGGCTGTATTGCCTCAACTTACCTGTGCCGGAACAAACGGATGTCATGGTGACAAAACAATTGCTAATGACTTTGGCGCAATCAGTGGTTCGCATCATGCGAATGATGCAACAATCGACGGCTCCACTGTTGCCAAAAGTTACCGTTTCCTTGATGGAATTGTTGGAATAGAAGACTGGGACTGGGAATTCACACCTACTGCAACTGAACATAATCAGTACAAAGGCATTGCAAGATCCACTGAAAATGACGAAGATCCTCAATCAATTTCTTCACTCTGCGCCCAGTGTCACGATTCTTTTCATAACGGTGCCGGAAATGTGGGCGGGACCAACCCGACAACTGGTGTTTTCGCAAGCCCCTGGGTTCGCCATCCAACAGATTTTGACATGGGCAGCATCGCTGACACCACCGCAGAGTATTACAGCTATGGCGGTGTAAACAATGATTACCAGGTGACCGCTCCCGTTGCTAGCTCTGACATGACGCTAGGTGTTGTCAGTACAGTATCATTCTCAAACGACACCATTGTAACCTGTATTTCCTGTCATCGTGCTCACGGCACACCAAATGATGACCTGTTACGTTGGGATTACAGCGTTGTAAATGCTGGTGTAAGTGGTACTGGAGCATGCTTTACTTGCCATACCACCAAGTAATTATCACTTTTTTTACGTAGCACAGACCCCCTCCTCATTTTTGAGCAGGGGGTTTTTTTTATACTATTCACTACAATTCGCCTAAGATATTGCAAGTTTATGACGATTCTTTGCTTGTCCATCCTCCGGTTTTGTATTATCCTACCTTCCCTATATATGTAGAAAAATGAGAAGGATAATCAACTCCTTAACAAGGATGAACCTTGCTGCCACAGCCATTACAAAAAAAATGCCAGTAACAGTAGCCCATCCACCGTTTTTTGCAAAACGGGCCATAGCGCTCCGGGCTCTTCTCTGTTGTCTCTTCCTGCCTTGCTTCACTGGCAACGTCAGGGCAGAAGTCATATCCCTGGATGGGTCATGGCAGTACAGCAGTGTCACCCCCAGCGAAACTGAGGCCACCAATGCCTTTAACCAGCGCTATGGCATACAGTGGAGTCCGCAGGTTACCCGAGCCATCTCCTTTGACACCAATTTCAGCTATTCAAAAAACGTCACCACCGGCAACATTGTCAGAAAGACCGTTTCCCCGGCAGGAAGCTTCCGGATCGAAAACGATCTTTTTTTAACCGAAATCAGCGGCCTCATTAACGAAACAAGTAACACTGACAAGCCTGACCAGGTTGACCAGAGCTGGGAAACCATCCTGGCTTCAAACTGGGACTACGAATTCTGGCCGGACGTAAGTGTCATTTTCGGCCAGAAATGGCTCAAGGACAACGAAAAGATCCCCCTGACCAATGCCAGCAATCAATGGTCTGAATTTATACTCCAATGGGAATCAGAAACCGTTGAGACCTACTACAGCCTCTATAGCCAGATACGGGAGGATGGGGTTGAAGGGACAAGCTATGATGAACTGAAACACTTCGGACGTGTTGATTACGGCGACTCCTTTTTCGAAAACCGACTCTCGATCAACGCCTCCGGACAGCTGACCCAAAGCACCACTGACCTCACAGTCACTCCCGGCAGCGGCAACAGTGCCCTGATCAACATCCAGGCCAGTCAGGCTTTTGCCGGTGTGGATCCGGTTCCCACAAGCGGCGCTCTTCCTGCGGCACCCGGCCTTCTTGATGGCAACAGAAACAGTGCTGTTTTTTCGATCAACCTCCATGAAATGGCCAATATCGGTCTCAAAACAGATGTTCAGGAAGTGGACACAATCTACGTCTACACTGGACAGATCGACCCCATACTGATAGATGAGACAGGCGCCTTACGCTGGGATCTCTACTCCAGTGATGATGGGATAAACTGGCAACTCGATCAGAGGAACCCGGCCACAAGTTATGACCAGAACAACTTCCGATTCAATGTAAACTTCTCAACTGTTCAAAAACTCTACATAAAACTTGTGGCAACGGCCTGGCCCACGACGCTTTCCATACCGATAACAGAAATGGAGGCCTACAGAAACCAGAGAACAGGTGCCACAGGAGCCAGTTACATCGAACAACAGGACTACACCAGGACCTTGATTGACATGAACTTTCGCTACACTCCTTTCACCTCAACAACCCTGAACTACTCCATGGTCTGGGATGATTCACAATCCAATACTTCAAATGACAGAACCCGTATCTTTCAATCTGCCGGAATCCAGTGGTGGTACAACCAATACTTTGCCCCCTCACTCACTGTAAATGATACCACAACAACTAACAGCGACATTGCCGATACCGGGCAGCGCTCCTATTCGCTAAATATCCAATCAATTTTCCTTCCCACCCTTGACACTACTGTGGGAATCAGCAGAAGTGAAAACACCACCGACGGAAAGACTCAGACCAGTAACGATTCCTTCCATCTCAACGTCACCGCGATTCTCTATCCAAATCTTGACACCACCTTTGAGCTCAACACAAACTTTAACACCAACAAGGAGCTCGACCGTTCTTCAGAAGGGCTCTCCCTGCGCTGGACGCTCACCGCCAGATTGCGCCCCACTCTGCTGGTTGACTTTATCGCAGAACATGGCTCAGAAGGTATTGGTTTTAACGAAATCACAGACCTCCAGGAATCTGGTGGCAGGGCCACCCTCAATATAAATTGGCGTCCATCAGACTTGGTTTCAATAAAAGCCAATGCTTCCCAGGGATACGGAGAGGCCTGGTCTGGATACCAGAGCCTTCTCCTTGACAGTAATTTCTCATTAGTTCGAACCTCCAAGACCAACTTCACCGTAGGACACAGAATCAGCTCCATAGAAGATGACATCCTGCAGGGGGTGAACGCCAACTGGAGCTGGAACTTAAGCGAATTTTTTACGATGCAATCCATAGCAAGTTATATCATCGGCCAGGAGGAAAATACCTGGCTTATCAATGCCCGATTAACAAGCAGGTTTTAAATTATGAAAAAACTACCATTGCTCCTGTTACTGACCGTCACCCTCCTTTCCAGCTACGGCTGTGGCCAAAATGCCTCAACCCAGACCTTTTTGCGGGAGGGAGTTGACCTGAATTTTATCACACGGGTTGCCATCCTGCCATTTGAGAACAATACCAAGGATGAGTTTGCAGCAGACCGTATCCGTGACATTACCGCAACTCAAATCATGGCAAAAGGAATCTTTGATGTGGTGGATAAGGGGGTTGTCGACAATGCCCTGCAGGAGATGGGAATCGACAGAAACAGTCCCCTGGATATCCCCATAGTCAAGCAGCTCTCTCAACGGCTCAATGTCCAGGGCTTAATCCTTGGTACAGTAAACAACATTGGGGAAAATCGGCAGGGCTCCTTCAGCTACCCTGAAATTTCTGTCAGCCTTCAGCTCCTTGACGGCGAATCTGCCCTCATCCTGTGGCGGGCAAGCGACACTTTGAACGGCTACTCCCTCACCGATCGTCTCTTTGGCCTTGACCCCATGGATGCTTTTCAGATCACAGTACATCTGCTGGACAACATACTCATAACCATACCCAAGGGAGTTGAGTGATACATCCGGTACTAACACATAGCATGTGGTCTTTCTTCCGCTCACGGCACAGATCCACCATGTTCCGACTGCACCTGACCCTGCTGCTCAGTATCATGCTGTCCATCGGGACCGCATGGGCCCAGACCATTGCCTTCATCCCACTACTCGACCTCACTCGAGATAGCAACGGCATAAACAATCCTGTGACGGAACGGGTGCGCCTGGAACTCACGAATCGTGGCAAAACTCTCATTCCTGCTGAAGAGGTCATGCGCTTTCTAGTCCGCAACCGGATTCGACAACTTGGCAAGCTGACAAGCTACCAGGCATCGCTTGTTCACAAGGAATTACAGGCTGACCTTGTCCTTCAGGGAACCCTCTTCCAGGTCAACACAGGTGAACTGCCTATTCTCTGCCTCACCCTTCAGCTCAGCAGGGCCGAAAACTCGGAAATTATCTGGAGCCAGACGGCAAACCTCAGCTATGCTGACCAGATCAACCTCTTAGGTCTCAATGATCCACACACTCTTGAGGATTTGTACGCTCCGTTTTTCGACCAGCTGTTTGCCAGCATGCCCATTTCTAAAACTACTGCAGTGAAGTCTGCGACCAACCTCAACATAGACACCGTCTTCATAACCCCCCAATATCTGCGACCGGGTGAAGAGATCTTCTGCAGAGTTAAACTCCACAAATCCATCGATGACCAAGGCAGCATGCCGGAACTTTCAATTCAGGTAGACAACCAGCATTATCCACTAAGCGGTGATGAAGATGATTTCTCGTACAGTGCCTCCTGGAAAGTTGGTCAGAATCCAGGAACCTACACTGTAAATCTTTTTGCCCATTGGCCATCCGGTATCAGTAAAGAGAGTGTCATCGGTACCTACAGTATTGACACTGAAGAACCCGGTGTCCGGCTGACGCTGCTGGGAACTGAATTGAACGGGGATATACTTTTCAGCAGAAACCTGCGCATCATCCCCAAGCTTCTCAAACCCGAACCCATCAGCCGCTGGGCAATATCAGTTACCAATGAAGATGAAGATGTCGTTGTTCTCATCGAAAAAGCCGGTAACCTCCCACGAGGACTTACATGGAATGGCAAAACCTCCTACGGTACAACCGCAGACCCGGGAGAATATCTGATCACCTTCAGGGTCTGGGACCGTGCTGAACGTGAATCCTTTACCGAGGCCCTGGTACAGTACCTCCCTGAATTGCCGGAGATATTCGTTGAAATATCTCGTGAGGAGGCACAGATAAGAGTTGACCTTGATTACTTCACCGAAACACCTCTCATGTTCTGGTGGGCCAAATTTTTCAGGGAAGATGGAAGCCTTCTCAAACTAGCACAGGGCACAGAGCTGCCTGCGTCCATAGAACTCGACCTCAGCAATGACTCAAGGGATAAAATTCAGTGTCTGCTCACCGCCAGAGACATCCTTGGCAATCAATATAAAAAACGTATTCGCGACCTCTTTGAGGTGGTGGAAGGTGAGATCGAAGAAGTTGAAACCAGCATTGAAACAGAATGGGTGGAGGAGTTCTAGGATATGAAAAATATTTTTTCCTACCTGCTGATTACTCTGCTCCTTCTGACTGCCTGTGGCAAACAGGTCCCCGCGACCAAGATACTGGCACCGCTTCCAGCTGAAGGAACCTGTAAAATTGCCATACTCCCGTTCCTGAACGAATCTAATTATCTTCAGGGCGGGGATATGGTCGCAAAGATATTCCATTCTGAACTGGCCGCTTCCGGCCAATTTCAACTCCTCCAGGAAGGGGATGTCAGAAATATGTATCAGCAGCTCCTTTTATACCCGAACCTGCTTCCAAATCGGGAACAGTTAAAGATGATTGGAGGCCGCCTTCGTTCAGACCTGCTCGTTGGAGGAATTGTGCAAAAGATGTACCAGAGAGACAGTGGAAATTTTGTGGACACTGAGCTCACCCTCATTCTGTTGCTCTATCATGGAAAAACCGGTGAGATCCTCTGGATAACCTACCACAGACGTCGCGGAGAAGAATATCAACAATTCATGCACATAGGCAGACTCAAAACTCTTACAGCCCTGGCCCGCCGCATGTCCCAGGAAATTATAACCGATTGGATCAACGAAGGAATGCTCCCATGTCCAGAATAAAAACGATTATCTACTGCATCACTGTTCTCATTTTGTCCACTGCACTACCCAGCCAGGGTGGCTGGTTCTCCTGGGGAACGCCAACCCTGGTAACCATCGGTGAAAATGACTACTCGGCCCAAGATTTCAAAGACTGGTGGGCCAACTGGGAGGAAGAGGGCATGCAGTTTCCCGAAACCCCAGATACCTTTATCGAATGGAACCTCCTCTTTAAAGAAGCCGAGAAGATGAAACTCTATGAAGCACCGGCATACCGCTACAAAACGCGTACCTTTCTCAAGGCCAGAACCCTGATGCAACTCAAAAGTGAAGAGGTGGATCAGAAAATAAAGGTTACAGATGACGCCCTCTGGGAACTCTACCTTGACACCTACTCCCCACTCTACCAGCTCAATATCTTTTTCTTCAAAAAAGAAGATACCGCAACAGACTTCACAGACACTCTCAGTGACAAGCCACTCAATGACGAAGAATTTGCAAGTATGGCTGAGACCAAGGGTGGCTTCTATGCCAAAAGGATTGAGTGGTACAGGCCTGTCACCATAAATCCCGGCTGGCTCCCCATTCTCAACAAACTTGAAAAAGGAGATCTATCCCCACCTGTTCCCTGGAAAGAAGGTTTTGTGGTTCTGCGTCTCCAGAATAAACAGGAGGGGACCCGTGATGACATGGAATCTATCAGGGAAAGTCTCCGTAAAAAGATCTGGAAAAAAGAAGAAACTAGGCTCACCATTGAACTGCTCAAGAATCTCCGCAAACAGTATCAGGTCAAGATCGATACCGACCGCCTGGAACAACTCGACATCACCGTCCCCGACGAAGAGCTGTCTGATGAGCCTCTGATCTACACAAACCACGGCAATATATCAGAAAAGATTGTTGTGGGAAAACTCAAGCAGCTCCACCAGTTCAGAAGGAAAAATGGTTTCAGCAAAGACACAAGTTTTCAATTCAAAAACCAGGTCGTCAATGGTATAATAGATCAGACCTTAACTTCATGGGAGGGAGTGGCTAGGGGTTACGAGACCAAGCCCCCTTTTAAAGCAATTTACCAGTTTTACTGTCAGCACCAGATGGTAAAACTCCTTGAAGCACGGCTTTTTTCAGCAGATGTTGTCGTCAGCGATGAAGAGATTGAAGACTATTACAATACAAATATAAAATTTTTCAGCCGGCCCGAGGTGATCCGCATGGTAATTGTTGAAGGATCAGAGGATGGCCTGAACTCTCTATGGCTGGAAGTTGCCCTGGGTGGAGACTTCAGGCTCCTGGCCCAGAAAAGAACCGGCCAAGATATCCCCATACGGGATCTGCCAGTGGACCATATTAACAAAACCGTAAAAGAAGTTCTTGACAAACTAACTATCAATGAAGTGAGTGACGTCTTTTCTGTTGATGGTCATGTTACTCTGGTTCAGCTCATAGAGCGCAGGCCTGCTCAGATCCAGCCGTTATCCGATGTCAGGGAGACAATAAGGACGACCTTGCAGACAGCAAAAAGCCAGAAGCTCCGCAGCGACTATCTGGAAAAACTCAAAAAAGAATACAAGGTGAAGGTTAATGATTCCGTATGGCAGAATCTCAAAAAAGAGCTGGGGCCGGTAGATGAAAATCACTAAATTCAACAAAAGAGTCTTCCCTTTTTGTATCATTATTATTGGTGCCGTCCTCTTTTCCTGTGTACAGGATCGCCAGTCGAATAAACGACCAGTCCAGGGCTGTCTTGACTGCCACCCTGAAATGGGCCAGCGGCTCAAGCAAGGATTTGTTCACGAACCCGTTAAAAATGACCGCTGCGACAAATGTCATCTACCCCATGGTCTGATCGGAGGGCTCTTCCTGCGACAAACCGAGCCGGATCTCTGCTACAGCTGCCATGAAACAATAGCACCGGCCGCTGATCAAAAATCTGTCCACGCCCCTGTGGCCAGGGGCGAATGCAGTCTCTGCCACTCTCCACACAATTCAACAAACCTGAAACTGCTGACAAAGACCCCTGAGGCAACCTGTTTCAGCTGTCATGAACAGTCGGCATTTCAGAAAAAGTATATTCACGCGCCACTGGATGATGGCTGTCAGACATGCCACACTCCACACAAGTCTGACAACGCCAGTCTCCTGACCATGCCCTCAGATGCACAGTGCCTCTCATGCCACCAGGCAGACCGGGATACATTCATAAAGTCCCACAGCAACTATCCAGTACAAAGTGGCTGTATGCAGTGTCATACTCCGCATGCAAGTGATGCCCCCGGTCTCCTTAAGAAAAACCAGCATCAACCGATGGAACTGGGAAAATGCGATTCATGTCATCAGGTCAATGGAAAAGAAATCACCACCAGCGCCCCAACCAACACTCTCTGTCTCGACTGCCACAAGAAACCAATGGCAGCCACAAAGAAGAACAGTGTCCATAAACCCTACCTGGATCAACAGTGTATCAGCTGTCACTCTGTTCATGCCAGTGATGAACGGGTTCTGCTGGCAAAACCTGCCAATAGGATCTGCCTTGACTGCCATCAACCTGAAGTGCTGAAAAAGAAGATGAAAGGGCCGATGATGGACCAGAGTGAACCTGAAATCATCAGTCGTCACAAACCGGTTGTGGACGGGCAATGCCTCTCATGCCACAACGGCCACGCCGCTCCCCGTAAATTCCAGCTTAAACACGACAACAAAACCCTCTGCCTCACCTGCCACAACGGAGATGTATACAAGCAATCCGGCGGAAGCCATCAGCCAGCCGCCGGAGAGAGCTGCAATACCTGTCACCAGCCCCATCAATCCCAAAGCGCACGGCTACTGGTGAGCACCCAGGGAGAGCTCTGCTTCTCCTGTCATAAAAAACAGGCCGATGAACGCGGCAGGTTCAGCCTGCACCAACCATTTGCCACTGGAAACTGCAGCGGCTGCCATCAGCTCCATGGAGCCACGGAAAAAACCTTTCTCCGGGCAGAGAACACTGGTGGTGGCCTCTGCGCCCCCTGCCATGAAACAATCCAGAAGTCGGAAGAAAATATCAGACCCCATGAACCGGTGGCCAATGGGGACTGTAACATTTGTCATTCGCCGCATTCTGCTGATTATTCCTATGTCATAAAGAAGAAACCCGGCAAGCTCTGTCTGGATTGTCACAGTGATGTCAACTCAATTATCCTGAACGCCACCTTTCCCCATAAACCTGCAGTGGATGAAAACTGCACCACCTGTCATGCGGCCCACGGCTCACCCCATGACTTTATTCTCAAAAAAGCACAACCTGTTATCTGCCTCAGTTGCCATACAGACGTTGCTCAGTTTTGGCGGGAAGGAGTGATCCACAGACCGGCGGCAAAAAACTGCCTCAAGTGTCACCAGGCCCATGGCTCCAATGAACCTGGCATGGTTAACAAAAAAGGCAGCTTGCTCTGCGCAGAGTGTCATACCGTAACCGGTCCCGAATTCACCACAGTTCATAAAGGCATTAAACCGGGTCCTGACTCCTGTAATAGTTGCCATGACGCTCATGGTGGCCCAGATAAAGGCCTGCTCTACCCGGTTGGCCATGCACCTTTTCAGGAAGGCAACTGCAGCCCCTGTCATAAAGGGAGGTCAAACTGATGAGGATATTACTTTCAGCAATTTCAACTCTGCTGCCCCTTCTCTTTGCGAGCATTGCTCCTGCTGCCGTAGACGCGGCTTCCTGCTTTGAGTGCCATGACAAAAAACTGTTCAAGGATACTGTCACTCATCAGCCGGTACTTGAATCCAAGTGCAGTTTCTGCCACAACCCGCATGTCGCCAGATACAAGGGTCTGCTCCGTGACCAGGAGTCTGTTCTCTGTTACTCCTGCCATGATGAGAGTCGGAAACAGTTTAGCATAGGGGTTGTCCATGATCCCGTTTCCAAAGGACAGTGCAGTGTCTGTCATACCCCCCATGCAAGCAGTGAAAAAGGTCTGATCCCCAGCGATCTTGCTGAAAACTGCTACGCATGTCACACAAAACTGAATAAAGAGTATAAGGTACCCCATAAGCCTTACGCCGACGGTAAATGCAGCAGCTGTCACACTCCCCATCAGGCTGACAACCTACAGCTTCTCTCAGATAAACCCGACGCCCTCTGTCTCTCCTGTCATCAGGATGAAACCATATTGGCAAATGGCCACAAGGACTACCCTGTAGACCTCAAGGGTTGTCTCTCCTGTCATAATCCCCACGGCAGTGAGCGAAAAGCTCTGATGCGGGACTTCCTTCACCAGCCTTATGTTGAAGACTGCGCCTCCTGTCACCAGGGCGAAGCCAAGGTTGGCATGGCAACCTGTTTGAAGTGCCATGAAAAGACCGGAAAAGAAATGCTCTCCAACCACAGCCACATTACGATACAGGATGGTAACAGTTGCCTCAACTGTCACTCCCCCCATGCCGGAAATGACAAGGCTCTTTTGAAAAACCGGGAAAAACTGGTCTGCTACTCCTGTCATGGCGAAACTCTGCGTCGCTATAAAAAGACCATATCCAAACATCCACCGGTTGATAAATGTTCTAACTGCCATGCACCCCATGGCAGCAGGAACCTCTCCATGCTGAAAAGTGACGGGAATGCCGTCTGTGTTCAATGCCACGAGACCCAGGGGAACTTCACCCATCCGGTGGGCCCTGATGTACTCGACAAGCATACCGGACAAATGCTAACCTGTATCACCTGTCACAACCCCATGGGGACTAAATTCAAGTATCACATGGTCCAGGAAGGAAAACGTGACTTGTGTGTACTGTGCCACAGGGCCTATTAATAACATGTTCAAGATGACCCTTGATCAGAACAAGTGGAGTGTAAGAAACCAAATGAATATCATATCAGGCCTGCCCCCCCTTAGCCTACTGTTACTCCTTTCTTTCTTTGCAGGTTACCATGTGGAAGTGGTCCATGCGGCTTCTCCCTGGGTATGGGATCGGGTCCTGAAGCAGGATCTTGTCAATGATGCCATGATGATGCCGACCTCCCTTTACATAGATGGTGACAAGGGACTCTACTATGTTGTGGACAGTGGTCGTAACCGCCTCCTCTCCTTTAACCGCAAGGGTGAGCTGCTCAATATCTTTAATGCGGGTAAGGCCCTCGATATTCCTTTTGACATGGTTAAAACCGATGCAAAAGGTGTCTGGATTGTCGAGAAAGGACGCAACTCTCTGAGCTATATTGATCTCAAGGAGAAGAAAGTCACTCCCAACAGCCTCACGTATAACGGAAAGATTATCTACCCCGACAGAATCGAGGCTGATGCAGGTATTCTTTATGTTATTAACAAAGCAACCGGGGACATCATCAGCTACTCCGAGAAACTTGAAGCCCGCACTCGTTTCTCCTGCTCCGAGTGCGCCTGGGGATTTGTTGACTTTAAAATTCATGACGGGAAACTATGGGCACTTGATCAGGCAGGACAGACAATCAGATGTTTCAACCTCGACGGCAAGCTGATCAAGACCTTTGAACTCGGAAAAAGTGTTATTTTTCCAGTATCACTGGCCATTGGCCCGACAGGTTATATGTACGTTCTGGACAGACAGCGACGCAGTGTTGCAGCCTATGATAGAAGTGGCGTTTTCAAGTACCGTTTCCTCAAGAAAGGTATCACCCGGGGCCAGCTCTACTACCCCACTGAGATACGCTTTGACCCCTGGGGGGAGCTCTGTCTGGTGGATGAAGGAAATGCCAAAGTGGAAATATTCAAAAGATAAGAGGAGCCCTCTGCAATGATGAGTAAAATGACACCCATACTCACTCTGTCCGTAATAACAAGTGTTTAGCTATAGTCACGGGAAATTCAACGTGGAAGCCCGGAACCTAACCCTTAAAGGAGAACCCGGATATCACAGGATCTCTCCATGGAACAGGTCGATTATGCGAAATATTGTCAGAGTATCTGCACTCAGCTTTTTGCTGTTTCTGCCAATCTCTTCCCTGGCTGGAGTAACGGGCCCCTGCGTCTCCTGCCACACCATGCACAACTCTCAGGATAACCTCTGGGTGGCAGACAGCGGAATCCCCAACCCGGCACTGCTGGTTACCGGATGCGTAGGGTGCCACACCGGACAAAATGACGGAGCAAACGACACTCCCTTTGTTTTTTCAACCACCCCTCCGCAGTACAGAGCAACAGGCACAGAGGCGGACTCCAACACCCTTGCCGGTGGTAACTTCTACTGGGTAAACAATATTGGAGACCGGAGAGGACACAATGTATATGGCATATCAGCGCCGGATCAGAGCCTCAACATTCCTCCTGGAAATGATGGAACGTTTACCAGCCAACTTCGCTGCGCAGGCAGTATGGGGTGTCATGGTGATCAAAATTTCAGTGAGCAGATCTCTGCTGTCAAAGGGAGCCATCATTACAAAGACCATACGATCTGGCAGGATGGGACAAGCCTTGCCACCAGTTACCGGATGCTGAACACCACACAGGGCATGGGGGACCCCGACTATGAGTACCGTCCTACAGACCAGAAGCACAATAAGTATTATGGAATCGACCGTACCTCCGAAACTGAAACAGCTGACGGATCCATCAGTGCACAGTGTGCGCGGTGCCATGAATACTTCCACAACGGTCCGGCAACCCTTGTTCCAGGAACCACCCTCGGCAATGGTGTCTGGCTGCGGCACCCTACAGACTTTGACATGACCAACGCCATCTCGTCCACCGAATATCAGCTTTACAACAATGCGGCTACGCATGGCAATAATATCTACAGTGTTATCTCACCAGTGGCCACCGCAGATGTAACAACAGATTTAAATACCAGAGTATTTACGAACCTAGGAAATGATGCCCTGGTAATGTGTCTTTCCTGCCATAGAGCCCATGGAAGCCCTTATGCAGGTTCACTACGCTGGAACTACAAGGCATGGCCGGCAGCTGGCTATAACGGTTGTGCTGTCTGTCATACCAGTAAAAACTGACATGGCAGCACAGCAACCAGGGCCCAGAGGCTTGAAAAAGAATTTACAACTCTACCTAAAGAGGACACATCCCATGTTTCAGGGACTACTGACCAGGAGATTCATTCTCTCTTCACTGATCGTGCTGGCTGCTGTGCTGTCAGCACCCAGTCTCTTTGCTGGAACATATCTGGATTCCGCTCACGGATCCAGTTCCTTTGGGGTACTGCGCCCAATAATCGGCAATGCGCCACCTTCAGGGTTTGGATATTCCCAAGGGAATTGCGCCCACTGCCATGAACAGCACGGCAGCATCCAGGGCAGTGAACCTACTCCAGCCACAGGCGTGGCTGCGTATGAGCTCTTTTCCCAAAATTTCAACAGTGCAGTCAAGACAAATCCCTATGCTGAATCGGACAATTTCTGCTTTTACTGCCACAACACTCCCTCTTCAGCCCAGAGTGTCTCAAACAATGACTACAGCAGAAGTTTCGGTTGTGCCATCGATGGCCCCACCACCATTCTATCGGCCATGAACTTGACCTCCTACCATAATCTCTTTGACATCTGGACGTTCTCGAAGGCAAATTTCAGCTGGTTCACGGATTACTCCAATCCCTGTAATGCATGCCATAACCCCCATCTGGCCCGGCAAAACTGGAACAATGCCGCTGATCCGACATTCTCTGCCATCTCGAAGCCGGATGACCATTTCAACCTCTGGGGGACCACGGAGACAATGGACACCACCTATAACACAAAGTACCAGTCTCCCTATTGCTCCGGGAACCTTCTTGAACCTGCAGGAAGTACAGATCCCGCTGCCAGCCGCGCCAGTACCCCCGACTATGTGGCCTTCTGTACCAGCTGCCACACCCCAACAAATACTATTTACAGTACCAGTCTCAACCGTGACCTGAAAACAATTGACTGGAGCAGCACTGGAGACAAACATGGTCTTCGGGTAATGGATGGTTCTGTCTCAACAAAGCCCCCCTATGACACCCCTTCCAGTGGAACCAATTTTGTTCTCTCC
Organism: Desulfobulbaceae bacterium; assembly: GCA_026988015.1. Taxonomy (GTDB): domain Bacteria; phylum Desulfobacterota; class Desulfobulbia; order Desulfobulbales; family Desulfocapsaceae; genus Desulfocapsa. Next base: position 19,913 of record JALSMA010000018.1, on the reverse strand, counting down.
TGCCTTGACTGTCATGAACCCCATGGTTCTGAAAATGTCATGCTTCTGAGAAGGCGAGTCAACGGCGCTAACTTGAGCAGTGCCATCACCAGCCTTGATGGTAACGGGTGGGGGTTGCTCTGTCTCAACTGCCATATTGACGACGATGCCAATGGCAGTGGCGGTGCAAACGAGTGGGAATATGTCCACCACCGTGCTACCGATGCCCCTTACGTTCAAAAACAATGTGGCGCCTGCCATGGTGGTGGGGGGGGTCCGGGAGGCCCAGGCCCCATCCCCTGTATGAATTGTCATTACCACGGCGGGGTAGCAAACCGGGCTGATTCAAATGGAGACTTTCGCATTGCATTTTAAGACGCGAAACAGCAGGCAGTATCAATCATCAGATACGCAAACAATGTCAAGCCAGTCTCTTATAGCTTACCGTATCCTGCTTGCTCTGGTTCTGGTCTGTATTCTGCCACTGTTTTTATCAGGATGTAGCTCGCCGGGATCTGGTTATTCCTCCAACGCTGGTCTTCTTGGAAATGGCCCTCCGGTTGACAATGACCGCGGAGGGCAACTTTCTCTCTTTTTGAACCTGAAAAAGACCAAAGGTTCTGAGTTGAGGATGAGAATTCAATCCATTGAAATACTCACGGAAACCAATAACTGGATCCCCCTTCTCCGATTACCCGTTACAGCTGACTCCAAAACGCTGCCTCTGGGCCAGCTGTTTCTTAGCAGATCCGCCCTGACAACCGGGTATTACAGCAGGATTCGCATAACGACCCTTTGTAATCCGTCAGGATCAGAAACAGAAGTTTCTCCTGTCACAACCGAACTGAATATCAACCGGCCACTCTACATTACCAAAGGGGATTCCCGTTCACTTTTTATCCTCTGGGATATTGGAACCTCTCTTGCTGGGGGCACCCTCGGTAAGCCAGCCTTGTCCCTGGACCCGAAGCTGAAAAATATGCTGGTTGATGTAGCCTATGCAGCCTGCCCCGACATCAATACTGTCTTTATGATCTGTACGGACAAAAATATTGTGTGTGATTCCCTGGGAGTCGCAGGGGGCCCAAGCTACCTGATAAGTGATCCCATTGCTCCAACAGCTAATCTCTATGCACTGACAGAGAACGAGATAGGGATCAAGAAAATCGGCCCTGCCGCCAACCGGGTTGAGGCAAACTTTCCTCTGTCCATGCTTGGCAGAGGTTTACAATTCACCACCAGTCCTGATAGCCGCTGGGCATTCGTCATAGATCGTAAACGTGGCAACATTGTTCGCCTTGATCTCCGTTCAGGTGCAATAGATCTTGGAACCCGTCTTGGTTATCAGCCATCTTATATCATATATCTGGAGCAGCAGAAGCTTCTTGCGGTCACTCTTTCCAAATCTCAGACTGTTGTCCTGCTCGATCCTGAGACCATGAACAAGGTTCGATCAATCTCAACCGGAAACAAGCCTGAAGGTTTACTGCTTTACAGAAACAACTATTTGTATATCGCAGAATCCGGAGGCAACTCAGTGATGGTCTATGATTTGTCTAAAAACGTTGTACAGCAAAGAGTCCTGGTAGACTTTTCACCTGCAAGGATCTTTGCTGTGGACAATACTGTTTATGTTGCAAACAGGGGTTCCCGAACAATCTCCATTATCAAACCCGGGCAACTCAACGTATTACAAACTATCAGACTGGATGGCCCACCATTGGAATTTGCCTACAGTGCCACCAACAAATGGCTCTATGTAGGGAATGAATCAGCTGGAGCCATTGATATAATAGACCCGGTAAGCAAGGAACTCACAGGAAGAATTTCACTGGGGGCAGTACCACGTGGCATAGCTGTTCTACACCGATGAAAGAGTCAGTACCTCGACTCATCGGATACCGGAACACGCTCTGCTGAGTGATTTGCATTGAATACGATGGCTGGTAGCTACGAAGCAGGTGAAGAGTTTTTACGATGCCATCAAATAAAATTTTACCCACCTTTTACACATGGTCAGAACAATGAAATACTGTTATAGAGCTTTTCTTCTTTTGATCCTTGTTGCCCTGCTAGCAAGTTCTCCTGCAAGCGGTGGTAACAACAGAGCTGATCAATGCCTCTCCTGTCATGACAAGGCCTATAACAAGGCGATGATGAATGCCTATATCCATGAACCATTTCTGGAAAAAAAATGCTTCACTTGCCATGTTGACGGAGAAGAGCTTCCCTCTGCCAGCTCCGGGCAAGAGCGCTCCAAAAGACAGCAACGATCAAAAATAACCTGGCTGCAAAAACATTATGAACCAGCAAAAACTCATTTTTTCCTACTCCCTTCAAAAAATATCTACCAGAAGCTGTTTGTTCAGATAAAGGGGCCAGACAATAAATCCAGAATCACCTCAATTCCGCTGCCACCCATCGGCGAAATCTCAACCCTTGCCAATGACGGAACCCAGCCTGAAATCTCAAATATTCAGTTTCACGGCATCAAGCGCGGCGTCCTCTATTCAGCAATCATCAGCTGGGAAACAGACCGCCCTGCAAACGGCCAGGTACTCTATGGCATAGGGTCATTCAATCAGAAAAGCAATCTGGATGTACACTTGAAGAAACGTCACATCATCAGTATTTCCCCCATACTCCCCGGAAAGACATATAACTACACTGTTGCCTCCACCGATATTCATGGAAACAAATCAATTTCACAACCACTGAGCTTTTCCACTGATACGCCAGCAATCCCCCTGCCACAACCAGACCCCGCAATACTGGAAACTCAAGTGGCTCAACTGAGCCATAAGCTGCTTGCCGTAGACGACCTCTACTTCATAACAATTACGGCCAACGCTCCGACCCATATGAGTATAGGAAAAGATGATAATCTCCGACCCCAAATTACCATCCAGTCTACAGGCAACGAGAATGATCCTCCAACTACACATATAGCCTTACGGAATTCCAGGGAAACAAACATCAGAGTCTGTCTCACCTGTCACACAAATTACCAGACAGAATCAAGCCACCCCATTGATGTTGGCCCCAGGCGGGGAATGATCTTCCCCGACGACTATCCCCTGTTTGACGATGGTAAAATGCACTGCATTACTTGCCACGATACCCACGCATCCCAAAATGAAGCGCGAATAAGACGTCCCACAAAACAGGAGCTCTGTATCGGTTGTCATAAGAGTTACGGCTGAGCCCGTCTCCCTGCCGACTATGAACACATGTATATAAAAAACAACTTTCAGGAGAAACAAAATGCCCGATTTTAAAAGAAAAAAATTGAACATGGGTGTGAAAAAATATTTCCAGCGGTGGCTACTTAAACGAATACTGGGAGCAGTCTTTATCAGTTCACTGGTGGCAGCGCTGATCCTCTACTTTTATGCGCGAAATGAAATAACATCTTCATTTTTTGACGCCCACATAAAGATACGACGGGTGAGCGATCTCCTCTTGCCGGTAATTGTTGCTGGTAGTATGGTAAGTCTTGTCAGTGGAATAGTTCTTTCTCTTTTTCTGCCACAAAAAATAGCCGGTCCTATTTTCCGTATTGAGCAGGACCTAAAGCCCATTCAGGCTGGTGACCTCACGAAGCTGATTAAACTTAGGGATGGCGATATCCTCTCTGATCTTGCTGCGGAAGTAAACAAAACCACAATGGAAACCCGTAACAGAGTGAGAAAAAGCAAAAAGGCAATGAATGCTCTTATTGAAGCCATTGACGGAAAAATTGAGGATAGCAATGTCCAGGCCTGTATCAAAGATCTCCAGGAGAGTTTAGCCTTGTTAAAAACAAAATAGGGGACAGCTATTAAACAGTTTTATCTCATTTTTACGACTAAGCTGAGAAACAAACAGTCTCATACAACTATCGTCGCCCCAGGCTTCTCCTAAATGACAATCTCGTAAAAAGGTCAATTGATAGATGGCTAAGCAAAAAACTTCAGTTGCAATGCGCGTCTTTTTTTGTTTTATTTCGGTGTATTAGAACACATCGCAATTGAACATAAAATGTAGCAACGAAGTAGGTGAGAAGTTTTTACAACGCCATCATAAACAAACAATAAACTCAACAGTAATTACACTTTCCCCTCCCGGGCGGAAGATGTTTCCAGGAATTTTGAACCAATGTCATCAAAACAGTCATCTACATTTTTAGTATTTGTAAAACCACTCCTCTTCTGTCTTCTGCTCACACTTTTTTGTGGAGACTCCGTCTGGGCTGCCACCATCCTTACGCCGACATCATCGAAGGGAATTATTATCCAGGCAAGACGTCCTCAATCCACCCTAGTCCTGAAAGTCACCGATAAGGCTGAGCTTGCCAGTCTGCGAGTTGCCACTGCCCAGAACCGCCAAGGCGAGGATCAGGTGATCGACGCCCTGTACCGTTATGAAAAAGATGGCGTTTCCTATATCCATTACACCCTGCCACTCAAAAAAGGCAAAAACACCTTTGTTATTACCCCTGGACGCCAGGAACTCAAAATTCGCTATAAGCCTGTACGAACCCTGCTCAACATTAATTTTGAAGCACCAGAGGCCTTTCTCTTTCACCGTACAGCTATTATCCCCGAAAAATGTTCGCCCTGCCACAGTGAAAAACTTCCTGACGATGCAGGACTCGACGTTGAACGCCTCAAAAAAAATTCTGACTACTCACCTGCCTGCTTCTCCTGCCACAGAAAGCTGCACAGTAAAAATAAATGGCTCCATGGCCCCACCGCCAACATTTACTGTATGAGCTGTCATCGCAAGGGTGATGGTAACACTAAAATCACCATGCTCTCCGGTAGGGTTGACGAGACATGCTTCCAATGCCACATCAACAAGACCAAATTCCGGGACCAGCAACATGTACATGGTCCTGTTGGTACCGGGGACTGTACTATTTGCCACGACCCCCACGGAGATGATTATAAATTTCAGCTCTGGGCAGACGGAAAGACGGATCTCTGTCTCGGTTGTCACAGAGACAAAAAAAAATCCAGTAAAAATTCACCTGGTTTTTTTCCCCATGGCATAGTTCAGGGTGGTGGCTGTACCTCCTGTCACAGTCCCCATGCCACCAGTAATCGCTTTCAGCTCTACAAACCCATCAATGAACTCTGCGTCAGTTGCCATTTAGGCTTGGCTGAATTTGAAAAAGGCCATCCCGTCGGTAATCACCCCCTCAAGGGGAAAAATGATCCACGACGTACAGGAAGACAACTCTCCTGCACCAGTTGCCATAACCCTCATGGATCAAACTATCGTTTCCTGCTAATTGGTGACATTCTCGGAGGCCATGTGTGCAGCATGTGTCATAATGATGGCTGACAGTATGGTTAAACGCTTTTGTCTCTCAATAGTTGCCATAAGTCTTCTAATGGGACTTGCGACACCGGCTTTTGCAATAGTTGAAGAGGAGCAGCATGTTGGTGTTGATGTGCTGGCTGTTCTACGTACAGATGAGTTGGGTGGTCAAATGCGTTATCCGTCCTCAGTCACCTACGACCGCGAGACGGATGAGATCTATGTGGTTGTTGGTGGCGAAGGAAAAGTCATCGTCTACGGTTCCAATTTTTTCCCCACAGTTTCTCTTGCAAAGGGGCGAGGTGCCGATGCTCCACGCAGTGTTTTTATAGATAAATCAAGTAAGCTCTACCTCTGCCAATCAAATTCCAAAAATCATCCCCCCAGAATTACTGCATTTAACCCGGCATTTTTCCCCGAAAAGGATATTGTATTTAACACCATGCCCGATGCCGAATCTTTCTCCCCTCAAAAAATGGTCGTGGGTATCACAGGCAATATGTATGTCGTTGGACTGAACACCAAGGGTATTCTCGTTCTTGACAGCGAAGGAAACTTTTCCCACTGGCTCAAGCCAATGGATAAAGTGGTTGTTGAAATTAATGAAGAAATGATTCGTGACGACGGGGTCACCCATACTCAAGAAGACACAACCATGTCCAATAAGATGGAAGATGTAGAAGAACCTGAAAATGCCACTCTGAACATGAGGGATTTTCTTCCGGCAGGCCTGCTCCCAACAATCGATGAGGAGGGGGAGGTTGTGGTTGATAACGAGTTACAACCTGTACAAATCGCCGACATTGCAACAGATTCAGAGGGGCATCTTTACATCCTCAGTGAGCAGACCAGTAAGATATATGTTTACAGTGCCAGCGAAGAGCTCCTCTACTCATTTGGCCAGAAAGGCGGATCCACCGGGAAGATGAGTCGCCCCAAAGGACTGGTGGTGGATGAAGCCAAAAAAGCGTTGTATGTTGTTGACTATATGCGTCATACCATCCTTATTTTCGATCTCGGTGGAAAATACATGTACGAATTTGGTGGAATGGGAGTAGGCCCGGGCTGGTTCCAGTACCCGGTAGGACTGGCCCTTAATAAGGCTGGAAACCTCATTGTTGCCGATCTCTTTAACCATCGGGTTCAGATTCTGAATGTGAATTTTGAATACAAGTTTCCCCTCTTTCTTACTCCTCAAGATGAACCGGGTACCATTCAGCCTCAGCCGGAAAAAGAACAAAGTCCCCCTGCTCCTGAAAAGGAAGAGGAGAGTATTTATCTGCCGGAGCCTCTTTACCTGTGACAAGCTGCCAGAAAGCTAAAACAAACAACATCACTTCCACGGTAATTCAAGCGCAAGCATTCCATATAATGAATGATGGCGTCGTAAAAACTCTTCTGTTCAACGACAACTATAATTGTCGCTGATCACTCTTCACCTGCTTCATTGCTTCAGTTTTTTCTTAATTGCGATGCACCCTAGTAGGCCGAAATTAAACAAAATAAAATGTGCCTCTCGCATCGAGAGACTTATACGTAGCCATAGGTTATCTTAGGTTTTTCGAGCTTGTCATATAATGAGCGAGGAACAGTTCTGAATTTGCAAGGCCGGGAGGGAGACAAATAGAAAGAGCAGAACAGTTCTTCGGTGGGAATACTGCTTCTTACAACCACAACCGGAGGAAGAAGCAGTACTGTTACCTGTTCTCTGCTATTCGTGAAGCTCGGTCTTTCGCTGCAACAGCTCAAAGGCCTTGCGGTATTCCTTTGCTGCCTCAGCAAATTTTCCCTGTCGTTCCAGGAAGGTTCCGACAGTATAGTGAAGGTCAGAATTACGCCCATTGCGAAACAAAAGCGCCTGCAGATCCATCACAGCCTCGTCAAGCTCACCCATCTCAGCGCTTACCCTTGCCAGACATATTTCTGCCTCGATGGATTTCGGATCTCCCTCAAGTCCTGCTTCAAGCTCGCGTATGGCATCATCAAGACTTCCCTCTTCCAGATACAGACAACCTAGTTTCACCCGGGCCTCATGGAGCTCCGGATTCAATTCCAAGGCAGCCTGGAACTCACGATGGGCAGCTTCTGGCATTCCTTTATTCTTCAGAACAGTTCCCATATTCAGGTGACGCAGGGAGAGTTTTACCTCTTTAGAGACCTCTTCCATCACAGGATTAAGCTGCACTTCAAGCTCTTCATGACTTAAAAGACCAAGCATGATATCAACTTCCCCGCGAAGCCTCTCAATAATATCCTTACTGTATCCAATGCCACCACTGATGTTCCCTTCTGCATTTACAAAGAGTAGAGAGGGCAGGACATAGAGCCCGAAGCTGCTGTACACTGTCCCTGAAGCATCTTTATAAACAGGTATGCTAAGGCCGGCCACTTCACTGACCTCATCAATAACAGCCTGTGGGTCATTCTGCATGTTGACAACAAGAACCTCGACCCCCTTTTCAGTTAGATAGGGTTCAAGCTCCTGAAGTGCTTTCAGGGCCTTGGCAGCCCGTTTCTTCTTAGCCGCCATATCTCCACCCCAGAAGGCAAGGAGTATTGGTTTCCCGGCAAGAGAACTGATACTTTTGGAATCTTCACCCTGATAGGAGCTGAACTGGGCATCTGGAACCGGATTGCCAACTTTCAGAACACGAAAGGGGAACGATTTACCCTGGCTGCTATCAGCCAGGATAAATAAACAGACGAAAAACATGATCAGTACAATAAGGTGTTTCTTCCGGTAAAACTCGTTTTGTTTTATCCTTAACATGAGGATACTCCATTAAATAATATATAAATCAACAGCTCCGCTCTCAATCCTGTGTTCATCCTCAAGCTATTGTTGTCTCGTGTAGAAGAGAGGGAGCTTTACGTTTTACCGACTTGCTTTGCCAACTGCCTTAATACGATCATACTGTTTTGGAGCATGGCAGCCTACGAGACAGCCACCGCCATTCTTAGTGGGGGTAAATTCAATGGGATAGGACCATCTGCCGAAGGGCACTTCATAGCGAATATGCTTAGCCTGGTCACTGGCGTGGGGATTGTGACAGGCAATACAACTTCTTCCTTTTTTTCTGTTTACATGAAAAAAATGAAGATTGTACTCACCATCACGAAAGTTTGTCAGCTTATCGGTATTTCTTGTCTTGGCAACTTCTTTATTGTGACAACCAAAACAGAGATCATAATCATCCTGCTTATAATCATTGTAAAACGACTCGGGAAAATAGCGAACGAGAAGCCGGCTGAATTCTGAGCCATGGACATTATGGCACTCGGTACAGGCACCGGTTTTTACGGGACCATGGAGATTCTTACTCTCGGCAATTTCATAACCAAGCTCTTCATGACAAGTGCCACAGAGCTTGATGCCTTTGCCCTTCAAAAGGGAAGAAACCTCGGAACCATGGGGTACATGACAATTGGTACACTCACCCTTGGCCACGGGTTCATGCTTAAACTCTGCCTTGTCTATGGCATCATAAATGTCGGGAGATACTTCCCGGTGACAGCTTTCACATAACTTATCTATGGGCTTATGAAGCTGAAACCGGGTGGCAGAACTATGCGGATCATGACAGTTGTTGCAATCTTCAGCAACCGGATCATGAATAATTTTCCGGTCCATCTGATCTTTTACGCCATCATGGCACTCAAAACAGAGTTTACCGCCGTCCTGGGGTGCAATAAGCAGTCTCTCATTGGGAGAGGCGTGCGGGTTATGACAGGCGATGCAGTCACCGGAGGCTACGGGGCCGTGCTGATGTTTCTGAGTGAAGATCTCCTCTTCATGGCAATTAAAACAGAGGCTGCTCACCTGCTTTCCATCGCCACGCAGCTGGAAACGCATGGGAGACTGATGGGGATCATGGCAGTCAATACAACCCTCTTCAACGGGAGGATGAACCACATCCTGATCGAATTCCTTCTGTTTTGCTTCATGGCAGACAACACAGAGCTCCGGCCCACTACGCTCCATCTGCAAGGGTTGAAAAGAACCATGGGGATTATGACAGGATATGCATATTCCTGCTCCAACCGGTCCATGGACATGAGCCGCATCCTTACCCATCTTAGGGTGACATTCACCGGTGGTACAGTTACTGCGGGCGGGTATGATACGGGCAAAGTTGAATTTACCACGTCTAAAACTATGACACTCTTTACAGTTCATCTCTCCAGCTTTTGAGTGTACATAGAAACGCTTAAAGCCTTTGGGAACTTTCTGCCCTTTTTTAAATGCCTTTTTAGGAGTATAAAAAACCTTTATCTGCCTGGTCAGGCCAGCACCGGTAATGGTTATCTGGTTGGCACCGGTACTGAAGGTAACCAGTGTTCCAAAAGATCCATTTTTCACTGGCACTACAGCTTTTGCAACCTTAACGCCTTTTCCTGTAATTTTCACACTGTCAACTTTTGCCCCACTGACAATTCCTGACAGAAACAGGGTCTGTTCAGTGACAAAGGCCCCATCTGGCGGGGATACTATGGTCAACACGGGTACTGCAGCTTTTCCCTTCGCCGCAGCTGTTCCCAGTGCCGGAACTGCCAGCACAATCAGCAACGCAAGCAGCGCCATGCCGATTGATTGCCTGAGCCTGCTATCCCGCCGGATCCACTTTTTTTCCCTTCCTCTCTCCACTTCCATAACTTCTCCTCTGATGTTCTTCTTTTTGCTCTAAATCTGAATTCGTGACAGCTCATGATTATTTTCTTGATAACACACTCGAATACAAACACTAAATTCATGATCAAGTAGGTTTGAAGAAATAACTCACCTCCATTCGGGGCATTCGCTGCCAACGCATCCTATTCTCTTTTGAACCCGTTGATAGAGTTCACCACCCACCGGAACAAAACACCTGTTGACCACGCAGGAAGAGGTTTTCTCCTCCAGCCCCTTGGCCACAACTCCAAAATAGAAAAAATACCCCTACGTTCAACAGCTAAATGGTTGGGGAACAGATCTATGATTCACGTAGCAATCAGGGCCAAGGGATATTCTGGAAAAACTCAGATTCCGGGTTACTTCAGATTCAGGACAATAGCTCAAAAAAACTGTTTCATCAAGCCCTACTACCGCATAGTTTTCTTGAACAGATGGCAACTCTATTGCCCCACAGGCCCTCTCTGCTTGCTGTTGTGGTAATATTTAAACCTGAACAGTGCATCAAGACCATGGCAATCAATACACATGATACTGTAAGTCTGCATTCGTAGAAAACTATTGGTTGTCCGGCCCTCAATATTCTTCCCCGGTCCAGGCCCCTTGACTTTGGGGTCCCAGCGATGCACATCATGACAGGAGGCACAGGCAATGTCACCGACAGTTACATACTTACCGGTCCTGCGGTGAAACAGTGGAAAGTAATTCGCCTTCCCCTTCACATTTCTGCCAACACTGGTGATAAGCATACCTTTGGGATGAGAATCCACCTTCGGTACTTTTTCGGAACCGATGGATTTCCTGTTATGGCAGGACTTGCACATTTTATCCATGACTCCGTCGCCCTTTCTCAGTTTCCGGGCCCAGAGACGTACCCTGTTTTTCCCATTGTGTACCAGGTGACAGGCGCCACAAGGACCTGACTCAACAGGTCTCTGGCCCAGAAGATTTTTTGAATCCGGAGCCAGGATGGTCATATCATGATCCGTCATGACAACTGTGGACTGGTCTGCGTGACAGCTGGAACAAAGAGCAGAATTCGGTGCACTTTTCAAACGAAGGAAACTGTTGCTACCATCCCCTTCCATACCCAGAGAACGTTCGACCACCGGCTTGTCCGGATTCCACTGATGCGGGTTATGGCAGGTCAAACAAGTCAATGCGCCGCTGACATCACTATCGCCTTTTTTATTATACAGTGGCAGCTCCGTTTTTATTCCTTTGGAAGCCGGTCTTACATTAACAGGGTGAGATCGTTTGCCCAGTACCTTGGTTGCAGCAGTACCCTTTGGATTATGACAGGCCATGCAGACTGCTTCTGCTGGCTGCCTGGAGGCAGGGATATTATCAAGGGCCCACAACTTTTCGTTCTCCGCCTTGTGGATCAGGTGACAAACGCCACAGGTACCGGATTCGGCGGGACTCTGTCCCTGGACATTAAGAGATTTAACACCTCCTGCCAGCAGGTCATGGTCAGTAAGCTCAACCCTGCTTTCGGCCGGGTGACATTGAGAGCAGAGTGTCGGAGAAGGTTTAACAGGGAAGCGGAGAAATTTATCTCCTTCTGCCAGTTTTCCCTCGGCCAACACTTTTCTTCCCATGTGAGGATCGTGGCAGGTAGGGCAGGAGAGTAACCCCTTCTCCATGGGAACCCTCTTACCCTTTATGTCAAAAACAGGAAGATCAGGATTCATCCCTTTATCCTGCATCGGTACATTATAGGGATGAGAAAAATCAGTCAAAACCTTTTTCCGAGCAAGACCATCCTTCTGATGGCAACTGAGACAAAGATCAAAAGCCCCGTATCCACTGGAAACAGCGGGCATCCTTCGCCCCCACAGCACAGCCTCTTTGGAACCATGTACCAGGTGACAGGCACCGCAAACACCAGACTCCGAAGGTGTCTTGCCCTTCAAATTAACGGAATCAGGTGCGCTGAAGCGTAGATCGTGGCCTGTACCAAGCAACTCTTCTTTATCAATATGACAATCAAGGCAGAGATGCCCTCCTTCCTGAGCACTGTCTATCAGGAACTTATCATTGGGTGCTCCATGTACCCTGTGGCAACTTTGACAAATAACCTGATTCTTTTCAGAACCTTCAACGGCACCCATCTCCCTGAACTCATCTGAAAATGCCAGCTTAGTCGAATCTATAGGATGATTGCCATTTGCCGGGCCTCCATCCTTATCCTTGTGGCACAGGCGGCACATGCCGGAATTTTCATTTGCAGCACGGATGAAAATGGTTTTATCCATTCCCATTTCACTTGGCACCCCATGTGCGGTATGGCAAGTTGCACACTGCATGAAACCATTCTTATCGAGGGGGAAAATTTCCGGAATTTCCATATCCGGCGGGGGTGGCTTGTTGATGGGATGATGGCTGTCGTTATAGACCCTGGCCCTGGAATCAGCAACACTGCCATCGTGGCAGGAGTAACATATTTCTGCTTCGGCCACCACCTTCTTGGACTGGTAAGGCACAAGATCAGAACCTCGGCCATCAATAAAAAAAGTATCAATCCAACGGTAATGACAGAGGGCACATTCTTTTGCGGAACTGGGATTACTTGGTGCACTTACAGCGGCAAAACTATTCTGCAAAGCCAACAGAATAAAAAGAGTACTGCAGAAAAATAACCTGGAAAACTGTATCATACACTCAATCCTGCTTGAAACTCTTAGAACCTGAATATCAGGAAGATAAGCACTGTTATGCTGCCTCTATTTTACTGAATCTTTAAAGGATTTGTGAATGTTGCTGTTCAACACTTCAATCCGCATCCCGGTTAATCTGGAAAACACTGACTCGCTCAGCAAACATTTCCACCACATACAAGCGGTTATTTTTATCAACAAAGAGACCAACCGGAGTCGTATAACGATACACCGTTCCTCTTACGGTATCTCCTATGACAGAATGAAAGACCCCTTCCTCAAACACCTGAACGACCCCCATATAGGAGTCACTCACATAAACCAGCCCCGATGGATCAACAGCCACCCCTTTGGGCCGGAAAAACTGTCCCTTTTCAACACCCCAGTCACCGATAAAACGAACAAACTTGCCGGTATCAGTCAACTCCTGCACCCTTGTGTTGATAACATCCACCACATAGAGATACTTGTCGTTGTATTTTGAAATGAGAAAAGGGTATCGAAACTCCATCCTCTCTATTCCAGCTTTACCAACAACCTTCACTGGCAGGAGGGTTTTCAGGTCATAGGTCAGAATACAGTGGTTTTCATTGTCAACCACAAAGGCCTTGCTTCCTGCGCTGTCCACAGCAACGTCGGTGGGATCACATTTTTTCCCATTGCTGACTGCGATGGGAATCTCATTCAAGAAACTTCCATCCGGCAGAAAAATCTGAATCCTGCTGTTACCACTATCAGCGACATACAGCCTTCCAGCAGCATCGATATCCATACCTAGTGGGTAATTAAACTGTCCCGGACCACTGCCATGTGAGCCAAAGGAAAATTGAAATGTACCCTTTGAATCAAAAACTTTAATCGCATAATTAACACCATCCACCACATAAATGGATCCATCCGGGGCAACAGCGACATCACTGGGCTGGCTGAAATCATGCTCAATATCGAATAGATGTGTCACAGAAGTAAATTCAACACCTTGGGCAGGTGTAGCCACTAGGAAAAGCACCGATAACAAAAACACCCCTCTCCGGACAAAAGCCCCCAAGCCCTTACCTTCTCCCTCTGACAAAACTGAGCGAACCCCACTTCTTCTCATATACCTGCAATCCGAGTACTGTCCCAAAAAAGGAGACGACACATTCCTGGTGCCGCCTCCAGTAAACCTCTATCTTACTCTATCCAGAATCCGTGAGCATTCGGAGGTGGTGCTTCTGATTTTTTCAAACATGATGGAGTCGTAAAAACTCTTCACCTGTTTCGTTGCTACATTTTTTATTCAATTACGACGTACCCTGGTACGCCGAAATCAAACAAAAAATATGCACCTCACATCTAAAGTTTTTACTTAGCCATCTATCAAGTGACCTTTTTTCAAGATTTTCAAACACACCTGATCATTTATTTTTATTATCACCATGTTACAAAAATAATCAGACCATGAAATCTTCACGAATTAAGATCTATGACATTACTCCTCCGCCTCACCAGCAGCCTGATGTTTGGCATCAGGAGCAGCGGACTCCGAAGCAACTGGAACCACAGGAGTAGCCTGTTGTACCTGCTCCTGCTGTACAGCGTCATCTGCCACACCTGGATGAAGCATCTGGGGCATATAGAATTTGGTATAATTTTTGATCATACCAACCACTTCTGTGCTTGTTATGGAATCAACGCGCCTTTTGGAATATCCGAGATTCTCAAGAGGCAGCAGAGGATTTTCCTTGGAATGGCATTCCTCACACATCACGGGCTTCTTGCTGACAACACTGTGGATCAACTTCTTGGCTTTGGAGCGCTGCCCCTCTGAAAGGTCTTTCTCATTCAGACGATACTGCGCGACAAACTCGATCCGCTCCTTACTGTCGATCCGTACCAGTGCGTCATTTTCCAACACAAATGGAATGATCTTGGCCTTGTATGTTCCTGGAGATGCATCATTCACAGGACTTGAAACAATTTCACCGGTCTCACGGTCATACCACTGATAGACACCTGTGGTCATCTCACCTTCAGGCCTGGAGTGACAAGTCTGACATCCAATGAAAAAAGCATGCATATTCAGAAAGGCACGCATATCTTTAGTTACGTTGTCATGGGGCATATCACCGTGGCAGGAACTGCAGTATGAATATTTGTCCGGCCCCACATCAAAACCGATATGATGAAAATGTCCCTTGATATACTGCTGTTCAAGGACACGATAACCGAGATAATTTTTGACCCGTTTCTCACTTTTCAGGATTACCTGTTCAAAAGACATCTTGTCCTTTTCCTGCTGAGCGATATCTTCTTCACTATACTCAACATTTCCAGCATGTCTTTCATGGTATTCATGTATCAGATGGGCAAAGGTTAGATTCCAGATAATCACCCCGAAATACGTCACCAGTGCCATGAAGGCCAGTATGTATATCTTTGTCAGGAAATTTTTCATGCTGCTGTTCCTCCTTCCTTGGCAAGATGTTCTGAAGTTTCAGCTTCTGAAATTTTTTCAAAGGAAGCAGCCCCATCATCACCTTTTGGAGCATAATCTGAACAGCTTGGAGCATGTCCACCACCATGGGGTGGTAGAATCTCCTTTTCATAACCTTCTTCTTTCATCACTTTCACATAATAATCATAATGCTCTTCACACATTAACTCCTCTGACAGGTAACCTGTCAGAAATACTGTTCCCATGGGGAACACCGAGGTGGAAAAATGGACATTGTACCAGTGCCAGATAAAGAGAAACAGACCGGCCAGCAAAGCTTCGTCACTATGAGCAATCAGCAAGAAGTTGATAACCTCTCCAGGAATTATCTGGGTAAACAGCTCCTTCTTCCATATGATGACTCCAGAGGCACCAATGATAAACATACCCCAGAAAGGAGCCCAGTAATCAAACTTTTCTTTCCAGGTGTACTCGTCGCCATTGGGACGGACATTGGTGAAATAGAACAGATATTTCATAAGATCAATAATATCTTTGAGATCTTTCAAGTTTGGAACCATGGGTAATTTGACGACTCTTAGAAGAAACCCCTTGGTGGTGTAAGTCCCCTCTCTCTTCATACGCAGATAATGATTTTTGTATACTACCTTTGCTATCCAGAAAAGATGGTATCCAAAAAGAAGAAGCATGATGGCGCCTGTTATCTTGTGAACCGTTGGGGCCAAATTAATGCCGCCAAAAATGGCGTAAAGATAAGGTGCCCAGGATGCATCACTGAACTTAAGCGGCATACCGCTCAAGACCAGGATAACAACTGTGCCCGCAAGAAAAATATGCTGGATCCTGAGATCCATATCAAATCTGAAAAAATATTTTTCACCATTTATTAATTTTATACGAGGATATTTAGTCATGATTTCTATTTCCTCCTTCTAAAAGTGGCATTTGGAAACAAACGCCGCAAGAGATCAAGGAACAGAATAATCATCAGCGGCAGCAGAGTTCCTCCAGTAAGGACGTAAAAGAACGTTGTGAACCAGTAAACCACAGGGCTTTGGTCCTTATTAAACACAGGATGGACCTGATAGTTGGCAAACTTGACAGAAGCTTTGGGATGACAATCCACTGAATTACAAATTGCTCCCCTGTTCTCGGGATGAGTAGAAGAACGAGGGTCATCATTTCCATACATCTGATGCACAGATTTTCCTTTTACAACATGGCAATCCAGACAATCTGGAATGGTTTCAGAAAGCAGGTTTGCAGCCTTACCATGGAATGTTTCAGCATAGGAAGAACCGGCCATTACGGTAAGTCCGTGACGTTTCACCAGTGCCTTGTCATCGTGACACTTACCACAGGCCTCTGCTACATTGAGAGGACTACGACTTTTATGGAGACGGGTAGTGATGTGATTATAAAACCTGAAGATAAAATCTTCTTTTTCATGACAGACCCGACACCTGCCCATGGCATCTTCCGCAATACCGGGACGTACTTTTTTAACAAATGCAAGTGGCCTGAAAAGCGGATTATCATGACAATCTTTACAGGTTGGCATATCTTCACTGAACTTTTTCAGTTTTCCTTCTTGATCAATTTTACTATGTACAGACTCATCTATGAATGTCTTGACAGACTTGTGAGAAAATTTCTGCTCACTGGTGGGCTCAATGATGTGACAAACTGTGAGACAATCAACTGGTTTTGCCGGCTCATGAGGGATCTTGGTGATATCGGTGTGACATCCCTCACATTTTACCTTTGAGTGAACACTTTTATTGAAGATTTCCTCATTTACAAACATCAACTTCATCTTGCCGTCATTATCAATCCGGCTCAGTCCAGGATACTTATGACACAACAGACAATTCCCCATGTCTGCAGCGAGCACCCATCCAGGCAGTAAACAAAGGGCAATAAGTAAAGCCCCGAAAGACCAGTGTGGTCTCTTTATTAAATTCAACAACATTTCCTCCCCCTTTTCTGTTAGTTAGCGTTTATCCATTAATAAGTTTTCCCCTAAATCAAAGGGAATGAAAAATTCCCACAGCAACCAAGAGTTGGGAAAAAACATTTATGGACAGGCACTAGTTATTACGATGACACGCGAGACAAATTTTATCTCCACTCTTTGACACTCGTAATCGTCCTACTTCATCGGCTCCTCCTGCACCCGCTTTACCTTGTTGAATGACGCCTCGTTCGTGTGGATTATGACAGGTAACACACGTTATCTTCCCCTGTGTATCCAGTGGCATTATAATTCCAAGCTTCCGCTCAGACCTTCGTATATTGTTGAGTATTCTCTGTGGTGGTTTCTTCAAGTGATTCGCATTTATGGGATGAAGCTTTACCTGTTTGTAGTGACATCGGTAACAGAGCACATCGAGTTCACCGATGGGGGCAACAAGTTCCTCAAGCCCCTGACGAGGATCCAAGGTTGCCCGATCGACATCTGGAAGTTTTTTATGACAATAAAGGCACTTTTCTTTGATTATATTACCGGCATGATCTATCTGATTGTGAGGATCCATCATCCTGTACCTGGCCTCATTATGACATCTGAAACAGATGGCTGTCCGTGACGGACGTGGATTGACACGTAAAAATGAACCATTGAACCTCTTTACACTGCTGTCCGCCTGGCACTGCAACAGCAGAATATGACAGGTTCCACAGGTTATGGTTCCATCCTCAAGTGGAAAATCAGCAGGTATCTTTTTTCTTTTCTCCGGGGGCAAGGTTATTCCCACAGGGTGCGTGTATGTTTCAGGAGTATAATTATGGCAACGACAAGTCTGGGTGTAATTGTCATAGCGCAACTCTTTATACTGCCCGCCTTCAGCTTCGAGATGGCATTCGGTACAGTAATACTTATTGAAATGAATATTTGTGGTAGCGCTAACGTCAGCGTGTACAAAAGTCAGCTGTTGGCCATCAGCCATCTCCGCATAACCTGGGCTGCTGCAAAACAGCACAAAGAACAGAATAAAAGTTACAAAAGGAACTGAAGCAAATCTGTTACCCATAAAACCTCTAGTTGAAGTTAGTCATACAAACATACAGATTCCATACCCCACCCTGTTCCATGAGGTCATTAAAACAAGATACTCCTTCCACTTTGAGGTCTATGACCTAATCGATATCTCTTCAATACAGCTTCTTCTACATGAAACAGTTCATTGTAGCTTGCGAGTGCCCCAGAGACGCCATCAGTCCTTGGTGGTATGACACACAAAACAACCAGTTCCTGCCGCTGCTCCGGCATTGCCTGAAATCATAGTGTCATAGTTCCAGCGCAACATATCAGGATAATCACTGGCATGTGACATATGACAGGAGAGGCACATAACAGCATCACTTCCCGGCGTCACAACACTGCTCGAGACAGCCGGAACCGTGAGACGAGCCACCGGCGCATTTATATTGTAAACTGTATAATCCGCATACTCTCCGGTGACGGGGAGAGAAAGATCTGTCGGGTGTCTTATGAAGGGCGAGTTGGCTACACTGCCGACACCATCTGATTCAGATGTGGTAAGGGTATGGAAGTTACCATGACAGGTTGCACAAAACTGACTCATGGTACCATCCGGAGGCTGAGTCAATCCGCCGGGACCTTCGTGACACTTGACCGCAGGACTTGAACAACCCAGCTGAATCGGGGCAGGCAATGCATAATATTCATTATGATTGCTGCTACTGGCATTTTCTTGCCAATCTGAACTTTCCAGGCCCTTTACTGCCATAAGAAACCTGTAACTGTTAGCCGGCTCAGTAGCCTGATCCAACTGCCCATCGACATTCTTATGGTGGGAACCGGTGATACCTTTTACCCTGTAGGTACTGTCGCCACCGGGGCCATAATGCCGATACCCATGGCAACCGTTGTTTCCAGCACAGGTGAGAGTATTGGTGTTCACGGTATTCCCCAGAACATGACTTGGGCCACCCACGTTAACAATTCCACCGGGAGGTGCATAGAGTACACTGTCCACACCTGTCAGACCATCGATATTGTGTCCTTTACTGTCTGCCGCCCCACTTCCTGCCATACCGGTAATATAACCAAAATTTCCAGCTGCAAGGGCAACTGAGCTGCTGTGCATTACCTGGGGAATAACAGAGTTACCCACCGTCACAATAGGACTGCCACCGCCCTGGGCGTGACAACCGAAACAGCTGCCACGGGTCAGGTTTTCATTGGGAGTGGTCGAGTTATCAAAGTTCATCGGGGCATTATCCTGGCTGTTATGCATGGTGTGACAATCGGAACAGATACCCGATATCATGGCATGGACAGGCCCAACAGAGAGGACACTACACAACAGGGCAAGGACCACGGCTGGTAAAAACGGGCCAGAGTCCCTCCGATCCTGTATCAATTCAGGCAGATTCATTTTTCTCTCCGACTGTACTTTGTGGTATTCCAGTGAACCACCGCCATATTCAATTGCTGCCCTGCGAGCAACGCTGGTTAAAAATCAATGACTCACATTCATATTTATGTTTTTTATACATAATTTCCCCCAAACTTACCACAAAATGGCACCAGATCCGCGTGGCAAATTGTCGCACTATAGTCGCATGGTAGCGATTTTTTATCAAATTCATTGCTAAAGGCGATTTTTGGAGGGCTGGGTCAAGAGGATTAATAAACGAAACATCGAGAAGATGCCACTTGGTAAGCACCAGAGGGGAGACATCTGCGAAAGTATGCAATTTAAAAGTTAAATAGAGCTTCCTCAATAAGTCATCCAGCTACAAGCTGAATGGATTTTACTGACATGAGCCAGTCCGTAAATTTAGCCAATATTTTTACCAAAAGGGCCAATTGTACAAATCCAAGAGTCTTTTTGAG